>DATHCB010000026.1:0-33305 GCA_035319765.1 Bathyarchaeia archaeon
TCTTCACTATCCCACTTAGAAACTGCGAAATAAGGCTTAGACCTTAATATTTCTTTATCCGCAATTTCCAGCAGCGAACCCACAAGTTTCTTGGGGGGCGCGCGGCGTACGTTCCCGGCGCCGTTGATAACATAATCGGTGGCAAGTTCTCAACATCCTGCGTGGCAAGTTGAATAGGCTTGGAACGAGCCCGATTTGGCTAGGGAAGACAGGAACAAGCACAGATAGGCATTAAAAAAAGAATTATTTTTCTGCCACCACTAACCTATCAGGTTGCACCTCTTGCACGCCCAAAAACTTAATGTATGGAGGTCATAAGTTGACACGGCTCGAGAACCATTGCCCTGTCAGAAACAAATAAGGGGAAGTGCGGGAGACGTCACCCCTTCTTGGCGCTTAGTAATCTTATCCGCAATTCTCTACAGCTTGCACGCGAATTTTTCAGCTCTTCGGAAGAGCGCGCTTTCGTTGCGAGAACCTGATGATAACGGGTAAACTATTTTAGACTCGTTAGTTAACGAATTGAGGTAATCTTTCCGACAGGTGCGCTACGATGGTTCAATACAAGTGGGTTGCTCTCTCGAACACCACACTTGGCGTTCTTATGGCTTCAATCGATGGCACAATCGTTTTGATTGCGCTACCGGCAATCTTCAGGGGAATAAACATTGACCCGTTCACTTCCTTCCAATATCTGCTCTGGATCATGTTCGGCTATAGCATAGTCACCGCCACGTTATTGGTCACTTTCGGCAGGATATCCGACATGCTTGGGAGGGTACGTCTCTATAACCTTGGGTTCGCAATCTTCACGGTCGGTTCCGTACTATGCTCTATAACGCCAAATGAAGGAAGTACTGGTGCGATTGAGTTAATATTTTTTAGAATAATTCAAGGAGTTGGCGGAGCATTCCTCTTCGCAAACAGTGCTGCAATAATAACTGATGCGTTCCCTACCAACGAGCGTGGGAAAGCTTTGGGAATAAATGGCGTTGCTTTTTTGGTCGGCTCATTAGTAGGTCTAGTTCTCGGAGGAATATTGGCAACCATTGATTGGAGACTAGTCTTCCTCGTTAGCGTTCCAGTGGGTATCGTCGGTACAGTTTGGTCGTACTCGAAACTCAAAGAACTCGGCACCATTAAAGAACATCAGAAAATGGACGATTGGGGAAACGTTGCCTTCGGCGCTGGCTTGACACTTGTCTTAATCGGCGTTACCTATGGTCTATTACCGTATGGCAATTCGTCTATGGGGTGGGGGAACCCAGGGGTCATTATCTCTCTCGTTACAGGTGGCGGGCTTCTCATTGCTTTCCCCTTCATCGAAATGCATGTTGCTGACCCTATGTTTAGACTTGAGCTGTTTAAGATAAGAATGTTCAGTTCAGCAAACCTTGCAGGGTTCTTGGGTGCTATGGCTAGAGGAGGGCTTATGATAATGCTAATTATACTGCTCCAAGGCATCTGGCTCCCGCTGCACGGTTATAGTTTCGAGGTTACACCGTTCTGGGCCGGCATATTCTTGATTCCACTATCCATCGGAACCGTGCTTACTGGTCCTATCAGCGGCTGGCTATCGGACAAGCACGGCGCAAGACTATTCGCTACGTTGGGAATGATTATCATCGGAACCACTCTCATAGCGTTGACGTTCCTTCCGAGCGATTTCGACTACCTCCCATTTGCAGCGATACTTTTCATAATGGGAATCGGCAACGGCGTTTTCTTTTCTCCTAACACCGCGTCGATAATGAATTCGGTCCCACCAGAACACAGGGGCGCGGCATCTGGAATGCGAGCAACCCTGCAAAACTGCGGGCAGACAATAAGTCTGGCCATATTCTTCACTATAATAATAGTGGCACTCAGCGGTAGTCTACCGGTAGCACTTAGCTCGGCAGCTCTAAGCGCCGGTGCATCGACATCATTTGCCACGATCTTAAGGTCAACTCCAGCAACAGGAGCGCTGTTCGCGGCGTTTCTAGGGTACAATCCAATCAAGACAATAATAAGCAGTCTTCCGTCCAATATTCCCCTCCCGTCCATCCAAACAAGCAGCATTCTTGAAAGTAACACGTTCTTTCCCAACGCGATTTCATCGCCATTCATGACTGCGTTGCGAGCTGCGCTCTATGTAGGGGCGATAATGTGCTTCGTTGGAGCGGGTTTCTCTGCACTTAGAGGCCAAAAATACGTTCACGGACAGCCAGAAACCAACGGAAAGGAATAGACCGCCAAAACTCTTCGCCCAGTGCAAGTTCAAAGAATGACTATTGATAATTCATGCGTACTTGATGCAGTTGCTGAAATTCCAAGTTTAATGCATCGGTGCATAACATCTAAAAGAGAGAACTCAAGCTTGATGTACTGGATGTTTCTATGAAGTACAGAAACTTTGGAAAGTTGAACTGGAAAGTCTCGGCTCTAGGCTTCGGAGCCATGAGGCTACCGATAATCGGCGATGACGCCGCAAAGATCAATGAACCTGAAGCAGTAAGGATGATAAGGTTCGCCATTGACCATGGAGTCAATTACGTGGACACTGCATATGGCTATCATCGAGGAAACAGTGAAGGTCTGGTAGGTAAAGCGCTACAGGACGGCTATCGGGAAAAGGTAAAGCTAGCTACTAAGATGCCAAGTTGGCTCATCACCAGTCAGGAGGATATGGACAAGCACTTGGGAGAGCAGCTGAATAGACTAAACAGTAACCCTGACTTCTACTTATTGCACGGACTCAATAGGGAACGATGGGAAAAACTTGATGCTTTGGACGTAACGGGTTGGGCTGAAGAGAGAATCCGTGAGGGCAAGTTCAAGTACCTGGGTTTTAGTTTCCACGATAGCTACGAAGTCTTCAAGGACATAATAGACAGCTATGAAGGTTGGACGCTGTGCCAGATTCTGTACAACTATGCTGATCAAGAATGCCAAGCTGGAACAAGAGGGCTCGAGTATGCGGCGTCAAAAGGACTAGCCGTAGTAGTGATGGAACCGAACGCCGGAGGAAGGCTAACTCTGAAACCCGCGAAGCCAGTTCTTGATGTTTTAGAGAAAGCTGAGATTAAGAGGACACAAGCAGAGTGGGCGCTCATGTGGGTCTGGAATCACCCAGAAGTATCCGTGGCACTCAGTGGGATGAGCAGCATGCAACAGGTGAGAGAGAATGTTAGCACGGCCGAAAAGTCATATCCAAGCATGCTTACTAGGAAAGAACTCGACTTTATCAAACAAGTCGCCCTGAAGTACAAGCAAGTAGGCTTCATTGACTGCGGTGGCTGTAAATACTGTCAACCATGCCCTGAAGGTGTTGACATACCCGCGATATTCTCTCTAGTTAACGAATATTATAGGAACAACATGTCTAACGACATCAAAATAAAATACTGGGAATCCATAACTCCAGAACATCAAGCTAAGAAGTGCCAAAGATGTGGAACATGCGAAGAGCTGTGCCCTCAACAGCTACCGATAAGAAACCACTTGAGAAGCGCCGCTTTTATGTTTGAGCAAGAACCCCCTAAGCCAAAGACGTGACAGAACGTGCCGATCATTGATAAGAGCCGTAATTTTTGATCTAGACGGGGTAATCGTCGAAAGCGAGAACGCGCACATAGAGTCTGAAAGACAAACCTTTCAGAAGTATAACGTCAAGATATCAACTGAGGAACTGCACGCGTACACGGGCACCATGGCCAAAGTGATGTTCACGGAACTCATATCGAAATACAATTTGAACACCACCTTTGGAGAAATCAACGATCAGAAAGAAGAAATCCTGCTCAAACTACTCGATCAAGACGCAGAGCCAACGAAAGGAGTACTGAATCTCATACGAGAATTGAAACGAAGAGGAATAAGACTTGCGATCGGCTCCAGTTCGACCAAGAAACTTGTAAATTACATCTTGAACAAGCTAAACATAAACCGCATGTTTGACCGCGTAATCACAGCAGAAGACGTCCAGCACAGCAAACCCAACCCGGAGATATTTCTTAAAGCAGCGACCCAACTAGGAATGAATCCAAGTCAATGCCTAGTAATCGAGGATTCCAAGCTAGGTGTAGAAGCTGCCAAAAGCGCAGGCATGAAGTGCATTGGGTATTACAATCCACATAGCGGCAATCAGGATCTATCAAAAGCTGATGCTGTCATCGATGATTTCTCCCAAGTTGACGTCGAAAAAATGCTCGCTTGATCATCTCGATGAAGATCGTGTGTAATAGTCACAGGCCGTGTTTTATATTATTCTAAATCGATAACGTGATGACATGAACCTTCGATGGAGTAACGAAAAGACGTTTCAAAAATGCAATTTGTGGCTTCTACTTATCCATAAGACTTAAAAGCTTTTTGCATCAATTGAAAACATGTGAGATGCCTATCGTGCCCCCTCTCCTCCTTTTCTCCTAAATGAACGAAGGATTTTACACGGTGGGCATCTCCTTCTTCCAACCTTTGCACAGGTATCATTCTTCTAGAGTTCTAAATTTCCAAAGAAGAAATATGGAGTGATTTCACTCACGGACGTCTTCTGTTTCTTCAAAAATTTCGATTAGATTAAGTTGTTTTCTTTATGTTTGATGAAGATTGTCTCAGCCAAAGTGTCTAGGGCTTTGAAATCGCCTTCCTTCGGATAACCTTTTGTAATGACGGGTGGGATCAGTTCCAATTTCAAGTTTGGAAGCATCGCGGTAATCTGTTCCTGCGCCTTGCCTCCCCAGCCGTAAGACCCAATTATCGATGCAAATTTTAGTTTAGGTCGCAGGACGTTTGCGAGAAAGACTGCGTAAGCAACGTTTGGGTGCGAACCAAACAAAACCGTTGGAGAACCAATAACTATCGTTGCGGCGTCAACTAGAGCCATTGCCAGTTTTCCAATGTCTGTTCTTGCCAAGTCAAACTGCTTCACGGTCACGCCTCGTGTAGCTAAAGCGTCGACGAAATATGTCACCATGGCTCGTACGCTACCGTGCATTGATATGTAGGGCAAGACCACGATGTTCTTGGGGGGGCCAATTACCCAGTCGGTGTATGCGTCAATTATGAATTTGGGCTTGTCATAGATCGGCCCGTGACTTGTGGCAATCGTGTCTATTTGCAGAGATCTTACTCTCTCTAAGTGTTTTGGAATTACCGTTCTGAACGGCATCATAATCTCTGCGTAGTACCTTTTTGCAGCTTCGTAAGCCGTGGCTTCATCGGTCACGTACAAGTCTGACGTTGCAAGGTGAGAGCCGAAAAAATCACAAGTGAAGAGGATTCTGTCTTCCTTTAGGTAGGTAAACATGGTCTCTGGCCAGTGAACCCACGGGGCATGAATAAACTCAAGCGTCCTATCGCCTAAGGACAAGGTCTCCCCGTCTTCTACCGTTTTGATCTTGTGTTCAGGGATCAAGAGAAACTCCGTGAGTAAGGGCTTGCACTTCGGTGTGCAGAAAACAGTTGCATAAGGAAATTGTGATAACACTCGAGGCAACGCGCCTGAGTGATCCTGTTCTGCATGATTTGTAATTACATAGTCTATATGCTTGACGTTCAACTCCTCCAGATTGCGCATCAGAACGTCAGTCATTGTCGGGTCAACCGTGTCTATTAAGGCCGTTTTTCCGTTGCTCCTCACTAGGTAGGCATTGTAGCTCGTTCCATCTGGAAGGGGAATCAATTCGTCAAAGAGGCGTCTGTCCCAGTCTACGGCGCCCACGGAGTAGATGTCTTGTTTCAACACTCTTGGCTTCGTCTTTCGTTCCACCTGTCAATGACATGATTTATCGTAAGTGGATAAATCGATTGGCTAAAACCTTTTTGTTTTTGCGTCCAGAGTTTTAGTTATAGTGTATCGCTTCAGTTTTCGGTAGAAGTGCATTCCGTTGTGTTCGTCGTATTTGGTGAATCCTGCTGTGCCTAATTGTTTGATTTCTTCTTCTGTGGTCGCGGTTGCTATTTCGTAGTTGTCGTCCTTGAATTGTACCCTGCCGATGTACTTCATTGTGTTGGTTACGTGGCGATGGCCTAATAGTTGTTTGACTGTGAGGACGTTGCCGTTGGTGATTTCTGCGAGCATAGTGCCTCCCCAGTGGCGAAAGCTGCTTAAGCTGACCTTTAGTAGGCGTGGGTTTTGGAGTTTGAGAGCGGTTCTTCTGCGTAGATATTGGAACATGTTTGCCATGGTGCTGTATGTGCTTGGGAACATTCTTTCGTTGGTGTGTGGTAGATTGCCAAGCATGGAAAGTAGTTTCTGTGATACTTCGATTCGTCGTGTTAGGTGATTCTTGACTGGCTGCGCTATGGTTACTACGTTGCCAGTTATGTCGGTCCAGCGCAAACGTAAGCCTTCGCTGGGGTCAGCAAAGGTTTCCTTTAGGCATTGGAGATACGTAGCCATTCTTTTGCTGTGGCAGCTTGCTATTAGTGCGTCCAATTCGCTCTCATCCGGTATAAAGGGCTCGAACTCGCGTTGGCGATAGCGTGGCGGCTCCCAGGCTATTCCCTGCATTTTGGCGAAAGCGTCATACGAGTAACGCAGTAACATCTTGGTTGTGTCGCGCCATGGGGTGCCGTCTTTCTTTCGCAGTCGAGCTATCGTTGCTTTGACGCTTTCAGGGTCAAGCAGATTAGCACCACGGCGGATCAGTATCAGAATGTTATCGTAGTAGGCGGGTTCTCGGTATCCTTCGTTTTCGAGATATGCGGCAAATTTGGCGAGTAAACCGCGCGTTTCTGCTGATTCTATGCTGGTCTTCCGTTCTCCCGCAACCCTTTTGGTTTCGGTTGCTGAGGTCAAGTTTTTCGCCCCTTTAGCGGTACCGCATATTTGACGTTCATGACATGGCCCCTGTTGTTTGTTTAGATTTTCAATGTTTGTCTCTTGGGCGCGAAAATCCATTTTTTGCTTCCGTCGGTGACCCATCCTTTGAGAACCGAAAGCCGCAATCCCTGCACAACCACCTCTGGATCTGGGAGCCATCGTTGAGGTAGCGCAGTCCATCTTCGTACTTTTGCTTTCCCGAGCCGCACTCAGGACATTTAGGAGTAGAAGTTTCCATCAAGTCATCACCTCTTTATTTCGGGGTCAATCCTTTTGCGAAAAAATGCGATCGTCATATTTCGCAAGAAAAGCACGATGGTCAAGCAGGCTCTGTCACTCTCCAGATCTTGTCGCCTTCTATGTCGATACTAAATTTTCCCGCCTCTTGCAAAAACTCGAGATATTCCGTCAATCGCTCCTTCGTCAGCCCCGTTTCTAAACCGAGTATGGCAATTGTCTTGGTTAGCGGGATAGAATCGATTGTTGTACCCTTATTAAAGGCAGCTTGAATTTTCTCGCCGATCTTCCTGAGTCGCTCCTTTCGGATTTCGGCTCCGTCCTGTCTAACCATGAAGAAACCTCCGTGGCAGTGTGTATGTGAGTGCGTGTGTGAGTGCGTGATGGGCTTCTTCGTTTCTTCCTTCTTTTTTCAATTCGCGCGCGCTAATTGTAGATAATTCAGTCTTTAAAGCCCGAAGAGTTAAAGCATCTTCACCATAACCAAATACTAGCATTTTTTCAATCCAACCTTTGCGTGCCAATTTTTGTGAGGACGCGGTTACTCCATGAAATTGACGTTTTTTTGTCGAAGGGCTCGTAATATTTAACATATTTTGGTGGCCGTCGGTTACAGATGTACGTCGCAATACAAAGCGGATTCATTAAAGCTTTTGACGCTGAATACACTTCGCTTCTTCTTGATGCATATGGCGGCGAGTAGTGTTATTATCATGAACAGTGGCAGTAGCATGATGGGCTGGAATTCTGGAACTGCGCTTGTACTCGTTATCTGGACGGTTTCTGTGCTGTGGTGATACGTGAAGTAGATGTAAGTGTAGTTCGCGTCTGTAGTCACGTTCAAGTCTGGTGGTAACAGTTGTGTGCCGTTCACTGTCACGATCCAGTCTTTCAGATTGGCGCACGACATAAGTGATAGTGGCATGGCGACTCTGCAGAAGCCCACAGTGCCGTTCGTGCCCGTTACGTCGAAGGTGAGCGTCTTGGCGGTTGAGTTGAAGCTGAAGTTGCTCAGCGTGGAGTTGCTGACCGTGTCTACGCTGTATGCCGTGCCATTCCAAGTGCCTACATTAAACGTGTGAAACGGACCCATGAGCGGGTATCTGTCCGTGTTTTGTGCGTCAATGACATATGGCGTGTTCCATGTGGCTGAGCTGTCATTCTCGACAGCGCTTGGATACACCGCTCGATAGTTGCTCCAGAAGTTGCCACCGGAAGGATAACCGTCATCCCAAGTATTGATAGAGTTGTATGCGTCTGCTTGTCGCCCGTTATTTAAGAAGTTGTTGTGAAAGATCCTATTGCCAGAAGAGGAATAGAGATAAACGCCATAGCCGGGGTTGCTTATATTGTTGCCAGAGATGGTATTGTTGGACGAGTCAGAGAGATAGACGCCATCGCCGTTGTTTGTTATGTTGTTGCCAGAGATCGTGTTGTTGTTGGAAGAGGAATCGAGCAAGACGCCACCCTCGGTGTTCGCTGTTATGTTGTTGTCAGAGATCGTGTTGTTGTTGGAAGAGGAATCGAGCAAGACGCCATAGAGGGTGTTCGCTCTTATGTTGTTGCGAGAGATCGTGTTGTTGGAAGAGGACCAGAGATAGACGCCCCATTGGTCGTTTGTCATGTTGTTGCGAGAAGTGAGTGTGTCGCTCGTGTTCCACAACTCCAAGCCGATTGTGACGTGGGACAGGTTTAGGTTCTGAACTCTGATGCGCCTGCAGTTAACGAGCACTACCTGTCCCGCTTGGGCTACTGTCTGGTTTGAGACGCTTTCGAGATAGACCAGCGGCTTACCGTTCACGGTGTTGTTCAGTACGATATTCTCGTGAGAAGAAGTAACAAACAAACCGCAGCCAACAAACAGGTTGCCATCGATCATGCACTCGGAAGAGGATTCGAGATCAACGCCAGTGTAGTTGTTTGTCATATTGTTGCAAACGATCCTGCAGTTAGAAGAGGAATAGAGATAAACGCCATCGCCGCTGTTTGTTATGTTGTTGCCAGACAAAACATCGCCAGAAGAAATGCTGAGATCGATGCCATCGGTGTTTCTCGCGACGTTGTTGCCAGATAAAACATTGCCAGAAGAATTGTAGAGATCAACGCCATCATAGTCTGCCGTAATGTTGTTGTCGGTTAAGGTGTTGTTGTCTGAAAAAGACTCTAAGTTAATTCCATAGTAGGTGTTTGCTGTGACGTTGTTGCCGGACAGAACATCGCCAGAAGAAAAGTAAAGATCAACGCCATCATAGTCTGCCGTGAAGTTGTTGTCGGTGATTCTTGAATCAGTCGTGTTTGCCAGCAGGAGTCCCTGAAGGTTTTTTGTGAGCGTCAAGCCTTGCACTGTTACGTTCTTGCAGTTGACGAGGCCCACGTACCCAGCGCCCTCGGGAGAAGTCTCGGGGCTTATCACGACGTTCGACTCATTCATGAAGTAGTACAGGGGCTTACCGTTCACAAGGTTTGAGGTATCGACATTATTCACAAAATCGGCCAGACTGACGCCATACACGCCAAAATTGTTGTACGTGTCGTTTGCTATCATGTTGCCGGACAAAACATTGTTGGAAGAATAGGCGAGTTCGATACCTATGTCGTTTGCTGCAACGACATTGTTCGACATGGTATTGCGGTCAGAACTTTCGAATACAATTCCTCCATTGTCACCGTTTGCTGTGACGTTGTTGCTGGACAAAGTGTTGTTGTTGGAGGACGCGAGTAGTGTGATGCCGCCGAGAGTGTCTGCTTTGACGGTGTTTTTGGACAAAGTGTTGTTGTAAGAAGACTCGAGCCAAATGCCATAGTTGTTTGCTGTGACGTTGTTGCCAGACAAAACGTTGCCAGAAGAATTGTAGAGATAAATGCCATAGGCGTTTGCTGTGATGTTGTTGTTAGTCAGCGCATTGCTATCAGAATTAAAGTCGAGCATGATGCCCCCGCCGTTTGCCGTGATGTTGTTGTCGGTGATTCTTGAACTGTTCGTGGACGCCAGCAGAAGCCCGTTGTCGTTGTGGGTGAGGGTCAGTCCTTGCACGGTGAAGTTATTGCAGTTGACCAAGGCGAGATAGCCGATCTTTGGGTAAACTTCTGAGTTTATTACCATATTCGATTGGTTCGTTAGGTAGTAGACTTGTGCGCCGTTGACAGTATTTGAAGTGCCGATGTGATTCATAAAATCACTCAAAGTATTGCCGGAGACGCCAAAGTTGTACGTGTTGTTTGCAATCATGTTGCCGGACAAGACATTACCGGAAGAAAGGTCGAGCCAAATGCCGGTGTCGCTGTTTGCCGTGACGTCGTTGTCAGACAAGGTGTTACCAGAAGAGTTCCAAAGGTCAATGCCATCGAAATTGCGCGAGACTTTGTTGGCAGACAAGACATTGTTGTCCGAAGTGATTAGGTCGATGCCTACATCGCCTAGGCCGCCCGCTGCTGTGACGTTGTTGCTGGACAAAAGGTCGCCAGAAGAATCGAAGAGGGTGATGTCATAGTCATTTGTCGCGACGTTGTTGTTAGACAAGGTGTCGTTGCTAGAGGAGGATAGGATAACGCCATAATAGGCGTTCGTTATCGTTGTGTTTTTTATCGTCACATTGTTAATACCGGACACAGAGAATGCGCCAAAGCCAGGTACCCTTCTTGAGGTTTGAAGCGTGTAGCCCATTCCATTTATTACTATGTTGCTTCTGTTCACGACTATGGGCAGGTAGTTGTTGCCCGTGAAAGTGTACGTGACGTTGTTCGAAGTGGTGATGTTTGCTGAAACTGGGCTGCTTATGCTTCCGTTCGGATTAATGGTGATGGTTTCTCCTGCGCTCGCGCACGCAGGTTGAAGTGTAAATGCGAAAACAAACAAACCCAAAAACAACGAAGCGATAACAATACCTGAAGCAATTCTCCTCAGCTTTCTCGCCTTCCCTAACGTAACTGAGGCTTTACAGGCGAATAAAACTTTTTGGAAACAAACTTCTATGCCGCTTTTGGAGAAAAAAAGGGGTTGTGCGGGAGATTTCGCCAGTTATGGCGTTGAAAACCTTTTTGTTTCTGTTGCCTCTACTGGTATTTTGAAGGGGAGGAGGATGGCAGAGAAAGTCATATAAGGATGACGTCTGTCATAAAAGACAGCAAACAACCATCGGACAAGATATGTACTGACCGGAAGACTCGGAAGACGGTGGTCGACAAAATGGACGAGAACAAGAAAAGAAATCTCAAAGAGATAATTCGACAGTTACATTCTGGAGTTCCGCCCGAAGAAGTGAAGGAGAAGTTTAAACAGGTTTTAAAAGACGTAAGTTCTGCGGAAATCGCCAAAATAGAGGAAGAACTGGTGAAGGAAGGCTTGCCGCGCGAGGAGCTTCAGAAGCTGTGCGACGTGCATTTGGAGGTTTTCAGGGAACAGTTGGAGAAAGAAAAAACTGAGCTGGAAATAGCCCCTGAGAATCCTGTCAACATTCTAATGGAAGAACACAAGATTCTATTGCGCTTCCTTGAAGAAATGGACACCATAATAAAGACTGTTCAGCGAACAGAAGACGCAAAAATCGTCAACGAGGTCATACCGCAACTGAGGCATATAGCAGAAGACTTTTTGGACACAGAGAAACACTATTCGCGTGAAGAAAACGTCCTCTTTCCAATCCTGGAGAAGCACGGAGTGACCGAACCGCCCGCGATCATGTGGGCGGAGCACACAAAGTTGAGAGAGCAAAAGAAACGATTCCACAAACTGACCACAGACTATGACAAGATGAACTTCGAAGACTTTAAAGAGCAGCTGTGCGAGGTTGCCAGCTCCTTGTACGAGATTCTATCAAACCACATTTTCAAGGAAAACAACATACTCTTCCCCACGGCACTCCAAGTGGTCACTGAACAAGAGTGGAGAGATGCTCGAAGAGAGTTCGATGAAATAGGGTACTGCTGCTTCACACCCAAAGAGGTGATAGCGCGCCAAAAAAGTGAAAAAGAAGAAAAAGCCAGGACCACTACCGCGGCAAGCGCAGGGATATTGCAGTTCGATACAGGTTCACTTTCAAAAGAGGAAATAGAGGCTATTCTGGACACTCTTCCAATCGACATAAGTTTCGTAGACAGAAACGATGCGGTAAAATACTTCAACAAAGCCGAAGAAAGAATATTCGTCAGGTCAAAATCAGTCATAGGAAGAAAAGTGCAAATGTGCCACCCTCAAAAAAGCATCAACGTGGTGAACAAAATTGTTGAGACTTTCAAGAAAGGCGAGAAGGAAGCGGCAGAGTTCTGGATTCAGATGAACAACCGCCTTGTCCACATTAGGTATTTCGCTGTCAGGGACAAGAATGGAGATTACTTGGGCACGATGGAAGTCACACAGGACTTAACAGACCTGAAAAAGATTAAGGGCGAAAGAAGACTCCTAGACTGGGAAAGCTAAAAGCTCTTCTGGACGCTTCTTCTACAGCACGCGATTTCCAGCTCCACAAAGATTCATGAATTTCTATGAATCATTTTTCAACCTCGACTTGACGCTCGAGTCACCTTGAAGAAGACTAATTCTTTTCTTAAGATTCAAATAATTCGACTGTTAGTATTTGCTAACCTCAAAAAACAAATAATTTAATTAAGACCGAATGGTCTCAGCTTCATAAAGGAAGTTGCCCGAATACGGAAAGAACAGTGGTTACGGCTTCTCAATTATGCAAGACTTATCAAATCATTGAGACAAAAATTGAGGCCTTAAAAGACGTCAATCTTACCGTAGAAAAGAATCAATTCACTTCAATAAGTGGACCGTCTGGCTCAGGAAAGACGACACTCCTGAACATCATCAGCAGCATAGACAAACCCACGAGCGGAAGAATTACTGTTTTTGAAAATGACCTGGGCGCCAAGAACGAGGATTTCTTGGCAAGCTTCCGATGTCATAACATTGGCTTCGTTTTCCAATCGTACAATCTTGTTTCCACTTTAACCGTTGCAGAAAACATTGCATTTCCGTTGGAATGGCTTGAGACGCCAGCGAATCAGATAAAGAAACGGATTGAGGAACTGCTGGAACTCGTAGACCTACAACAGAGAAGAAATCACTTTCCCTTTCAACTCAGCGGTGGGGAGCAGCAACGCGTGGCCTTTGCTCGTGCTCTTGCCAATAACCCACCCTTGCTTCTCGCCGATGAACCAACTGGAAACCTAGACACAAAAACCGGCGGAAAAATCATCCAGATACTGCAGAAACTGAAAGATGAAGGGAAGACCATAATTATCGCGACACATGACAACCAGATACTTTCGTTGGCAGATCAGAGATTTTATCTAGAAGACGGGAAGCTGGCAAATTTGAATGAGTGAAGGCTCTTTTGCAATAAAGGATTTGCTCCGCAGAAAATTCCAAACGACTCTAATCATAACAACGCTGACACTCTGTGTGGCATCAACGCTCTTCATTCTCCTTTTGGCGAATAAGATAGGTTTCGGAATTTCATCAATGATTGAAGGGAAGATGACAACGGGATTTTCAGTGACCTTCTCAGACTTTGTATTGATCATCGGAATCTTAACCTTCATAATCGGCGGAGTGATCGTTTCTTTCATAGCGTTCGTGATGATGTCCCAGAGAGTCAAAGACATAGCATTGATGAAGGCCACAGGATGCCCAAACGACTTGATCTTCGCCCATTTCACAACTGAGCTTCTAATAGTCACATTTTCCAGCGGCTTTCTCGGCATCATTCTCGGAATAGCAGCAACTTTTGCTTCAAACAGCCTCTTTAGTTCTAGCCTACAACTAACACAGCAGCCGATAAATCCATGGTTCGTTCTATTGGTTTTTGCATTTTTCTTAATTCTTATGCTAGCCTTCGGGGTCAAGCCAATTCTTGACACTACCAGACTTGAACCGGCAAAGGCAATCTCCCCGACCCATCACCTCGGATTAGTCGACCAACCAGGATTCAAAGCTATATCAAAGCCTAGCTATTCAATGAAAATGGCCGTAAGAAACCTGTTCCGTCACAGGTCAGCAAGCATTCGCATATTGACATGCCTAGCCACAGTTTTCATCCTAGTGACCATCGCCGTTGGCGGAGGAATAATCGCCAACCAGACCTCCAAGAACTGGGTTGAAAGAGCAATAGGCAGCAATGAGGTCCTGATAGCTAAGCAAGAAGTGTGCAACCAGTACGAATTGCTACTGTCCAAATTCTATGCAGCGAACCAAAGTTCTGAGTTCAACTACACGCAAGAAAGCTACCTGATCCCGAAGAACCTTCTTGGCAATCTAACCCAATCAATATCAGGCATCAGCATCGACCCTCGTCTAATCACAGAAGCGAACATTACAGAAGTGCCAGGCATTACTATTGACCAGAGCACGGGAGAGCCTACTTACGTTGGCAGTAACAGAGAAGGCACATCGCTAGTCATCGGCGTTAACGCCAGCATGGTGCTTAATGACTGGTTTACAAACGGCGAGTTCCTACAAATCAATCAAACATGGGAAGCCGTAGTAGGCGATACGATAGCTCAACAAATGTTTTCTGAACCCTTAAATGAAAGGCTAACGGTGTCAGCCAATGCCCGCTCTTGGGGATTTGGCATAGTTGGTGTTTGCGTGGACCCGATTAATAATGGAGAAGTCGTTTATGTGCCTCTAGAAGATTTGCAGGACGCCGCAAACGTCTCAGGAATAAACATGATCTTGGTCAAGATTGAACCCTCAGTAAATTATGAGACGACTTTAAACCAAATAAGAACATTAGTTAACGATACCGCTCCCCAGTTTAGCGTTCTCGAACTCAACGGAATATTGAGCAAAAGTTACGGCTTCTTGGATCAAATATGGTCCACAGTGATGTTTTTGCCGCTTTTCTCGTTGATTGCCGCTTCACTCTGCATGGTGAGCTACGTCGTGCTAGTCACGAACGAACAGCGACAAGAATTCGGTGTGCTGAGAGCTATCGGAGCAAAGCCTAGAGGTATTACGAAGATCATTTCAGCACAGAGTTTGATAATTCTGTTTTTATGCTATGCAGTTGGAATCGTCGTGGGAACACTCGTTACTTGGCTGATTCTAATTCCTCAACCATTTGTGACGACCGGCACCGTTGCCGAAATAGCTGAATGGCTCCTAACAGCCTTCATTGCAACCTTAATTATAAGCTTGTACCCAGCGATAAGGTTCGCGAAGAAACCGATTCTAGAAATTATAACCTGAAACATTCGAAGACTTCAATTTCAGGACAGATTACGATGCCAAGGCAGACTTTCTTGCTATTTCGTCAGCGTTCTTTTTTCTGCGTGCTATAGTCCCTGGCTGAGCCAAAACGCTGGAGCTGGGGTTTCATATCCACTTTGGTAACTTGAGTTCCGTTCAATGTACTAACGTTTTTGTTACAGAGATAATTTAAAGCATATAACCGTGTTTAAGACCTAGTTCTACCGCAAGTAGTGAAGATCATTTGTTTATGCTCCTCAACTCGATGACAAGAAAACTCGAAAAGTTCAAGCCTTTAGACGACAAGACGGTGAAAATGTACACGTGCGGACCATCTATCTACCAACTACCGCACATTGGCAACTATCGAACCTTCCTCTTCGAAGACGTTCTTCACCGCTATTTGGAGTATTTGGGCTATGATGTCAAACGAGCTTTAAACATTACAGACGTCGAGGACAAAGCCATCACCGAGGCAGAAAAAGAAGGCGTAACGCTAAAAGAATTAACTGAAAGAAACACAAAGGTCTTCCTGGAAGAGTTACGGAGACTGAGAGCAAAATGGCCAACATATCTTCCGAAGTCTTCATCGAGTGTGCACCAGGCAGTAAACATAATTGACACGCTTCTAAGAAAAGAATATGCGTACTGGTACAAAGGCAGCGTCTATTTTGACCCAACAAAATTCAAGAACTTC
The DNA here is from genome assembly GCA_035319765.1 of Bathyarchaeia archaeon. Taxonomy (GTDB): domain Archaea; phylum Thermoproteota; class Bathyarchaeia; order Bathyarchaeales; family SOJC01; genus DATHCB01. Next base: position 15,937 of record DATHCB010000026.1, read on the forward strand.
GGCAGACTCTACCGCGTAGACATAAACCGATGGCCCAAGGAAAAAAAACGTTTTCACAGGGACACTTATCCCGGTAACAGATGGAACCTCGGCGATTTCATACTATGGCACGGGTACAAAAAAGAGGACAAGGAAGTCTACTGGGACACGAGTCTAGGGAAGGGCCGACCCGCATGGAACATTCAAGATCCAGCCATGGCCACTCAGTCTTTAGGGTATAAGGTGGATGTCTACTGCGGTGGTGTCGATAATCTGATTCGACATCACGACTATTCAATCGCCATCGTCGAAAGCGTAAGTGGTGAGCCTTTCGTGAAAGTATGGCTTCACGGCGAACACCTCTTCGTTGATGGAAGGAAGATGTCGAAAAGCAGAGGAAACATCATCTATCCAAAAGACCTTATTGGACAAGGCTGCCAGTGGCAACATGTACGGTTCTTCTTGATCAACGGCCATTACCGACAGAGACTTAACTACACCGACAAAAAATTCGCCGCCGCCTGCGCCCGACTGCAAAAATTCAAAAGCATGGTTAAAAAGCTTCAAAAAATGAAAACTACCAATCAGAAGTCCAACTTGAAGGCAGAGAAGCTAATTGCTCGCTTGAAGGACGATTTTGAACAAAGCCTGAATGACGATTTGCACGTTAAGAACGCATTTGACACTCTTTTCAAGAACATGTCCAAGCTACTGGTTGTGGCGGAAAAAGGCAAAGTTAACAGACAAGACTGTGAAAAAGCAATTGCAGTGCTTGAGGGTATCGACCAAGTCTTGCAGGTTATCTTCTAATGGAGACGTCGATTATAATATTGAAAAGATCAGAACCCGAATAAGTACGCGCGCTTTTATTCGAGTAAGATTTGGGATGGATTAGCTTGTTTGCCGATGTTGATGAAGTCTGTTCTAAACTTAGAATTTTACTGGAGAAGGCTGTAGAAAATAATCCGGCTGATGGGATTCTTTTTTCCGGAGGTTTGGATACGAGCGTTCTTGCGGTTATTGCGTCGAAGTTTATTCCGTTAAAGTTAATTACGGTTGCTTTCCAGAACTCATCGGCACCAGATGTTGAGTATGCTGTTTTAATGGCCAGTAAATTAGGGCTTGAGCATATCATTCACGTCTTTGACGAGGACGAGTTGTATGATGCTATCGCGATTGTTGTGAAGACGATGAAGTCTTTCGACCCGATGGAGATACGTAATAGCGTGACAATTTACGTGGGCTTGAAGGCAGCGAAAGAAATTGGTGTATCAACTATAATGACAGGTGACGGAAGCGATGAACTTTTAGCCGGGTACAGTTTCCTCTTCGGATTAGAAAGAGAAAAGCTGGATTTAGAATTGAAGAAAATGTGGAACGTAATGGCATTCTCTTCCGTCCCGCTTGCTAAGACTCTCGGAATGGAGGCTAAGCTTCCCTACCTCGATCAAAATTTCAAAGATTTTGCCATGAAACTGGATTCGCAATACAAGATTCGAACAGAAAATGGAAGAACACACGGTAAATGGATACTGCGCAAGACCTTTGAGGAGCACTTACCTCCAGAAGTTACTTGGAGAGTTAAGACTCCAATCGAGTATGGCTCGGGAACAAACATTCTTACAGACCTCTTTAACAGAAAGATTTTGGACCCAGAATTCGACGAGAAGAGAAGAAGATACTTTGCTCAAGATGGCGTGGCAATCCGCGATAAAGAGCAATTGTTCTATTATGAGGTTTACAGGTCATTGATAGGCGTTCCCTATTCAGCTAGCATCAAAGGCAAGGCATGCCCTCAATGCAACTCCAGCATTGCGGAAAACGCAACTTACTGTAGAACATGCGGAGCATACCCCCTATAGAAGCACGCTACCTAGTCCAAAAATGGCTAGAAGCGGCGATCACTCCAATTTTTAAATTACGGAAATGCTAGGGATCTTACCTGCTTTTTGGCCCTCGTGCATGCCCATAAGCCAAAAGCGGGCCAGGTGCATCCTCAACATATTATGGAAAAATGCCATTTCCTAGCGCGCGTGTTAAAAAACGTGAACCACCATCCCTAAAAGCGACTAGGATTTGGCCCCTAAGGAAGACAGATCGAGCCCAAAAATGAAAAAGGATAATGAAGACCGTTTTAACCACTTTCGGAATAAGCCAGCGGGCTTACTCACCTACTAATCACAGGATAATGAAAGACGATGAAGAATTCGTTTAGTCCTAGTCCTGGGGTGCCAGTCTGTATTTGGCATGTAGGCAAAGAAGTCAGGATCTAGTCTGTCGAAGAAGGGCTTATGCGCGCGCTAGTCGAGGTTCCTGCAGTCTGTCTATATAATAACGATTAATGTTATTACCAAGACGATAACTGTTATAATGAGTATTGTATTCAAGCGCTCTATTCTTTTTGCGGCTTTTTCTAATGGGTCTTCCATTTTTTTTCTCCTTTGTGAGTTTCAAGTTATTTTTCTGTCTTTTCGTTAGTGTATATCTCTATATTCAGATGAAGTAGTAGAGGACGAAAATAAGGACTAGCACGGATAAGCCGATTGCCGCGTAGCTTAGTAATTCGGTTCGTCTCAAAGCTTTTTCTAGTCGTTCCGATAGTTGACCAGCACCAATATTGCTTCGTATCTGTGTTGAAGTTGCAGTTGACGATGGACTTGATAACGATGCTTCAGACTGGAATGGTTTAGAAACCCCAGGTTGCGACGTGCTCCCCAAAGGAGCGCCACAATTGCTACAGTAGATTGCATCGTCAGTGTTTAACTTGCCACAGTTTGGACATGCGGGTATGTTTATTCACTTCCTTTTTTGCAATTTTGCTTTGCTGACTAAGCGCACAGAGCAGGCATGTCAGCGGTACTTAATTCGCACCTCGGTGTATTTAAGCGCTCAGCCCAAGCAAAAATCTTTTCCTCCAAACTCCGTAAAGGCATCCTAGTTCCTTCAATCACCCTAAACAATGAAATAATGTGGCTGCAGCCAAAACTCTAAAAGAAGACGAAGACCTACTCAAAGCAGGTCAGAGCGTATGATAGCTCGATATGGCCCTAAAATCTTTAGGAAGTGCAAATGATGCCAGACGTGGAATCTTTGAGGAAGGAAGGAAACTACTTCATTGCGAAGCAGTCAGAAAGAGGCGCATTCGTTAGAATCGAGGATACGTTCGCCGAAAAGTAACATAACAATGACAACTGACACCGCTCTAGCACTATAATCATTTTTCTGTCATGGACGAAATCCCCCTTTTTTCTGTTCTGCCTTGGTGCTCGCAAAGGGACTCTTTTTTTCCAGACTACTTTGCAAAGTAAATCTTTGGGCAGCTGTTAATGGTCGTGCACACTTTTGAGTTACTGCACTTAATGGTACCGTTAAGTTTTATGGACCGCTTTCCTCGTTGTTGGGCATTGTGAAGCCAATGGAGCACTATCGGCACTTGAAGCAAAATATTGTTCCTTTTTTTCTCATTTATACCCCCACCTTACTTAGTAGGGTGGGGGGGTTACCGTTTCAAGAACTCGAATTATGTACGCGGTTGTTATATACCCATACCCTACTTAGTAGGGTAGGGTGTATGATGATTCGGTGCAAACTGTTTGATACACGTCCGAAAAGAGAACGGTCATTGCTCTACGGGCGGGAAGACGACCTTAAAGAGATAGAACAGATAATTGATGGTGGATTTTGGGCCGTATTGATCGGGCCCAAACGTATTGGGAAAACTTCTCTCGCGACGGTCCTTACCCAAAGTCGCGGCGGTATTTACATTGACGTTTCTTCGGTGTTGACGGTTAAGGAGCTTGGATTGAGGCTGATAGATGAAATAGCGGGTGGGAGATTAAAAATGGAGGGAGAGGTTGATCTCAAAGTTTTCCGTCTAACCATGAAACGCGAGCCAATTCTAACGTTTGAGAAAATAATTCGCAAACTGGGGGATCGTCTGATAGCTCTCGATGAAGTGCAGAGACTGAATGATCGTATGCTCCCGAGGATACTCTCGACGCTCTATAATGAGACCACCATAAGGCTTCTCTTTACAGGGTCCGCCACGGGACTGATTAAAACCATCGCAGAATCAGCGGAAATTCGGGGGAAACCCATTGAAGAGAAAGAAATCAGACCTTTCTCAAGGGATACCAGCGTAGCCTTTTTAGAAGCGGGTTTTCGGAGAGGCAAAATAAGTTACGAACCAGGCCAACTAGAAGAAGCAGTGGATCGCTTTGGCGGTATTCCAGGGTGGTTGACGTATTACGGGGCAAAACGTTGTTCCGGAAAATCTCACCTCGAGGCTATGAATGAAGTGACAAAGCTAGCCAAAAAGACGGCGACCGAAGAGTCAAAGAATTTCGGAGCCTTGCAACGTGCAATTGTGTTGTCACTAGCGAGATTTAGCGGTGGGGCAGCTTGGAACGAAATCAAAGTTCTCGCCTCGAGCAAGTATGAACAAATAAGCAAGTCATCGACATTCTCGGAGTCTCTGAAATCGCTGCAGAATCTGCGAATCATCGAAAAAAGGGCGGAAAAATACTACCTAGTTGACCCAGCTTACAAACTTCTTGAAAGCTAGCCTTGAATTTCTCAATGTCCGAGATTAACGCGTTACCTTCTGGACAGGTCAAATATTTAGACGGAATATGATAGATAACCTCTTAGTACGCGAGGCCTAGCACATGATTCCTTCAAACATAACGCGCGAAAATATCATTCAAGCTATTGATCAAATAAGGAAAGCAGAGTCCCTTATCAGCGCGAGTGAACAAGATGGAGCATCTTCTATGAAGGCGAACAGTTCTCTCCGAAGTACGTGATTTCACTGCTAACAAGATAGGAAGCAGTTTGGCAAGAATCGCCTGAGTGTTAACCAGCGTTATCCTGCGAATTTTAGCTGGTAATAGGGAGGCATAGTCTATTGACTTGTCCTTCATCGCATTAGACGCCTCCCCTCTCCACCTACCTCTTTTCAGTCGGTGAAACTCCTTTGATCGTGGCTGTCCCCAAAAACCTCAGTACGCTTAATATCGCACCCCCTCGGATGTTTAACATGCAAAGGTGAAAGGAGTCTAAACTGATTGGGGAAAATCAGAGTAAAGTTATGCTTCCAACGTTTATTTTTTGAGGCTTGGACGAGGGATTACTTTAGAACGGCAGCACCTAAACGGGTCGCGTTTTAGATAAGACTTTGCCAGAACCAACGCGCAATTTGAAATCGTTCCAAAGTAGTCAATGCGCATTGAGGAAACATCAATACTGTTCAAGGAATCGGGATAGCGCAATAGATGCTATTATGAACTTAAGGCGCGTTTGAATGGCGGCCACGCAGACATTTAAAGTTTGGAGCGTGCGCTTAGGGTTTGAACCTTCTCAGCAGCATCGAGTTTCCGACTACGGTGATGTCGCTAAGAATCATTGAAGTTGCGGCTGCTTCAGGCGGGATCAGAATTCCGAATAAAGGGTGTAAAACTCCTGCAGCAAGCGGGATCATTATAACGTTGTAAAAGAACGCCCAAAAGAGGTTTTGTTTGATCTTGCCCCATGTTTTTCTGCCGAGCTTTATGCTGGTCGCGACGTCCTTTGGGTCATCTTTGATCAAGACGATGTCTCCTGAATCGACGGCAACGTCGGTTCCACCTCCGATCGCTATGCCCACGTTTGCTTGTGTGATGGCTGGCGCGTCGTTGATTCCGTCGCCGACCATGGCCACGAAATGACCTTCGGCCTGAAGCTCCTTGATTTGTTCGACCTTTTGAGATGGCGCAACTTCGGCAAGGATTTCATTGATGCCTGTCTGTTTGGCTATTGCCTCCGCAGTTCTTTTGGCGTCCCCGCTCAGCATGACTACCCTCAGACCCATCTTTTGGAGAGTACTTACCGCTTCCTTCGCATTTTCTTTCACAGTGTCAGACACCGCTAGGACCCCTACCGCTTTTCCTTCAAGTGCGATGATAACGACGGTCTTGCCTTCGCCTTCGAGTTTCTCGATTTGGCCTTTCAGCTTGGCTATTGAAATTTCGTTGTTTCGCATTAAAGCTGGGTTCCCGATCAACGTTTTCTTGCCCTTAAATTCTGCCATAACGCCGAATCCAGGTAAAGCTTCGAAAGATTCTGGATCTGCGACCAAGATTCCTTCGCTTTCAGCTTTCCTAACTATGGCTTGTCCGATTGGATGCTCAGACCATTTCTCGGCGACTGCGGCAACTTCGAGAGTCGTTTTCTTGTCCTTTGCAACGATGTCTGGAACGTCAAGTCTGCCCTTGGTTAGAGTTCCAGTCTTGTCAAAAACCACTGTGTCGATGTTCTTCGCAGATTCTAGCACTGCACTGTTTTTTATGAGAACTCCGTTCTCCGCTCCCTTCCCTACACCAATCATTATAGCTGCTGGGGTGGCTATGCCTAACGCGCAAGGGCAGGATATGGCCAGAACTGCGACTGTAGTCGTCAAGGCTAGGTTTTGGTTGTGGAAGGCGAAGAACCAGACGCAGAATGTTATAATGGATATGCCCACGACAGCTGGAACGAATACGTTGACAACTTTGTCTGCTAGTCTCTGTACGGGTGCTTTGCTTGCCTGTACTTCACGCGCCAAACGTACTATTGAGGCTAGCATCGTTTCCAGGCCAATTTTTTCTGCTCGAAATTTGAGGGTACCTGTCTTGTTGATCGTGCCGCTGAAGACGGCGTCTCCAACGTTCTTTTCAACGGGAAAGGATTCACCTGTGATCATCGATTCGTCAATGTACGTGTGACCATCGGTGATTGTTCCATCGACTGGAATTCTGTCTCCAGGTTTGACGATGACGGTGTCGCCAATCTGCACGTCGCCCGCTGCGATTTCTTTTTCCTGACCATCTTGAATAATGACTGCTTTTTTTGGCTGAATCGCCATGAGCTTCTTTATCGCGTCCCCGGTTCGTTCAACAGCCATATCCTCGAGAACCATGCCCAAGGTTATGGTGGTTATGACCACGGCCGAGGCTTCAAAGAATCCAGTGCCGTTAGTAGTGAAGAACGAAATGTAAACCGAGTATACATACGCAACAGAAGAACTGAGCGCGACCAGCACATTCATGTCCGCGAAACGGTTTCTTATCGAACTGTAAGCGCCTTGGTAAAAGTGCCAACCGACCACGAATTGTACAGGTGTCGCCAGTACAAGAAGCACGTAGTTCTTTCCAGAAAACGTCAGCAAATAAGCGATGACAAGGATAGGTATTGTCAGCCCTAAGCCGAAGAAGAATAGCCTCAGTTTTCCTCTTATCTCTTTTCTTCGTTTTTCAGTAACGTCTTCTACGCGTTCAACCGCTTCATACCCACCCCTCTTCACTGAGGCTTTAATCCTATCAAGGGTGACTTTGTCCTCGTCAAATCTCACCACGGCTTCCTTGGTAGCAAAGTTCACGTTTGCCTCTATAACGCCGTCCAGTCTTCTCAGGCCTGATTCAATCCCAGTTGCACAAGCAGTGCAGTGCATCCCTAGAATCTGGAGAATAACTTCCTGCTCCCGCATCACCTACGCCTCTCTCCTAATATTCCTGCACTTAAGCAACCGCGCGCGCTTTTTTGGCATCATGCAAGTCTCTTCTTGAGAACCGCGGTGGCAATTGATAGAAACATCACAGTGAACACGAACAGTACGGCAATATCAATAAGATAAATGTCCGTGACTGCTGAATGGGTTATGGAATTGCGTAGGGCCTCAACGGAGTACGTGAGGGGGAGGAAACGGGAAACAACCTGCAACTGCACAGGGTAGGTTTCCAGAGCTGCGAAGGTTCCTGAAAGGAACGTCATCGGAAATCTCAGGAAGTTAGCGTACATTTGCGCGTCTGGCACCCAATTCGCATAAGCAGAAGTGACTATTCCAAGAGCTGAAAACGCCATCGATGCAAAGGCAATTGCCACTATAGCGAGCAAGGGGTTCATCACAGTCACGCCTGAAAAGATAGCCAATGGAAAAATAGTTACCGCCGCTAATATGAGTCCGAAGAAGAAACCTGCCATAGTTTTTCCGAGGATTATCGTAAACAGTGAAAGCGGTGCCACGAGAAGTCTGTCAAGGGTTCCCGTTTGTTTTTCGAGGACGACTGCTACTGCTTCAATGGATGTTGTTCCGAAGAGCGTAGCCAGAGAAGAAAGACCCGCCACTATCAGAACTGGGGTGATTTTGCCAGCCATGCTAAACGCTAAGAACAACGAAACCGGGATCAGGAGGCCGAAAGTGAAGTTTGGCGCTTTGAAGTAGTAGACTTTCGCATCTTTTAGGGCGATGTAGAATGCTTTGACTAATGTGTTGGTCCATGGCTTAGCCAAGGTTTGCCGCCTTCTTTCCTTGTTCCTTCTCTGTTGCCATAACTTCGGCGCTGAGTCCCGTCACTTCGACAAAAACGTCCTCCAAGCTGGGATTCAAAGTGTTGAATGAAACTATCTTCAAGCCATTTTCTCTGGCAAAATCAGCCAGAAGAGAAACTGCCTCAGAAGTGTCTTTCACATGAAGCCTCAACTTATCGCCAAACCGGACGACCCTTTCGAAGTCTTCCATGCTGCCTAGTTTTCGTTCGAGACCACTGGTCTGATCAAAAGATACTTCGATGACATGATGCTTTTCGACCGAGGCCTTGAGTTTCTCTGGACTGCCAATCGCAACTATTTTCCCTTTATTGATCATGGCAATCCGTTGGCACAACTGATCCGCCTCCTCAATATAGTGCGTAGTCAGCAAAACCGTTACGCCGGTTTTGTTCAAGTCTTTAACCAAGTTTCGGATCAAGCGAGAGCTCTGAACGTCTAGGCCCGAAGTAGGTTCATCCAAAAAAATAATGCGGGGCATGTGAACCAGGCCTGCTGCTATCGTCAATCTTCTCTTCATGCCTTTGGAAAAAACGCTTACACGATCTTTTCGCCGTTCATACAGCCCGAAGAGTTCCAACAGCTCTTTCGCTTTGGTTTTCATTTTTTCTCTTGGCACTCGGTAGAGTCGGGACGCGAAAACGAGGTTGTCCCAAGCGCTCATTTCATCGTAGACGTTGGAGGTTTCCGGAACAACGCCAATGGATTCTTTTGCCTCGACAGACTCTCGAATCATATCCTTGCCCGCAACTGTCAGGGCGCCTGAAGTTGGTCTTGTTTGACCGGTAAGCATCTTTATGGTCGTCGTCTTGCCCGCGCCATTGGGCCCCAGAAAGCCGAAGATCTCTCCCTTCTCTACGTTGAAGTTTACATGGTCGACTGCACACAGGCTGCCGTAGTATTTTGTCAAGTTTGAGACTTCTATTGCGATTTCTGAAGACGTTATTTGACCCTCATCCTGTCTTCAAGAATTCTTTGTAATCCACCGCTTCTTCCCACTCGCTTATGCATCCGCCTTTTGGAATTAGAATGATTGTTGTTTCTTCGGGGAGTGGTGTCCTCGGGTTGTCTCTCACATTTAGCGTCTGGCCGTTTTCTTTTTGTGCTGTTATTGCCACTTGTTTATAGAATCTGTTTTCGATCGGGTTGTAGATCATGTGGAGGAGGCTTCGATAATCTGCCACCAGGAATTCTCCCTTGCTGCTTATCACCTTGTCTAATCTGTCTATTGCGTCCACAAGGCTGGCTTCGTCATCGAGTGCGAGATTCAGTTCCCTGCCCACGAGTTTGTTAATTGCTGGTTCGTGGATAACCATTTTTACATTCTTCATTCCAATCCCGGCTTGAGCTTTTGCTTTGCGGCTTCAACCAAGCCTATCGGCCCAGTCATCATTACGTCACCAGCCGGAGCCGCAAAGTGCACGGGCAGCTTAGTTTCGGCCAGGATGTTTCTGTTTGGCCCTGTTGCGGCAACTATCTGTATTTCCGAGAAAGACGTAGGCTCTGACAGAAAGAATAGGCCGTGACCATCGTCTTTAAACACTTCCTCGTCAGTGAGTTTCCCGTCCGCAAAATTGACCAGAAGCTGTTCGAGCTTTGGAGTATTCAACAATCGCGTGTGATGTTCCATCACTCCGACAATGCTTCCCTTCGAGATTATTGCAGCCATAGTGTGCCCATTACCAACGTTAACGGCGAGAATGGGATTGGCCTTCTCTACAGACTTGTCTTTTAGGCACCCGAGTATGGCGTCGGGGGCAGTATCCATGAGTAAGACCTTTGCTTCGGGCAGCTGCCTTCTTGAAGCCTGAGCCGCAGATCGCATTCTTAGAAGATATGGTGGAATCTCATCCTCTGTGAAAGCCAGGCTTTCTGGTTTAGGGTCTCTTTTCAAAAGCTCTCTCATCTTCTGAATGCGAAACCTCCTGTTGCTCGTTTTCTTGGGAAAAATTCCGTGGTCTTGAACTGCAACCGCCACGACATCAACATCGTCAAGGGTTTCGCCAAACTCTGCTAAGAATGTCTGAAGCTGCCGGAGGTTAATCTCTTCAATCGTCAAGGTTTCTCCGTTGAAACCCATGGTCTCTTTTTTTCCTTTGACAACTCGAATCCCGAGCTCTTTAACTTGGTCAATGTCATTCCTCACGGTGTACGCAGCGTTTTCCGTCATTATGACCTGAAGCCCTTTTTCAACATGGTCTTTTAAGGCGACGGTAAAAGCGCCTCCACCTATGATGTCGCCTTTTATGAAAATGTCCTTGCGTTGTTTGGTAGCTTCTCTGACCCTTGTTGCGAAGACTCGGGAAGGCGAAGGTAAGACCATTTTAACGCAGTTTTCTGTGCTCTTCTTTTGGTCGTCGTAAAGGAGGACATCCTCGGTGCCAGCCCCTATGTCAATTGCTAAGATTTTCATTTATTTTCATTCCTTAAGGTTGAAGAGGCATTTCGTGCAGTTTCTTTTAACTTTTCAGTTCCTTGACTTTCTCTTCGACAGCTGTGAGCTCCTTTTTCAATTCTTCAGCGTAGCTCTTCAGTTTCTCAAGTTTTTCCGCTTTCGTGAGGAAGCGACGTCTGTAACCGTGCCCTTCTGCATGCATGCTACACCCACAGAAGTCTTCGCGATGATCTTGATGCGGTCGACAACCACAGTCTCCATCCATTCGTCATCACCTCTGCTTCTTTCACTATTAAAAGTAAAGTATTTATGCTATCAAGTTTATAGCGACATAGCTGCTATGCACGAGGAAAGTGACGAATACGCAGAACGAGAATCACCCAGTTTGCCTCTGTCCCCTTGAGGGAGTGATAGACGTGATAAGCAAGAAATGGGCGCTCCTAATAATCAACGCCATAGGGAACTACGGCAGCCTCAGATTCAACAAGCTCATGGAAGAGCTGCAAGGCATAAGCCCCAAGACGCTCGCAGACACACTAAAACAACTTCATGATGAAGAGCTACTAAAAAGAGAATCATTCGCCGAAATCCCTCCACGCGTCGAATACACACTAACAAAAGACGGAGAAGGGCTCAGAGAAGCGGTGATCCCCATCCTAAAATGGGCCGCAACAAGACAATGCTCAAAAGGAAAAAAGTGCTCCGCTGCCTACAGCAAAATCCCCTCGCACAGAATTAGAACCAGGGACACTCAAGAAAGAACACATTAACCGGCCATGAACAACCCTACTGCTCCTCCAAAGCTAGCAGACTTTTAGCGCGCGCGGCCGCCACCAAGCGCTCTTCACGTACTGTATGTGGGAAGATTTTCCGCCAGCAACCAAAGTCAAAATCTTGTCAGCGCTAAGCTAAAGTGGGTCGCCGAGACTGTAGCGATTACCCAGCGCGCGCTTTTAGCTAGGTACAGGGAAGCCCGCTCTATTGACTTGGCCTTCAACACATTAGACACCTCCCCCTCCTATCTACCGTTTTCCAAGTTAACGCTGAAAACTCCCCAGCCGAGGCCATCAGCCAGAACCCCAGTACGCTCAACATCGAGCTCTCAGAAGTTTCGAGGGTGAAAAGAGCCTAAAAAAATTGGGGAAAATCAGCATAAAGTTATGTATTCGACGTTGATTTTTGAGGCTTAGACGAGGGATTAGTTTAGACAGGCAGCACTTGATGGGGCGTTTGGCGAATGGGTTAACAGATATCTTCAGCGTAACAAAAAGATAGGTATAGGGCAGCCGTATCTATGAAGCAAGAAAGTCAATCATAGAGAGGGTAACCCTTTACCTAGTGAAAATTAGACCAAGCACAGAAACCGGGAGCCCTAAGGACGCACGTCGCCATCGCTTGAGGTTTATGCACAAAAAATTCTTTTTATCATTCACGTCAGCGCAAGCGACGCTGAGACGAGCGCTAACGTCTACGAGCAACTATTTCAAGGTTCGCAAGCTTTCCAAAGGTGTACTTGGTCCGATGTTCTCTTCTTTCTCTGTAAGAAATCCTTTGATAGCTTTGTACACCTTCTCAAGGTGATGGCACCCGACCAAACCGCCGATTACTCTCCCCTCGCTGAACACTTCTATTGAGGGCACCGACTTTACTCCTCGGCCATGAGCGAGATCTCTGTTGTCTTCGCTAAGCAGAACGTCAATCTTGACGAACTTGGCCTGAGTGCTAAAAATCTCGCTAAGCTCCTCGTATATGGGTTTGAACCTAATGCAGTGCGGACAAGAATGGCTGAAAAACTCAACAACAACAAGCCCATTAGTATCCACGACTTCTTTGTGGAAAGAATCCGCCGAAATCTCGATTATACCCGACATCGTCCATCACACCAGTTTGGGTAATTTCCTTTCAAGCAATAGCCTCCTCAAGACGTTGCTTCTAAAATTGTGCATTGTTTGGCACGTTTCATGTGCGTTTCGAGGGCCTCATCCAGAATATGGCGCAGAAAGGACTCTTCAACCAAGCCGAAAATGGTTTCCACGTGCCTTCCCATGTAAAAGAAGTTAAGAGCAGGCACGCTTCTAACACCGTGGCGGAGAGCAACTTGCATGTTTTCCTTTCTTAAAAGCACATTCATTCTAACAAACCTAATCCTGCCGGCATATTCACCCGCAACCTTCCCGATAATTGGGTCAAGTTCACGACTCCATGGGCACTCATCATGATAGAAGCAGACGACTATCAACGTCGGCGATTCTAAGACCTCCGTCTTCCAATCATCTGCATTAATGTCCAAGATTGTGGTCATACCTACTCCTCAGACCTCCTGCTACTCATTAGATCAGAACCAAATTAAAGATGGTGGTGCGCGCGCTCTCAATTGGTGATGGAAAGAGGTAGGTAGAGACCGAAGTGTCTTTTAGAATGAAAATCACTGCGTACAGGACGCCCGATCTCCACCTAGAAAAAATGCAGAATAGCGGAAACATCCGAAAAAACCAAGAACTGAGAACAATAAAGGTTGCCTGGGCGCTATTGTTCTATCTGGTAGGCGTATTTTTCAGGCAGAAAATAGGATAGGTGTAGGGGGGAGGTGTCTAATGCGATAAGTGTAGGGTCATCTGATGGGGGAGTAGCTGTACGTGCAAGCCCAAGACCTAAGGTACGTTCAGAAGAAGATGGGTCACCGGAGCATAACGAGCACGACAATATACGAGAATAGCGAACCATGCCAGAACGTCGAAACCTACACGAGCAAAGTCGCAGTGTCAGACGACGAAAAACTCAAATTAGTCAACTTAGGCTACGAATACTCAGGACTCAACACCAAGGAAGGACTGCCAATAATGCGAAAGAAGGTAGTTTGGATATGACGGAACCAGCCGTATTCTACATGAACCGTGAGACTGGACAATGCCAATGGGAGAGACCACCAGGCGAGTTTCAGATCACATTTGCAACGATTCAGAACACCTACGCCGAAATGTTTTCCATGTGGGTGGGTCGGATCTTGGTTACGGCGGAAAATGAGCGTTGGGCGCGTATTGCCGCTAATGTTGCCACGGGTTTTGCTTCGTCCATTATAATGTCGCCCGCAGAGGCTGGAATAGAGGGCTTCGTGTCTGTGGAGAAGACTCCTGATAGAAGAGTTGGCGTGTTGGCGCAGTTTTATCATAGGACTAGACCTGACCTGAAGTCGCAGATGATACTTCGAATCGGACAATGTGTGATGACCTGTCCCACAACAGCGGCTTATGATGCTTTGCCCGACGCCAAGAGACACCTTAAGGTTGGGAGAAGCATCAGACTGTTCGGTGATGGATATCAAAGAAGAGACACTCTGGCGGAAAGAAACGTGTGGCGCATCCCAGTCATGGAAGGTGAGTTCGTAGTTGAAGACACATTCGGCGCGGCAAGAGCCATTGCAGGCGGAAACTTCCTAATTATGGCCGCAGATCGCAAATCAGGGCTAAGGGCCGCAGAAGAAGCAGTAGACGCAATTCACAGCAAAGCGGAAGGTGTCATAATGCCATTCCCAGGTGGCATCTGCAGATCAGGCTCCAAAGCAGGCTCACAAAAATACAAACTAAGCGCTTCGACTTTTCACCAATACTGCCCTAGACTGCGGAGACTCGTCCCCGACTCGAAAGTGCCAGAAGGCGTTCACTGCGTTTACGAGATTGTCATAAACGGCTTAACTTTGGAAACCGTAAAAAAGGCGATGAGCGAGGGGATAAAAGCTGCCATTAGAATACCAGGCGTCGCTATGATTTCTGCAGGAAACTACGGGGGCAGACTCGGTCCGTACCAAGCATCTCTGAAGGAAGTCTTGGAACTGTAGGAGTTATTTTCGTTCTACGATTTCGATAAACCACAACTAAGAAAAAACATCGATAAACCAATAACAAGAATGCACGGCGAAGGTTGCCAAGCGCGAGGTAAGACTTCTCAGAAGACCAGCACGCTTTCCTAGAACAGCTTGGATGACAGAACCTTTTCTGAAACTTCAATGTACGGTCTGTGAATAATCAAACTTGGCGTGTGATTATTTCGATGTACGCGAAAGCAGCAATGAAGGTGAAGATCACTGAGAAAATTACGACGTCAAAAATCATGCCGACGAAAAATTTCGGTGTGCCCATGAGGAAAGAGCGAATCATATCAGCCGCATTTGTCAGAGGGTTGATCTCAGCCAAGATTACTAAAGGTACGGGAAATTTTCCCTCCTGACCCAACGTTTGAATCAAAGAGAGCGGATAAAAAACGCTGCTGCAAAAGAACAGCGCGTAATAAATCGCGCCCCGAGCCGTGATGAACTTTTCCAAGTTTGAGGTCGAAACGGCTATGGCTATACTGAGACCTGAAATGCCCATCGCTAGCAGGAATAGAACAGCCAAGATGAGCAATAACTGTGAAAAACTTGGCACGCCAACAAACGCGAAGCATGTCAGCAGAAGAGGAATCATATAAACCATTCCACGGGACCCGCCAGAGAGGACACGACCAACTGCCAATTCCAACCTTGTCATAGGAAGACTAAGCATGTAGTGATGAACCTCACGCCGTCTCTCCATGTTTATCTCGCGTCCAATCATAAAAGCCGAAGCAAACAAACCTGTCACGGTCAGACCGGGCGCAAAAAAGTTGAAATAATTTCCTATCGACAGTCTCACAGCGGCACTTAACATGTGGTTATAGATGAGGGCTTGTATGAAAAGGTTCGCTAAATTCATGCTAATTAAGCCAACCAACCACATTTTATAGCGGAAGAAATTCCTAAAATCGTATTCAACGATACTGAGGACAGCACTCATCACTGCCATCCTCCGCCTTCGATGTGCTTATCATAAATGACTATGCCAACAAAAGTAAAGAACGAAAAGAAAATAACGATACCCAACAGGGGCAGCAAAGGATTGCTGATAGTTATGATCGACTCGACGCCTGTTCCCCACCTGAATAAATCCGAACCAAATGAAACCGGATTGAACTGGGCAAGGCCGCCATAGAGCGGGTTTGTCTGCGTCACGACAGACAGTGGGTACATCACAGTACTCAGCTGAACGATCAGTGCGTCCAGGATACCCATAAAAATGTCGAATCGGTCACTCGATTTGATTAGCACAGCGAAGGTTATACTCATTCCAGAAAGTCCAAAGGCGAGAAGGAAGAGTGACAGGAGAGCCATCAGGAAGTTAAGCGGGTTAAGCGCGCCGATGACGAAAAGGGACACTGCCATTAGCGGTCCCACGTATATAAAGGCGCGCAGACCTCCACCGATAGAACGTCCCAAGGCCAATTGTCTTCGGCTCACAGGAAGACTAAGTAAGTATTCAAAAACGCCATGCTCTGCCTCTTCGTAAATGTCGAAGCCGATGTATATTGCGGTCGAGTAAAGAGTCATGACCGCTAACCCTCCAACATAATAAGGATAATAATTAAGCCCAGGCACATGTACCATTTGAGAAGCCACCAGCCCAAAAAGAACTATTTGGGAAACAAACCAAATTGAGCGCATGATGACTAGGAATTTGTACTGAAAGAACAAACGGATGTCTCTTTCAACGACCAAGAACAGGCTATTCGTCCTGAGTTCAGCCTCCGCTGTCTTTCTGTGCTTCTTCTATAGTCAGTCCCGTGTAATGCGAGAATACGTCATCCAAGCTTGGCTCGCTCATTCGTATCGACGAAACTGACAAGTTTCTCGTCGTGAGAAAATTCATTATCTTCGGGACAACTTCTTCAACCTTGTTGAGGTGAAGGCGCAGATCATTAGCTTTGATTTGATGGATGTCCGCCACTTCCTCGAAATTCTTGAGCGCTTCGACATCCTTAATCGTAACATCTTTCTCGAGTTTTATATCTATGATGTCACCCCCCGGAATGCTGTCTTTAAGCTTCTTAGGGGTGTCGCAGATAAGCAGCTTTCCTCTGTACAGTATTCCAACGCGGTCAGAAAGCATGTCAGCCTCGTAAAGCTCATTCGTAGCGAGAATAATCGTGGTTCCCGAATCGCAAAGGTCGCGTAGCATCCTCCATATCTTATGCTTACCCACCACGTCAATCTGTGCAGTGGGCTCATCAACGATAGCGACTTTTGGCCTCTGAATTAAGACCTTGGCTATTTCAACCCTCTTGCGCATCCCGCCCGAAAGCGCGTGAACGGCCCTATGCCTGAACTCCCACATTTCCAACATTTCCAGAACCTCCTTGACCTTGCGCTTTCGCTCTTCCCCTGAGAGACCGCAGATCTTGGCATGAAAGTTCACTATGTCCCATGCCGTGCTAACCCAGAGCATCTTTGGTTCCTGAAACGCCAGGCCGAGAAGCGAACGAACTTTCTCCGGGTCTTTTCTTATGTCATACTCGCCTACCCTTGCCGTGCCCTCTGTAGGCCTTATGACCGTCGCGAGCATGAGAATCGTGGTCGATTTGCCCGCACCGTTCGGTCCCAACAGTCCGAATATTTCTCCTTCTTCTATGTCCAAGTTTAGGTGGTCAACGGCCACTGCTTTTCCAAAAACTTTCGTTAGATCCTTCATGCTAATTATGGCCAGTGTCAAAGCACCTGCATTGGGTTCAAGCAATTGCCTTAGAGGTTTCACATAGAACCATGTGGGAGAAATAAGCATATCGAAAAGATCCCCTCGGGATTAGTGTT
>DATHCB010000027.1:0-2552 GCA_035319765.1 Bathyarchaeia archaeon
AACCGGAATACGTCGCCGTGGAAGTCGCCAAGAACGCCCGATGCCTTGTCGCTCCCCCGCTGAGGTACGGCGTATGCAATGCTTCGCGCAATTTTCCAGGCACTATATCATTAAAGTTCGACTCGCTATACAGGGTCACCAGGGACATTCTGGCGGAACTCATACGCAATGGTTTCATGCGGATAATGGTTCTAAGCGGTCACGCGGGGCAATCGCATATGGCTGCCCTCAGACTCGCAGCTCAAGACGTTATACTTCGAAACGAAAAAGAAGGCTTTCAGAAAAAGCCCAGAGTAATGGTCTTATCAGACTATGACTTTGCATATGAACTGAAAGGAAAATACTTCTCCGAAAAAGACGGACATGCAGGCACAATTGAAACTTCAAGGATTATGACTATAAAGCCGAACCTTATCAAAACTAAGGGCAAGACTAGCTTTCCGGAAATGCCAAGGTTCGAAATCGTAGCTCATCCGGAGCGTTATTTCCCCAGCGGAGTTATCGGCGACCCAACATCAGCCTCGCCGGCCAAGGGAAGCATGATTAACAAATACGTAGTCGAACAGGTTATAAACTTAGTAAAAGAGTTAAGAACTTGATGGATCGCTTCGCCAAAGATATCGTGACACACGCCGCCTGACCCTATCCAATAATATGTACAGAAGATTGGTCTTGCCAAACCCGGAAACATCCACCGGATTCTAAGAACAAGCCAGAAGATCAAAAGTCTTCCTGTATCTCGCTTGTAACAGCTGCTGTAGGCAAGTAGCATCCAACATCAAAACCACCCTAGAGACGAATTTGGCTCAATAGACAACAAGAGCAGCCAATCCTTCGCATGTATAAAAATTCAAAATAGAAGGATGATCCGCACAGTTTCTTAAGATGAAGAGAAATTAACTAACGTGGACGAAGTGCCAGTGAAAGAATCAGTCAAGAAAGTAAATCTTCAGGAAAGCGCTCTTGCATGAATTTCTTATTCTGTCGGGGCTTCCTTTTCGAATTCGACTTTGATTCTTTCATTTGATCCTTTGTCATCAGTGCTTCCCAGGACATGATTGCAGTAGGGACAGACGTTAGCCAACCGTGGCTTACCGTTACTAAAGTCAAGCATGGTTAGTGGCTTATTGAAAACCTTTCCACATTTAATGCACCTAATAAGCATGGAATTCTCTCTTGCGATTTGAGCCTGATTAGTGCTGAGCTTGCCATTGACCCGTCTGTAAACCTTATTGGCACCATCACCGGCCTTTGCAAAACCGGCGATCAAGACCAGTGCGCTAAATGCTATGGGGACGGCCAAAAACACGTAGATCAAGCGCAAAGAGATCCAGTAAGGATCCAGCCAATTCATGTTGGGTTGCAAGCCATACTGGTAAAGTGTAACGTTAACGATCGAATCAATTCTGTTTAGCAAGAGCAGCACAAAGATGGAGCTGACTAGCCAAAGTGAAAGAATAACCTTCACAAACCAGTATTTCCTGAATAAATCGATAGCGACCATCCGACTCATGCTCGTGATCTGAATCCTGATGCCAACCACAAAAGTATTATGAATAGGAGATCAAAATTCGAAAGCAACTTTTTTCACCTAAGCTTGTCTATTGCTGCGAGCATTTTTGACGGTTCTTGAACTCTTTTCTCCATATTTTAGTGCGCTTACACTTTTTTGGTGCCCTTTTCAAACATTGGAGAGGAACAATCGAAGAGTTTGTGATGACTCTAACTGTTAGCGCGCGCTTAATGAACAGGAAGGCATCGCTGAAAAGATGGCTGTTTCGGCGCGAAGGAGAGATTTGCTGCGTACATCCAGACTCGAGTTAAGGGCAAAACAGGCTGCCCTAAAGGGTGTCGTCAGCCAAGGAATAAAGACATACTTTTCGAAGAACTGAAGAAAACTATCAACAGAACGCACGATTACGGGCTCCAGAAATTACTTCAGTTCCCATTTTCTGCAACCGCAACACAACTGGCTAGCTCAAGGTGAAGTGAAGAAGCTAGCCTCGAATAATTCTGAGACACGCATAACTTTAATACTGGGCAAGTCGTAAGCACTTCGTGCAAGAACAACGTTTTTGCACTAAAATAGTATAGGAGTTGAATTAGAAAATGGCTGGACGAGAAATGCACAAAGCAGTCTGTGCCGAGTGCGGAAAGGAATGCGAAGTTCCGTTCAAACCAGACGGAAGCAGACCAGTTTACTGTCGAGAATGTTATTCTAAGCGCAGAAGTAGCAGTAGGAGATATTAAGCTCACCGCGCTAACATCATTCCCCAGTTTTATAATCCTTTTTTCTTTTTTTACCATTAATCATAATAGGCAGAAGCCGCAATCCGTACGTGATTGTGCTTGCGTGAGGTGAGACAGAAAACTATGCCGAGAGACCCTGTTTGCGGTGCGATTCTGGATGAAAACACATCCAAATTTAAGATTACTTACGACGGAGAAACCTATTACTTCTGTAGTCTGAATTGCAAGAAGAAATTCAAACGCCACGCAGGCAAATTTATAAAGTGACACGGAAATAGACCTTTGTCAGTTCGCATATCACT
>DATHCB010000028.1:0-9773 GCA_035319765.1 Bathyarchaeia archaeon
ACGCCTGAGTTTGAGTGAGCGTGCACTATTAATGCTCCAACTAGCACTAAGACTATTCCTAACACATCTACAATAATCGCAGCCATTTGATCGTTACTTATGACGAATTGCTTCTGGCTCATCTCGAAATCTCCGACAGCAATTTCGTTTCTTTTTATATATAAGCTTATTAGCAGTAGCGTTCGCTGTCCAAGTCGCCTCAACACCGTAAAGCCTCAAGCGATCGACACCTGCTACCTTAATCAGCTCGTACGAATGAGATGGCTCAGAAAGCGCGCGCTACCTCTGGAACTAGCAGAAAACCCCTATTTCCTCTGCTGGAAAGTTGCGCAATCTGGATGTCTATCGTGGACCATGACGCTGACTTTTCTGGCCTTGCATTCGAGCCGTTCGTTGAACTTGCAGTCGGCAGCCAAGCAGGCACCTACTCCCCCATTTGCATCATCGAAGCCGCCTTTGGCGCTGCCATGGTTGAAAGTGTTACACTCCGCATGTGAACCTACTGTTATGCCGGGCGTGATGCAACGATTTTCCTGATTATAGACGCAGACAGACATATCGCACTTGATGACCTGACTCATTTCCATACCATTCACCTCCATCATGCTCTCAGAAAAATCATAACATTTTTTATAACGTTTTAGGGCTACTTAAGTCTGTGTGACTGTGAAACTGCAGCAACACCTCGCATATTGCGCTACGGTTAAAATGATGAGTTGAATCGGGTGGCGCAGGGTAAAGTTTATGCTTTCTCTCTTTGGAACGAACGCACGCACGGACGAACGAACGACCACACAGACGGTCTCTCTCTCACGCACAGAGACAATAAACTAATCTATCAAACAAACGATCAAACAATCAATCGATTTACCTCGTGCGGAGGTTATTATGCCAACTGAGAGCTAGAATCTTGTTCGCCTGTTTTCCTCTGGAATGATGCGTTTCCTAAAATATAATATTAGGAAGCAGATTTCGATAGAAAGAGAAGCTTTTGGGCTATCTTTCTCAGACTTTAGCGGGGGGGTGTTTTGAAATGGATGTTATGACAGTTGCAAAGAATCCTAGAAGTATTAAGTGTTTTTTCTTTTACTAAAATTCCCAAAAATTGCCCGTAAAGATAGTAACCCCAAGTGGAACATCGAGCTTCCAAGAATATGGTTGCCAATACACGAGCGCCGAACGGTTTGCTATAGGAGGGTTCTGATCGACAAAAGCATAGTACGATAGTCCAGCAACAAGGAAGACGCTATAATGTCCATTTATCGCGAGAGCAGTCCTATCTGCTCCTATTGTTTGATTTACGCTATCGAAATATATTGTATCAGTTCCCGGCGATGGGCCCATGACACAGCTACCTTCAGTGCCAGACACTAGCACCTGTCCTGAGGGAACTAACAGCACCTGCCCTGGGGGAACTAATAGCACTAGTCCTGAGCGAACGGATAGCACAAATCCTGGGGTAACTACTAGCACCAATCTTGGGGCAACTACTACAATTTGTCCTGGGGGAACTAAACTGGAAACTCCCTCTCCTGGGAAAACTAAGCTGGAAACTAGTCCTGAGGGAACTAAACTAGAAACTGGACTGGACAAAGGAAGGCCACTAGTGAAAATTCCTAATGCCAAATAAACAACTAAACCGATCATAAACCATGCTATTGTTTTCTGGCCCATTTTTCCGAATCAATTCTTCTTTAAACATTATTTTTTGCTTAAGTTTTGTGAATTCAAGAACAAGACTGAAAAAGTATGTTTCCCTTAATTCCTCTTGTTCTGTTATGACACTTTCTTTGACTTGACTTTTCCTTAGCTATGATGTCACTTGCGAACCGTTTGAGGTAGTTAAAGAGGAAGAATCGCCTAAAGGCCAGATGGAACTATAAAGGTAGATTTTCAAGTTAATTTTACAGAATCGGCAGGCTAATCGGTACCACCTTAAAACTAGACAGAGACAAGCCTAGGAATCCATGTTTGTTTCTCGTTCGCAAATACTGAGCTAATAGAAAACACTCTTCGTTGATCATCGTGTCAAGCAGAGCGCGCGTTAAAAACCAAGCAATAAACTGCAATAGAATCCTGATAGATGGAAATAATTATTGTGTTCTATTACCTTAGCGCGCGAAGTCAGTGTTGCTGTTGGAACACTATTACAAAGATTTAAGAACAAAAACTTCAGTCTCAATCTGATATTGGAGAACAAGCATGAAAAGCAGCAAAAAGATTGGGGCAATTGTTTTTGTCGTCTGTCTTGCGGCTTTGTTAAGTAGTCTTAGACTTGCTGTTGCAACTTCGCCTTCAACCTCAAGTGGCCCAGTTATTAACGTCAGCATACATGACGATTATTTCTCTCCGAAGTCAATAACCATTGGATCGCCAAACAGCACATCAGAAGAGTTCGCAACTGTTGTGTGGACAAATGATGGAAGCGCCGATCACACGGTGACGAGCGGAAATGGCACGTCAGGCACTCCAGATGGGCTATTCAACTCTGGTACTTTGAAGCCAGGTCAAACATTTACCCTTCAGGTGAATCAGACAATGTACGATCGCATATTGGCCAAATATCCAAACGGGACCGTTCCATACTTCTGCAGCTTCCATTATAGTATTGGGATGGTGGGAGAAATGACGGTCACGACCACCGCCGTGCCTGAGTTTCCATCTTTCCTCGTCTTACCCTTGTTCATGATTGCAGTGTTCGTGGCAATTGTAGTCCTCAAGAAAAAGCAGGGATCTAGCGTCCGGTATTAGGTCAAGTTGGTCAGCTAAGACGTTCAGATACAAATGTCCTCTGCATGTAATGCAGTCTTAAAAAGGGAAGAACAGATACCTGCTATCAAGGCGAGAGTGCGGAGACCCCTTTCCTCCATTCAAATTCTACTCCGCATTCCAACCTTCTTCCCTCAAGAACCAAGCATATCGATTGTTCGGTTTCTCGGACTTGCTATGCGAATCGTCGGCATTCCCATGTATATGATGGGCGCACGATGCCGCGCTATTGACTCTCAGGAATCTGATTTTTCCCTATAGGCTCGTACACTAAAGCGTAGCCTCGACTGCCCTCGATAACAGTCTTAACGTTATCAAGCTTCAGTGCACACTCTAGCTTGCACTCTTACCTAGTTACTTACTTACTTACTTACTTACTTACACTCACTCATAACGCGTGCCCATAAGTGGACGTTAGGCTTTATGGGTTATTCTGATTAGTTCTTTTGATTGTGTTAATGCGTTTTCAATGTTTTGATTTTTCTACAAGCCTTCTACGTTTCTCGTTCTCCAACGCTTTCAGGTACCTGCGACGGATTTCATGTTTTAACAGTTCTTCAATTTCAGCGTCTGAAAAGCCCATCACTCTGTTCGTCCAGTATTCTCTTATGCCATCTGGCAAATCAATTTCTGGTCCGATGTTTTTTGGTGTGGTATCACGTGCTGGTTCATTGAATAAGCAAGCTCCTAACGAGAATGCTACCAAAGAAAACGCAAATCCACTGACTCCTCCTATTAATTCAACAAATCCCAGATATGGAACACTCTTGATAATCACAAGAAGGCTCGCTATCAATCCAAAACTCGCAAGTATCAGTACGTACTCTCCCAGATGACGGATTTTTCCTAATGCTCTTTTACCCTCATCACCCAACTCGAATCACTTTATAATCAAATAAGCCAGGCTACCAAATTTAAATTTCGCACAACATCCGATCATTAATTCAATTCATCCAAATTAAGACTGGAAAGAAGTTCGAAAAAGTCCGACCTTCTTTCGCGCGTGCTTTTACGGCTGCGATCTATTTTTCCGTCTAACTGAAGTTAGAATGGGAACCTGCCTCCTCGTCTGCCGTATTGTCGTTGCTGTTGCCATTGTCTTTCTTCTTGGAATCTGGAGAGGTGTTCGTGAATGATTTTCCATGTTGAATCTTGCTTTCTGAGGACGGTGGTGCCACGTGAGGTGACATTGAACTGTTGGTCTCTCATGGTTCCTTGATAATGTATGGTAAAAGTGGCGACGGCCACTTCGCCTATGACGTTGGCTTTGAAATCTGTCAGTTCGTAGGTGTAGTTTGAGAGGACTTTGTACGCTGACGATTCGTTCTGAAGTGCCTGCGCACCCTCCTGTCGTTGGTAGGGAGGCCAATCATCGTACTTGGTGTAGCTCGCGTCTATGAGCGCCTGCATCGTGGCTTCATCCTTGCTTTTTATCGCTTCAAACCGTTTGACCACGGTGTTCTTAACATCGTCCTCACTAGTCAATTTTAGTTTGATTCCGCAATGGTTGCAGAAAATGCTGCTCTCCTCATTTTCAGTTCCACAAGTCGGGCATTTTGTCATCTCGTTTCTCCGTCCGTATTGGTCCTGTTACTTGACTTTGAAACCGTAGCGACCTACGTTTACTTATCCTTTTCTTTTTGTTTCAAAGTTTTTCCCAATACGTGAAAATGCACCGCACTAGAGTTCACTGTTATACTTGGAAAAGTTTGCAGTGTTTTTGACTAGTAGCATTTTCTTTTCGTTTTCGGCGACGTTTAGGGCTTTTATGTTGTCTATGATTTTGGGGGTATTTCCTCATGGGTAGTCGGTGCCAAAGAGTATGTGTCGAGAGTCGTAGAAGCTGTGGGCGAGGTCCATGGCTGGTTTTCACATTTCTTCGGCAGTGTCGATGTGGAACATTTTCAAGTATTTAATTGGCGTCTTTTTCAGCGGCTGTGAAGGAATTCCGCTCTTTCCTTGGCCCATTATGAAGCCATTTGTTCGTCAAGCCATCAACGGTATGAGAGTTTCCAATTGGTGGGTTACGATTTTCATGTCAGGACGTCTTTCCAACACGCCGCCACAAAACAGGGAACTTGAACGTGGATCTAAAGGTAGTTGATGCTCGCGTAACCTAACGCGTTCCCGCACGCGTTAATTGTTAGTGTAATTCTACAGTCACACATGCTTATTGAGTAGGAGGACGAAATCAGTTATTAGAAATGACCGATTATGAGTGCTATTTAAAAACCGAATACCGGGTTATCAGGATGTGGCGTTGGCAAAATGTCTAAGCATGTAGTTCAGGCAGAAGATCTTAAGAAAACATATATGCTTGGCAAAGTGCCTGTCGAAGCCCTCAAAGGGGTCAACTTAAGCGTTGAGGCTGGCGAGTTTCTTTCTATCCTCGGACCTTCAGGCAGCGGAAAATCTACCCTCCTTAACCTTATAGGAGCGTTAGATAAGCCAACCTCAGGGACATTGCTAATCGAAGACGTAGACGTGTCAAAGTTGAGCGACAACCAGCTAACCGACCTCCGCGCCAAAATCGGTTTCGTGTTTCAGTTCTTCAACCTAATCCCCCGCCTAACAGCCAAAGACAACGTAGAACTCGCCATGAGCATAGCTAACACAGGCAAGAAGGAAAGAGCCAAGCGTGCAGAGCAGCTCCTTGAAACAGTTGGCTTAAAGGATAGAATGAACCATAAACCCGCGGAACTCAGCGGCGGCCAGCAACAACGTGTAGCCATCGCCCGCGCCTTGGCCAATGAACCCCGCTTCATGCTATTAGATGAACCCACAGGTAACATTGACTCCAAGACTGCGCAGGAAATCATAGGCATAATTAAACGAGTGAACGCTGACGGTGTGACCGTAATAATGGTGACGCATGACCAGCGTTTAGCAAGGGAGGCTTTCCGTACGGTTGAAGTTTTTGATGGCATGATAGGCAAACACGAGGTGGACCACAATTGAAGACGAGAGACATTCTAGGATACGCGTTTGGCGCAATTAAGATGCGCAAACTTCGTTCAGCCCTAACCACGGCAGGAATCATTATCGGCATAGCAGCCATCGTTGCCTTACTTTCGGTTACTCAAGGCCTAGAGGCAACCTTGGTAAGCACTTTTCAGCAGGGATTGTCGGCTAACGTGTTGACTGTTACAGGGAATAACATTCCGCTCTACGCCAACTACACTAACCAAATCATGGCAATTCCATCAGTATCGCAATACATCACGGCTGCTTCGCCGGTGATTGCGCAAGCGGGCTACATTACAAACAGCTCACGATCAACTCTTCAAGTCACCATTGTGGGTTTTAACTTTACTGAGGTTGAAGAGGATTACCCAGCAATCTTTGCGTATGTAGAGGCTGGAAGCATTCCGCTTAACCCGCCCGATAACGCTGTTGTTGTCGGTGCAAAAATAAGCAACCTGAACTTGAACGGAACTATATTCGTTAACGTGGGTGATCCGTTATACGTTACTACACAGGTACCTATAGCAAATAAAACATACATCGGAAATGTCACGGCGGTCCTTAAGCCAGTAGGCTTCAGCTATGGCGGGCCATCGGACACAGGCGTCTATATACCCATAAATCAAGCGGAGAAATATTTCGGGACGGATCAGCTTTCCCAAATAATTGTCATACTCAAGAACAGCAACAACGACACGATCACGAAAGTGTCTAACGCGATAACGAACTATTTCAAAGGCCAAGTCACCGTTGAATCGTCGGCTGCAATCATTAGCACTATAAGATCTGCTATCTCGTCGACCGACGTAGTGGTAGTCGGAATCGCTGCCATCTCCTTGCTCGTGGCCGGCGTAAGCATAATGAACATTATGATCGTATCGACGATTGAACGTACGCGAGAGATCGGCATTCTAAAGGCTTTGGGGATGAAAAGCAGAACGGTGCTGACCACTTTTCTCTGCGAATCGGCTATAACCGGTTTAATAGGTGCGTTGGCCGGCTTAGGACTTGGCTTGGGTATAGCGAACATTATCGCACTAGTTAGTCCCAGAGACAACGCGATTCAAATAAACGGCATTGGGGTCAAGATTACACCGGTTCTCACGCCTGAAATGGTAATCTTAGCGTTGGTTTTCGGCATGGGCGTGAGCATACTGTTCGCTGTGTGGCCAGCCCGGAGGGCATCGAAGCTTGAGGTCGTGGATGCTTTACGATACGAGTAGTCGATCTGAGGTTGTCTGCTGTCTGTTCGTATGCAGAAAGGATAACTGGACAGATGAAAGAGAGTTAGTGAGAGCCAGCGTTGGTTTGTGAGAGAGCGAAGGGATAAGGTTTATGCAACCAGTTAGATTCTGATCGCGCGTGCTTCCACACTCACGAGGCGCGTGAGCGCGCTTGTAGGCACAATTGCCCCAAACTAAATCTTAAGTAAGAGCTGATTTTCCCTCTTTTCCGATCTTTAGTCCCCCATTTTTTATTGCCTACGGTTGACGCTGTTGCTGCCCGTGTGGAATCCCGTGTCAATTCGTCTTACCAGGGTATGAATTCCAATTATAATGCCGAGGACTACGATGGAAGCTAGTAAGAACGAGATCGTCGTGTGTATGATATATGAAAAAATCGTTAGTGCTATAGCTGGAGGGTGTTTGAACCTCGTGAAAGAAATGAATGCGGATACGATGACCACGTTGAGCAGTACTGCCAAAGCGGAGTGCCCGTAGAAGTATTTGAGAACCTCGGTAGATAAGATCACGATCGTATAGGATAAGACGATGCCCTCCGGCTTTGAGAACTCGCTCTTTCTCACGAACGTCGCCAAATACGCGGTGACCCCATATGGCGGTGCAAGCAGTAGAAGACCAGTTGAAGAAGTAATTCCAACTATCAACGAGATAGTCACCAAAAAGATTACGAAGTCAACGACATGTCTTCCCTCGCTTCCAGCACCAAGCTTTGACTCTGATTCCTCAGTCAATCGACTCATGTCCTAGAGCAATGTATCCCTTAAATGCGCGTGCTGTACTAAAAAATGCAATATTGCACATTTAAACAGTTACTGACACAACCAACTAAGAGCTTGCGCTTTGATGTCAAATCTTCCTTCTAAACGAATTAAGAGGAATCATTGCCGACATCTTAAAAGGCGCTGAATGCACAGTACGGTATCCGACAGAAGAAATAAAGAACGCTCACGGACCCTTACGCTTTAAAGACTCGAGATTGATTAGAAAGAGATGGCAAAATGATAAATTGGTGGCTTCTTATTGGCGTTGGAGTCTTACTCGTTGTTGTTCTCCTCCTGATCGCAGCCCTCATCGAAGCCTACTACTCGGGGAAGCGAGCAAGAGATGGAAAGGGAGACGACTGGATATGGTCAAGAAAGTAGATAAGTATCGTAGGAACAGAAGATTGAAAACGTACTCTGATGAGCAATGTTCCTGACCACTTTCATCTCATTTTGACTTTCTAGGATCGGACTCTGGCCTCCTCCCTCTGTTAATGACAAGATTCCAGCGCGCCTTAGACTGTTTTTTCTCTTGCGGTGTCTTCTTTTCTGAGAGATATCTTCTTGGGCAGTGTTATGGTTAGCACGCCGTTTTTGTAGTCACTTGTCATTTTTTCTGTCGAAACGTTATTGTTTGGCACGTCTATTTTCTTGTGGAAATTCTTGGCTCTAACTTCGATACTGCCCTCTTCGGCCTTTAGCTGTATGTCCTCTTTTTCTTCACCTGGGAGCTCCAGGTAAATCTTTGTCGCTTTCTCCGCCTCGAAAACATCTGTTAGTGGTTCGCGTGTCTCTTCAGGCATGTTCTTTGAAAATTCGAAGGGCCGTTCCGGTATTGGTCGTTTCTTTTGTGGCTTCGAGGGATCAAGTGGTTCCAGTGCTTTGTCGGATCCAAAGCTTCCCATGAAAATCCATCCTTTCATTCCGGGTTCATTGATCTCTTTGGTTTTCCATGTTCCTTTAAGTTTGCCGCTGTTGGCTTCTTTGAGCATGGCGTCGATTTCTTCCTGAATTTTCTTCGTGAATCTGCTGTTGAGTAGGCCGAAGTTTTCGAAGATTTCGTCAAAATTTGCGTCAAAAAATGACATTTACTTTTTCACCTCCTAGTATTCGTCCATCTGTCGCAGAGTTTGTATGAAACGGTGTAGTGCAAGGCTCATCATGATGAATGTCGTCTGTCCAAAGTTCGAGCAGACGTACTTGCCTCTGCCTGTTTTCTCTAGCAGACCGCTTTCTTCGAGTTTTCTTGAGTTTTCCCAGACCGTTTTCGGGTTCAAATCTAGGTCTCGCATAAAATCTGCAAAGCTCATGGTGCGGTTCTCGCCTTCTACCAGTCGCCTCATCATCCTCAAACGGGTCTCATGAGACAAAGCGTCAAACAGCTTGGAGAACTTCGCGAATTCGGCTTCCGTGGCTTGGAACTCACTTTCCAGTTCTTCCTTTGGCCAGTCTGCGATAGAGAGCGGCATATCGAAAAGGACTTTTCCGTCTTGGACAAGTTGCAGTTTAAGCTTCATTGAGCCTCGCACCGATTATTACCGAAAGGTAATTACTATTAGGTAACATATAAGGCTATCGCACAACACGAGCTTAGGACGATCTGTGGCACGGCGCCTTCAAAGTACTCTTGGACGTTGCCAGAGATGGCCTCGTCAAAGTGCCAGAATGAGGGCTAGCGCTTCAAATCCTTCAATCGATACAGACATGCTAATACTGGGCCTTCTTCGCATAGCATGTGCATCTGTTGGGAGCACTATCTAGCTCGATTCAGCCAGATAGAACCCTTTTGCTCCCGCGCACCATACGCATCAGGAAGAATCATCTCTAATCACCATGACACTTCAAAACTATGAGCCCTTGTCCACTTCTGGACCATGAGAAGCAAACGAAGTAAACGTGCGCGAAACCGGAACCGCAGATTTTAAATCAAAAAAATCAAACAGTCTTGAGCATAACCAGGCTTTACACTATCTCTCTGCATTAACCTATTTCTTGTTCACATACTTTTCGAGGTCAGAAAAAGCGTTGGCCCAGG
>DATHCB010000029.1:0-8938 GCA_035319765.1 Bathyarchaeia archaeon
GATACGCGCAAAACTACATAGTACTGCATTTCAGAAAGGACTACTTTGGCGTCAGGAAAAAATCGAAGCAATAGCATACGTTCGAAAAAAAGGAATGAGCGAGCAAGAGATTTTCAAGGAGCTAAAAATTTCAGGTCTAACGACTCCTACCGCTAACGCCCTCATTGAAGATTCTCGTTATCTCGATGGCTTGTCAGAAGATGGTTTGACAGAAGATGACATTCAAGAAGAGCTAGAGGAAGAAAACGAGAAACGTGCACAACTAGGAAAACCAAGAGTATCTTTTGAAGAATGGAAAAAAATGCGCGTTAAGCGGAAGAAGCCAGTAGAAGGCTAAACCATGAAAGTCAGCATCCGCATCACAAAACCCTTCAAAATAGGCAGCATAGCCATCTTTTGGAGAAGCTTCTTCATGATAGCGACCACGCAAACGCTAGAAGGCGTGACAAGCAAATGTCTAGACGAACCTCCAGAGCTGCATCTTCATTATATTTTCATGGATCTGGACAGCAGCAGCTTAGCCGAAGCCGCGCAAAAACTCAGCATACTCCAATACGAGTTTGGGCTAGGCGACATTTTCATTTGCAGCGACAAAGAAGGCTCCTACCGCGCGTTTTGCTGGAGCAAAAGGCCGTGGACGACGTACCAGCACATTCTTATTCATGCTCTAGAAGCTGGCTTGCTTGATTTTGGTTTTTGGGTTTGGACAACCAGAAGAGGCGCGGCGACGCTGCGAATCAGCGACAAGGTCGGCCGTCCACGTCAAGAGTGCGTGGCCTTTCTGGAAGGCTACGAGCCGACCAGCTTACCTCATAAAGTTATTCATGTTCGGTATAGCACAGGAACCGAGAAAAAAGGATGTGTGATTGAGCTTGGACGAATTTCCTGAAGCTTTCGAAAGATTCGAGCGAGTAGTGGACGTTGACAGGATAAGAAGTTTTGACGCTCTGCGAATGCAGTTTAGTCATTGGGCTGGACGAAAATGGCTTGACACGCCGCGGCAGAATGAAGCTTTGCAGCGTGAGTGGAGCCGGATCTTGCGCGAGCGCGCAGCGCTGCAGCCGCCGACTCCAAAGGAGAAGGAACTACTGAAATACATGGAGAAGGTAACGCGCGCGCCGCCGCAGCCACCAACAAAGTTCAGCGCCAAGTACAAAACCATGAGCGAATGGAAGACGCATCCGCACAAAACGGACTACGCGAGACGCATAGAACGCGCGCTGGCGAAGCATCCAGGTGCCACACTCAAAGAGGCACGAGGCCACAAGAAGAGGTGAAAAAACAATGCCACCCTGGGAACACGTCGGATATGTCGGTTGGACAAGGTCAGGAGCCAAAATCAAGATCCTATTGAAACATCAACTTTACGTTGTCGATCCGACGGAACTAAGAAAACTGTTGGAAGAACGACCTGAAAACTACATCGTCTTGATTTATGAGCCTCCACGCGAGGAAAAGAAAGGTAATGACGAACACTCAGAAGCGCAGCCGTCAGCGAACAGAAGTACAACGCCACCACAGCTTGCCTAGTGGTTTGGTCGTAAGCGTCCTAGGACACACCCGCGGACGCAGACGCGGACACCGACACGGTTTCTACGTCCGCCAGATACACGCGAAGAAAAAGGTCGAGACCGAACGAGAAAAAGACCGAAACCGCATCCTCGTTGTCGTAGAGAACGGCGAGAAAAGCCTTAAAACCCACGACGGACACGTAATTCCCTTAAAAGAGTATTTGGAGAGAAAAACAAGTTGAACGCAAGAAAACTGTATTGGCTGCTGAAAGAGAAAGGCTTGTCAAGCGCGGAAGCCTACCGAAATGTCGGCTCTGCAATTAAGAGGCTGAAACGAAAGTGAGAGATAAGTTCGTTGTCTATTTGCACACGATTGACCGCAGTATCGTGTACGACGCGCATGAGAGCGCGAAGGAAGCCGTCACCAGAGCTATGAGCCGTCACGGTGAAGGTTGGAACAAGCTTCCGTTAATTCAAAGGAATCTCGCGTTGGAAGAGCTGAACAATAAAATCGAGCAAGCGCTGCAAGAGTCTGCAGAACAGACGCGCCACTACAAACAAGAAGAGACGGCTAATGAAAAACGAAACCGGTTTGCCATGCCAAGTCCTTGAGTTGATTGATGATTTTTGTCGTGTGCATGGTCTTTCAGTTGAGCAGAAAAACCGAATGATAAAGCGTTACGAGAAACGCCTTCGTCAGATTTTGACTGAGCGTCAGAGTGAAAGCCCAAAAGTCAGGCAGTTGACGGCTGAGATCAACCGGCTTAACGCGATGACCTCTGAGAATTGAATGGCTTGTTTTTCGTTTAGTTTTGCCCAAGTTTTCTTAGCGCGCGGGGGATGCTTTGCAGACCTATCGCATCCAGATCATCGAAGGAAAGGTTCAGTGGTTCCCTTTTCGTGATATCATGACAGAAAAATATTAGCGGCAAGACATAGTTACCTTTTGTGGTATGAGCCCACACGCCACGTTATTCTAATTAGGCTATGGATTGAGACCTTGATTGAAGAAACAAAAATAAGTTTCAATAAAGCCTGGAGAGATTTTCTATTAGTACGCCCATTCACCAGAAATGCCCAGATTGAGATCGTTCGAAACGAAAGCAACGTGGTGACAAATGTCAAAATCTACCCTTTCGACACCTTCGACCGCGGCGAGGAACATTACATAATAGATAATGTCTCTTGCCCAGGATCCGTTTTGGCGTTTCCCCGGCAAATCGTTCAAGAAGCACTAGAAAGAGATGTCCTTCAAAAGGTGCTCGGCAAAACTCTGACCAATGAACAACTAGGGATCATGAAAAGCAAGCTTGATGCGGACTTGGAAAGAACGACTGCACGTCTAGGATGCGCGAACATTGGAGAAATCAAAGAGGCAATTGGAAGAAAAGATTTTTGGCAAGTCCTATTTTCAATACATCAACTAGCGGCGTACAGATTGCACAAACTGCTAGTCTTCAAATCTTCAAATATCAGCATACCGAACTCCGAAATTGCAATAAATCCGATCAAAGAGAAAACGTGCAGCGAACTAAGGACGTTCCAACACCTCATTGACATTTGCTACCTGATTGGGGCGATAAACGACAGAGAAAGAACAAAGGCCTATGATTTCAACGAAGACCGAAATAACATTGCACATTATCTTTTAGAGGGCAAGGTAACTGACTCGTTACTCGAAAATGCGTGCACTCATGGTTTGGAAGTCTTGGCTCTACTTGAGGATGCGTTGCAGAGAATCGTTCCTAAACCCGAATTAATAATTATGGATTCCTTCTTGATTCACGAGTTCTTGTAGATTTTGACCTATCCGGCCACTTCTCATGCTCACTTCGTGGGTATTGCTGAAGGGTCAGAGGCGTCATTGTCTATTTGGTGTAAGCATCTGTTTGTTTTGTTTTGTTTGTTTGATTAGTTGTTTGATTAGATGTTTAGATGTTTGTCAGAGTGTGAGAGAGTGTGAGGTTGTTTGTGTGTGCGTGTGATCCTGTCCGTTTGTTCGTTCGTTCGCTCGCGGTCGTCCGTGGGTTCGGAAGAAGAAGAAGAAAAAGGGTAAAGTTTTATCCCAACCCAACAACTTTTCTCTTTTTTCTCAGGATCATGAATCAGTAGTTCAAGATCAGAAATCTATTATTCACATTGATCCTCAGCTCAGTCAGATTTGTCCAGAGTCTATTATTAGAGACAAGTGGCAGAGTGCGATGTTAAGACAGTTTACCTTTAACCGCCCTTTACTATCGGTGTGCAGATGAAGTCTTCAGCATCTGCATACACTCTCCTAAACTAGTTTAATGCCTAATTCGCAAAGCGTTCCTCTACCAACATAAGTAGAAGGAAAATCCAAAATTATGACGCTGATACGATCCTTCTTGTCCTTCACTTCTATTTCAACAGATGCGACATCTACACTAACCTGAGAAGGAATTAGTCCGAGAGGGATCGTTTTAATTTCAGAGTCATCACAGATCTTTTTCGCTGTTTCTCTGCTAATGTAGGTATTGGTAGACTCCACCACTAAAACACCCTTGAGGTGAGAAGTTCCTTTTTTCCCCGATAGTTTTACGTCAATCTTCTCGATCATAACCATGCTACCTCTCATTCATAGGATCTGTTTTAGGATTCTGTTAAGTCTTTTGACAAAGCTTGCGAAAGAATGACCATCCACGAACCAGAACACGTTTGGATAAAGTCTTATAGAGAGCAATTATCAAGACTCTAGTCAGAACATCGAATTGAGAAGGTGAGCGCATGAGCAGCAAGGTCAACCTCAACAGAATACTGAAAACATGCGAAGGGAGGGGCATATGTGAAGTAGAAGAAACGGTAGGAGAATGGAGTTTCGATATCAGTGACCTTCCTATAAAGTTAAAAATCAAAGTTGTCTACATGATGCTGAAAGGAAAATTCAAGGCGATACCAAATTACAAAATCCAGAATCCAGAACAAAGAAGCCCTCACACAAGTATTAGCATCTCTAAAACTGCTGAAGAAGCATTAAATGATGCTCTAAGAGAGTTCTTGGCATATTGGCGACCAGAAAAATACAAAAAAGAAACGAAATTTGAGCTTGTCGAAGAATGGTAGAACCATCTTCTCTTCATTATCTGCGCACACTCTCCTAGACCAGTTTTTTTGATAGAAATCCGGGTTCTGGTAACTCTTCGTCGGAGAGTTTTAGCTGTTAACTATTGTCGGATGACTTTCATGGAGAAAGGTTAGAATGCGGAGAGGGGGGAGAGGAGGAATGCAGAATAGAGTTCTCCGCACTCTTACCTAATAACAAGTTCTGCTTTTTCCTTTTTAAAAGCTATGGTAAAATAATCTGTAACATTTTTCTAGATTATGAGCAATTCGATACTTGAAACTGAAATCCCTACATCGCGTCATTCAGGTATAAGTTGGGTTCTATCCGCAAAGATTAAACGTTTTGTATCATATGGCAATTTAGGTGTGTTGCACGAATAGCGCCTTCTCCTCAACTAAGTCCTACCGCTATACGTGCGACATATATTCACTTTTTCACGTTCGCTAGCGCGCGCTTGGCACTTGACGAAGACTGTTAACTAGCGGCGCTTTTAATTTGCGTTCAATCTTAATTCTGCATTCATAATTCCTTTTACTTTCCATTCTATTTAACGATGAAATTGAACGTAAAATGAAATGCATAATGCGTTTTAGGTGAAGAAGGTTGGGTGAACAGTTCAAAGTCCTCGTCATTGACGATGATGAGAGCATACGGACAACGACGTCTGCAATATTGGAAAACGAAGGATACGATGTCGATACGGCTGAAAATGGAAAAGAAGCAATAGAGAAATCGAAGGCTGGTCTGTACAAAGTAGCCTTGATAGATTTCCGACTTCCAGACATGAATGGAACGGAATTGCTGACTACACTCAAAGAAACAATTCCTAGAATGGTGAAAATCATAGTAACAGGGTACCCGACGTTACAAAACGCAATCGAATGCGTTAACAAACATGCAGACGCTTATTTTACAAAACCAGTTGACTACGAGAGTCTGCTTAAGACAATCAAAACTCTGATTAAAAAGCAGAAGAAAGGAACTTAAAACATGACCTTTCCTCTCTGCATTCATACCTTTTTCGTTAGAACTTGGTTCTTTTCATTTTAAGCGTAGCGCACGCGTTAACGGATAAACATTAATTTACCTTTAGAAGCGATCTTTTGTTGCAAATTTAAAATTTTCCAGATTCTGTTAAGTCTTTTGACCCTGACTTCAATATCGTCTATCCAAAATGCCTATAGCAGACTTGCATCATTTAATAAATTAAGGCAAGAATGCAGAGCCTATTCACTCCCTTCGAGTCCCCTTCTCTCTCCTCTGCACAAACCTTTTTCGACAAAAGTCTAACTCTGGTTCTAACCGTTGCATCATTTTTTCATACTTTTGAGAAAGGATTATATCCAAATTTTTGTCAAAGCATACTATTGGCGACTGAAGGTGGAAAAACGATTCTCGAGGTTGATTGAGTGTGACCATGCTCATGAGTGCTTGGATTTTTTGGCGCGTTGCTCAACTTGCAAACATAATAGACTGCCAAGGAAGAAAAGTTTCTACGAGAGGAGAACAGATTTACCAAGGTAAGACGTGCGCGCACACCCAAACTTCTCTCTAAAAAAAACATACACACTTTTACGACCGACAAATTGAAATAGACTCTTTCTTGGTTAAAGAGACGTGGAGGATTTCTGATTCTGAAAGATGTTGAGTTGAGGCTAGTTTCTGAATTGATGAAGAACAGCCGAAAAAGCGACAGAGAACTCGCTCAGGCAATCGGAGTTTCACAGCCTACCGTCTCAAGGTTGATTGCAAGGTTGAGAAAACAAGGAGTCATAAAAGAATTCACCATGATACCAGACCTCACTCAACTTGGATTCAAAATCATGGCTGTTATCTTTCTGAAACTTGAACGAAATGATAGACCACTTTCTCCAAAGCAACTTGAGGAGATGTTTTCAACCGCGCATAAGTTGGAGAAGGATAACCCGCGCCCTTTGGCCGGCAACCCCAACAAAAACGCCTTTAAGGGATTGATAAGGTTTTCGCTCAACCATGACGCTGACGCGCGCGCTCCGTCTCTCTCGCGTTTACGCGTTGGGTTGGGTTGGGTTGGGGGTAAAGTTTTATTCTCACACACGCATGCAAACAACTCGCGCTTTGATTCGTTTCCTTAAATAGGATATTGGAAAGTAGAAAACAGAGGAAAAGAAGTCGGAAAAGTCTAGCCTTTTTCCGCAGATTTCCGAAAGGCTTCGATATGGTGAGCTAACTGTTTCATTGAAAGGACGCGGAAGTTGCGCTCACAGCGCGCTAGTCTCCATCTAGAAAGTCGATAGATGAGATCGTGTCATAGGAGCACTTCTAATACAGCGCGCGTTAAATGATGGAATTCGCTAACTTGGCGAGGGCTGCACTAGTTTCTCTTGAACACGCGAGTTACATCTTCAAGCTTTGAACCTAAGATCTCTATGTCGTCAATGTTTCCCAACTCTTTCTCGTGGGCCCTGCGAATATGAGCGATTTCTGCGGGTTCAAACCCCATTACCCTTGACGCGGTTGCGTCCGTCGCCACTACATCTTTTCCGGCAATTATCAAATCCATTTTCACGGGTGTGCCTCCACTGGGACCACGTCCCTCCATGGCTACAAAACCGTCTATCACCGTCAATCTAGGTTTAAGTACTGTGTTGATGTCAACTATGACTTTGCTTATGCCCTTTACATGATACTTCCCCTTGAACTTGTCTGGCAAGAGACCAAACATGTTCTTCATGCCCAGGGTGACTTTCGTTGACATGTGAGTCTTCAGCTTGGCAGCACTTATGATGGCGGATTCGGTGACGATGCGAGGGACCTTGATGCTCTTCAGTGTTTCACCATTGGGGATGTCCATTTTGACTCTGTCTTTCACGTGCCGAAGGTTGAGACATTGAACGCCATTGCGCTCGCCCATCTCTCTCATGCCCGTGACTTCAAAGGCCTTGTCTGCATTGGTCATCGTCGCGTCTGATTCCACAACGTAAATCTGGACAGGAAGATCCTTCAATCTCTTTATTATGGCTTCAACCACCATCGGGTCCGTGGTTGCCCCGGTGTCCCAAGTTTCGACCGTGATAAAGTTGACCTTTATGAGAACCTTGTCGCAACCAGAGATAGCTGACTTGTAATCAATCAGGTCCAGTGCTCTAAAGACAGGCTCATGCCCTCTTTCACCTTTTACAATTGCTACTCTCGAAGTCAATATGCCCTCACTATGAGCAAATCTTAGTTCTACAGAGGATTAAATGTATCTCATGCCGAACGCGCTTACCATACGATTTATTGGGTGCAGGGAATGGAGGTTTTTTGGCGTTTCTTAGTTATAGCTGGTGAATGATTGAGCTTGAGACCCATGGGTGTGTCAATCGTTGCCCTACTAACGTTGCTCGGTTCGTTCGGGTTAGGCTATCTCCTTCTGCTTTGGATCGGGCTCGGCGGGGTAGCATCTTTGTGGTCAGTTTGGTTCGTTCTAGTTACCCTGCTCTTGGGGTTATGCGCGTTTTTCCTTTCCATCGTCATGTTCATTGGAGTCAGGTCAAGACTCGTGTGGTACGCGTCGGTACTGTTTTGGATCGTTACCGCTGTTTTCTTCATTCTATTGGAATCTCGTCTGAACCTATTTGGCGCCGCGCATTATTGGGGAATACGGGGATGGTTCCTTCTCGCAAGTCCGTATATTTGTTGCATAGGTTGCCTAGCCTATTTCCAAACTCTGACAGTCAAGGAATATTTTCACATTCTGAAAGTGCGATGAAAAACAGTTCGACGGAAAAAGCAGGCGTTTTCAAGTAATCGCTAGCGCGCGCTTAGTCACATTGGCTCGATGAAAAGTGTTCACCCTAGGCATTTTTCAGTTTTTTGCGCAGGATTTTTCTGACGTTGTCCACTCGAAAGCCCAGACTGCGTAGCAGAGTTTGAGAGGGAATGTTTAGTTCTGAGGTTCCGAGTCTGACTGATTCCATGCCTTTTTCGAAGAGGAGGTTCATGGCTCGTGCCGTGAGCGCTGAGGCTAGGTGTCTGCCTCGAAACTCTGGAAGCGTTGCTGCGGGGCCGAGAGCCCCACGCCTGAGATGCAGGTACTTGTTGGGTTCTGTGTCCGGCCTCGCCACGACGGCAGACACGATCCTTCCGTCAATCTCTGCGACTTGAACCCAATCTTCTGTGAACGGCGGATCCTCAACCCTCCAGTTTTCAAGAGCCCCGAGCTCTAGCCTTCGCCAGCCGAAACCGGTGTTCATCACTTCGACCAGTTTCTCTTCCTCCGAAAACCTCAAACTTCGAAGCTCCGTGTCCACGGCCACCTTCACTATTTCCTTCAAATGGTCGAGTTTCGCAGACATCCTTAGCCAACCAGGATTTAAAG
>DATHCB010000030.1:0-12616 GCA_035319765.1 Bathyarchaeia archaeon
TTCTAACTCCCCGATAACTCCCGTAGTCGTGTCCACCGATAACTCCTTTCCTTACGACAAGTGGATAGAAACACTTGATGTCCTGCATTACGTCTTCATAATCATGACAGGCATCAATATATACAAAGTCAAACTCAGAAATGGGGAGTTCTTTAACTGCCTCTGTTGATGACTTCTTAACAAAAACGATTTTTCCTTCCTGTTCATACTTATTAAGGTCTCTCTTTGCTATTACTTCATCCTTTCCAAGATTTTGCATGGTTCCCTGTTGAACATAGGGCAGGTACGGGTCTACAAGAACTAATAATCTAACGTTAAGTATTGATAACATGGAAAGAGCATTTTTTCCTTTCGAAACTCCAACTTCAACTCCATACAGTTCACGGTCAACAGGAAAGTATTCTTTTACGAACCAAATCATAGGTCTAGCCAAACGGTCAAACCACAGAGCTTTCTGGTAAGTGACAGGACTCAATACCTTTACGACTTTAAGTCTCAATCTTGAGACTCTACCCCCGAAATTATCTCTCATCTGCAATACAGAATTTTTCCAACCTTTACTCATCTGTCGTACCCCAACAGGAATAGGCTCTTAATGTGCTCTTATAAGAACATAGCGGGCAGTTTTTACAAGAATTCCGATGCAATACTCTTTGGCATTTTTACTATTATATATGTTAATCTGATTGTGTAAGACCAACTCACCCTTCACTTTTCCGTTTCCACAAGTCTTCTAAGTATTGATTTTCTGGAGATAACTTTTCTTCTTTTATTTCTGATTCGTTATCAGACCACGAGTTAAAGCCTTTTGTGAGAGCGCTACTCTCTTCTCTTTTTTCTGAGACTCGAACCTCTTGAAACCAAAACCGACGACTAGAAGTCATAAAATGAGCCTTCAGAAATTCTATAGACGCTTTTTCTGCGCGCGCTATATATACTTATTTCCTAAGGCTTGTTTAACTGCGGTCACTTATAGACCGAAACTCGATCCACACGAGATGAACCTAGTTCATCGTCAGTAAAACAACCCTTGGATTGGGCCTGAGTGGTGAAACAGATTTGTCCCACGC
The DNA here is from genome assembly GCA_035319765.1 of Bathyarchaeia archaeon. Taxonomy (GTDB): domain Archaea; phylum Thermoproteota; class Bathyarchaeia; order Bathyarchaeales; family SOJC01; genus DATHCB01. The sequence goes on from DATHCB010000030.1 coordinate 1,071, forward strand.
TATTCCGCATGGGGAGACTTCGTTGTAACATCCCGCCTTCGACGACTGAATCTACTTGGTGGTCAATCGCAGATTTGAAGCCAATGTTGCGATCTGGATCGTCAACTATTCTTGCTTGATACTATAGATGGATTGGTGCACGCGTTTTTTTAGGCATTCGTGAGCGATGGCGGCGATGTCGTTCAGTCTGAACTTGGTCTGGTACGCTCGAGCACAGATTAAATATTAAAGTAGACATTAAGGGTAAACTCGCACGCAGGACAAATAATTGGCAAGAAATGAAATTAGGCTACGATACTCTGGATTCATAATATTTGCAGCTAGGATCGTAAGCGTCGGCACTGGCCTGATATTCACTCTTCTGATAACGAGAAACACGACCGAAGCACAATTTGGAATATGGTCGAACATATTTGATGTGTTGGGCTACCTCGTCCTATTGTCTACCGCGATTCCGTTTTGGACAACTCGCTTCGTCGCTAGGGACAAAGAAGGCTCAACGAAAACGGGATTAGTAGCAAACTTGGTCATCGGCGCTATTTCGACCGTCCTATACCTTCCACTGGTTCCTTTTATCACATCAGCTTTGGGTATCGCCCAAGGATACGTTGTCTTATACTTCATGGTTTCAGCTCAGATACTTGAAATATACCTTATAAATCAATTTGAAGCAACTTTGCGTGCTGAAAGACCTCAAGCCATCGCGTACGGATTGCTCGTTGAAGAAATAACCAAGGTTTCTCTGGCATACGTGTTGATCGTTGGGCTTAAGCAGCCTCTTGTTGGAGCGATGGTAAGCCTAACAGTCGCAATCCTGATTCAGGTAATATATTACCTGAAACTGACGTCGCCAAGCCTCGGGCAAAAAACTGAGTGGAATTATCTGCGTGAATGGCTGAAAGGCTCAATCGCGTACATATACTACTTGGTTGGAACTCAATTATACATAGTAGTTTTCATAATGCTTTTCATTTTCGGGGGTCAGGCAGCGCGAGGAGATTATGGAGCCGCGGAGACGATTGCGGCTCTTATAACGTACTCTTGGTATCTCTCCTTTGCATTGTACCCTAGACTACTTGCAAATAAAAGCCAAGAGGACGTGACTACTTCTTTGAAGCTTGTATTGATGTTTGCCATTCCTTTGGCTGCTGGAGTGATGGCAATACCTGGGCCTCTTCTTATAATACTGAAAGAATCGTACGCTGAAGCTACGCCAGTGCTCTTCATATTGGCCATTGATGCATTGGTCCTAACAATCTACTCGTTCTACCAATACGTGCTCTTCGGAGTTGAGAAACTCGACGAAAAAGCAACGATACCGATAAGGCAACTCGTGAAAAGCGACATATTCAAGGCTTTTACAATACCATACATTCAAATTGCTATTGCGTTTCCCTTGACATATTATGTTTTGACAAACTTTGCGTTAGGGCAGACGGTTTGGGCAGCGATTTACGTCGCAGCAATAACCATGATAACACACCTTGCAATACTCATAATTCTCTACTTGCTGGTCCGCAGAGTAATCAAAGTAACCTTGCCATGGACAAATATAGGGAAGTATGTGTTCGCAGGAGCAATCACGGGATTCGTACTGTACCTGATTCCGCATCCAACAAGAATTGCATTGACACTGGCCGAGGGCATCTTAGGCGGAATCCTTTACCTAGCTGTGCTCTCGACGATCGATAAAGATGCGAGGATACTGATCAGATTAATCCTCCATGAAATAAGAGGTCAATTCTAGACTTGCAATAGTCTTTTTACGGTTCTTGGAAGGAATGGTTTGTAGCGCACCTTAGAAGTATTGATTAATGAATGGGCCCTAATTCTAAGCATGTATCTCAGAAATGATAGAAAAGATTGGATTCCGAGAATTGCATTAGCGAATCAAGAATACTTTTTCAGGCTGGACTATGGTAAGGTTGGATGTAGGATGCGAGAAGAGCAAACGTGGAGACATAGGCATACCGCGCGAGCTGCATTCCGTGGAGCAAGCCGTTGGTCTGGCCTTCCCTCTTTTTCGTTATCGCGACGTCTGCGACTTGCTTGGCGATTTGAAAAGTTCCATCGGGGGAGCTATCGTCCACGATTATTATTTCAAGAGGGATGCCTTGAAGGACATTCCTTATTTCCGACACTAATTTTTCGATGCTTTCTCGCTCGTTCCAAGTCGTCGTCACTATCGAAGCGTCGTTCAGACTCATAACCTAGGCTTCCAGAAATATGGCTACTGTCTTTTAGTATTGAGCGCGACCGCATCTCTCGATCATGCTTGCATTTCAGGAAAAAATGGGAGCCCTCCTGTTCGACTGTCAGTTTTGAACGTATCCCTTTTCGATGAGGTAGTCTGAAAGAGCCTCTGTCCACTGTCTTGCCTGTATGCCGTGTTTTGGTAGCTTTGTGCTTTTAAGCGCTGAGAATCTGGGTCTTTGGGCTTTTACTTGTAGCTGGCTTGTTTTTATTGGGGCCAGAGATGGGTTCAGGTTCAAGATGCTGAATATTTGCTTCGCGAACTGGAACCATGTGCAAAAGCCTTCGTTTGTGGCGTGGTATGTTCCAAATGGCAGTTGCGATTCTATTATCTTCTTCATCGTTTTGGCTGCATCCCTCGTATATGTGGGGCTCATCCACTGGTCGTTGACAACGCTAATCGGCTCGTGTTTCTTTGCTTTTGCTATCATGGTTTCGACAAAGTTTCCACCCTTGCCGCTTGCTCCTGCCGTGCCGAACAGGCTTGCCACTCTTATGACGTAATGCTTTGGGTTTTGTTTTGTACATAATTCGCCAGCCAGTTTCGAGATTCCATAAGTGTTGATGGGGTTCGGCGTATCGTTCTCGGTGTACGGCTTGTTCTTAGATCCGTCGAAGATGTAATCTGTGCTTATGAATATCGTTGTGGCTTCAATCTCCTTTGAGATTTTAGCTATATTCTTCGGACCTACAGCGTTGATTAGGAACGTTTTCTCAGGTTCTTCTTCGCATTGATCTGTTCTATGGAATGCCGCAGTGTTAATGATAACCTCCGGGCGGTGCTCCTTGAGCGTTAGGCAACTGCTGTAGTTGGAGACTTCTATGTCTTGATGGGTTAGGCCTATCACTTCGTGATCTTCGCGTAAGGTTTTCATGAGGTCTGTGCCGAGTTGACCGGTTGAGCCCACTATTGCTATTCTCATAATAATGTCCCATTGATCTCCAAATCTTTAAGCAGCGCGTCCATTTCTAGCAGATGCTTGTACCATTTGACCGTTATCGTTCTCGTATCGTCGGGGTTGAGTTTTCCCCCCTTCAGTGCATCGTAGACTTCTTTTGCGCCTTCTTTGGGCGTATACTGCGGATTGAAGTTCAAGGTTTTCTTTATCTTGTCGAAGCTTACCCTATAGCTTCTCGTGTCTGGCGATCCGTACCATTCGTAATTTAATGGTAGACCGATCGATTCTGCGACGACCTTGGCGAGGTCGAAGATTTGGACATTCTGCTCATCATTGCTAACGTTGAATATTTGGCCATTAACGAGTTTTGGGTCTGATTCCATTACTCTAATAAAAGCGTTTGAAGTATCTCTCACATGGACGAACGGTCGCCATTGTTTTCCGTCTCGCATGATCGGTATTTTACCGTTCTTGAAGAAGCCCATGACCATTCCGTTGATTGCGATGTCGAATCGCATTCTTGGGGAGAACCCGTAAACTGTGGCTTGTCTCAACGCTGTTGCTGTGAAGGACTTGTCTGCTAATTGCAGTATCTCTTTCTCTGCTAGAACATTAGCCTTCGAATACGTTGTTAACGGATTTGTCGGAGATTCTTCCGTCAACGTGCCCTCTTGAAATCCGTAGACACTGCAGGTGCTCGCCAACACGTATCGTTTAACACCGTGTCTTTTGGCAAGCTTGGCGACTCTGACTCTTCCCTCATAGTTTATCTCCAACGTCTTCTTCGGATCCAGTTCTCCGCTTGGGTCATTTGAGAGAGACGCAAGGTCTAGGACAGCATCAATGCCCCCGAGGAAGTCAGGTTTGAACCACCTTACGTCGTCTTTTATCAGGGTTATCTGATCAGTTATGTCCTTTACTGGGTCTATACCAAAGAACATTCGGTCCAGAACAGTGACATCATATCCTTTTTCAAGCAGAGCTCTGGTCAGGATAGAACCTATGTATCCCGCGCCGCCTGTAACCAAAACCTTCATTGATTCCTCGCCTACTTGTGCGGTGGCAGGAACCAGTCCCAGGGTTTGCCGACGCGTGCATCGTCTTTCTTGCCATTTATCTCCGTGGGAATGATCGTCTGGTCGTTCCATGGTTTTCGAATCTCATCTGGGTTTTTGTAGTCGTAGAGTTTTGTTACGAAATACACGGTCAGCGATGGTTCAGCGCTCACTGTCTTGGTTCCGTGCAGGTATTGGCCTGGTATGCGTACGAGGGTTGGCTTTTCGCCACTTGTAACGACTTCAGCCATCTTTCCTGTCTTCTCTTCGAACGCACAGATTTTCATCGCTCCTTTCAGCACTAGGAAGTAGTCTATTTGGCCTTTGAGATGTTTGTGCCATGCTCTGATCATGCTGGGGTAACTGTAGCTAACGTTTGTCTGCTCTATCCATCCTTCCTCAAGAAGCTCTTTCCAATCCAGCCTCAGAGCTTCTGCAAAGAAGCCTCTTTCGTCTGGTAGGATGTTTATTTCTTGGATCTTTACCCCTTTCAGAGGGTATTCCTTCATATTTCCACCTGTGAGTAGTCTCCCACGTGGAGCTTTATCGCCCTGCTTTTATGGTTCTTGGCAACTTTCGCGTTTTTGCCTATTAAGCTATCCTCGAGCCTCTCGATATCCTTGACCACGGCGGCTTCCATAACGATGCAGTACTCAATGCACGAGCCAGTTATCTGCGAGTTGTTTCCGATGCTCGTGTAGGGTCCAATGAAAGAGTCTTTCACTATTACATTCTTCCCTATTATGCACGGTCCTCTGACCGTGCTGTTGTTTATGCTGGCGTCTTTGTCAATTTTTACTCTGCCTTCAATCGTGCTATTCACTGTTTTACCCTGAATGTCTCTTTTTATGTATTCGTCCAGGATTCTCGCGTTCGCCGTGAGTATATCGTCCTTTTTGCCAGTGTCTACCCACCACGTGTTGAGTACTTCAGCTTTGACCTTAAAGCCCATGGTTATCATTTGTTGTATTGCGTCGGTGATTTCTAGTTCGTTCCTCCAAGACGGCTTAATCTTCCCTATTGCCTGATGAACCTTGGTTGAGAACAGGTACGTTCCCACTATCGCGAGGTTGTTTTCTGGCTCTTTCGGTTTTTCCACCAGTTTAATCACGTTGCCATCGCCATCAAGCGTGACCACGCCAAACATAGTCGGATCTTCAACTTCTTTCAGTAGAATTAACGCGTCCAAATTTTCTTGCCTGAACTTCCTTGCTAACCCAGCGATTCCTCCGCCTTGCAGGTTGTCCCCTAGGCACATGACAAAGTCTTCCTCGCCCAAGAAGGTTCTTGCCGTTTTGACAGCATGAGCCAAGCCTAAAGGCTCCTGCGAAATGTAACTAACCTTAAAACCCCATTCTGCACCGTCCTTGACGTAATCTTTAACATAGTGTCCCGTCTCTGGAGCAACAATTAAGCCAACATCCACAATGCCCGTTTCTGCAACTTGAGCAAGAACATAACCCAAAATCGGAGTGTTTGCAACTGGAATGAGTTGCTTGGCTAAGGTAAACGTCAAGGGACGAAGCCTTGTACCCTTACCGCCGCTTAAGACCAACGCCTTCAAATTTTCTACCTGCCCTATGAAACAAAGAGTCGAATCGAGTGGTTTTAAACCTTTCAGGGATATTTTAGCCTAGATGACCGGTTGGTAATAATTTTCTTTCGAGCGCGCGCGAGCGTCACCTTTGATGAGAGATTGCGATCGCATGATTATAAAATAACAAATGCTTGGCTCTTTGGCATGCTGATCGATTATCTGAGCTCAAACTGGTTTAGGAGTCGTGTAAGCATCTGCACAAAATATGAGGCTCAAACGATGGTGCGGCCGCCGGGATTTGGACCCGGGTTAACGGCTTGGAAGGCCGACGTCCTAAACCAGGCTAGACTACGGCCGCAGTCATGGGTTTCTATTAAAGATTGCTCCTGTAGATTAAAATTTCTAAGTAATCTGGGGGCTTATGAGCACTTTTGGCGGAGACCAAAAATAGAAAAAGGGAGTGGCTATTTTTTGATGGAAGTTATGAACTCGTCTATTGGTATTGCGGGCATGCTTATGATTTGAATTGTGCCTCGTGACCCGAGTTCTATGGACAGTTTTGCAATCGTCTTGTTATCGGGCGCGTTGACGATGTTGACGAAGTCATGTGGGCCCAGTGTAGCGTACTGGTGAAGCACTTTTACGCCGAAATTTTCGAGTTCGCGATTGACTTCCTTGATGCGCTCTGGCTTGCCTTTGATCGTTTTCCATCCTTCGTCCGTGAGGTTTGACAAGAGAATGTACATTGGCAATTTCTTTTCCTCAGGAATAGCTTTTCCGTGCTTTGGGCATTTCTGTTTTTCGCAAACGCCATTATGGAGTTTCTCGCGAAAATCTTTTATAGACTTTACTTCTAGAAAAGGCTTCCACGTGTTCTAACAACGGCACACTAGGGAGGTAGGTTTCAATCGCTTTACAGAAAGTCAAAACGGATTCGCCAGAGGTTAACCCAAACCTTTCCCACGTAGCAGTAGGAGCATGCCTCTTTGTTTCATTTAATCTCTTGGTATGGGTTCTTCCACAAGTCTTCCTCGGTTTCACCTTGCTTTCAGTCCATATCCTGATTTTTGACGCGATCTTCATCTTCTTTATTTTCCCCTTACCTGGACCGCTTTTTCATAAGATCATACTCGCATGCTTGGGCAATACGGTTGGTTTCGCATGGGAATACCTTCTAAGCTGTCTCACATCAAACACCTCCCACTATTTTGGCGGCGCTCTCGGCTTTCTGTTCTTCGCCTTCGACCCGTTTCTGCAATTGCTCTGGATACTGTTCATGTGGGCACTCGCACTTTCCGTCTTGGCTGCAAAGAAATCCGAAGGGGGAATACTAGCCCTTGATTCTTGAGGCGGTCCTCGAAGGTGTGTTCTTTTTCCTAGTCTCTCTCATTGGTTTGTACCTAGCCCGCCACCTCATATTCACGTTCACGGTTCTTTACAAAGGGAAGCATCGGGCTCGTCAAATCGCCGAAACGGCCACCCAGCCCAAAGTCTCCGTGCTAATCCCAGCATGGAATGAAGAGAAAGTAATTGGTCATCTCCTCCGCAGAATATGCGAATTCACTTATCCCAAGGATAAACTTGAAGTCCTGGTGATAGACGACGCCTCCAAAGATAAAACCGGGAAAATTGCAGAAACGTTCGCGAAAACTCACACTTTCATCAAGGTCATTCACTGCGACCCTAGCAAAGGAGGTAGAGGAAAACCCAGAGCGTTGAACGAGGGCCTAGATCACATAAGTGGGGAAATCGTGTGTTGTATCGACGCGGACTATTCTCCTCAGCGTGACATAATTGAGAAGCTAAACTTGCCTTTTAGCGATCCTTCTGTTGGCGCTTCACAGGCCAGAGTGACCGTTGGAAACGAGCCAGCCACACTCGTAACGCGGCTGGTAACGCTCGAGAGAATAGCTGGCTATCGCGTCGACCAAATGGCTCGAGAAAACTTGGGTCTAATACCTCAATTCGGCGGAACAGTCGCCAGCGTCAGTGTTGCGCTGCTTCGCTCTTTAGGCGGCTGGGATGAGACGGCTTTGACGGAAGACACTGACCTGACTTTCCGCATTTACTTGAACGGGCATAAGGTTCGCTACGTAAACGACGCCGAAAGCTACGAGGAGGCAGTGGAAATGTGGGGCGACTACTATCGTCAAAGAAGCAGATGGGCAAAAGGGCACATGCAGTGCGCCTTTAGGTACTCGTTGCCGCTACTTCATTGCAAGAATCTAAGCTTAAAGGAGAAGCTTGATGGCATATTGCTACTCAACATATACTTCCTCCCACTCATCGTGGCTTCAGCTTGGATCATAGGCATTGCTCTTTACTTCATTGATTCTCAATTCTGGCTCAAACCACTGCTCAGCATAGTGATCGCGCTTTCCCTGTACAGCACAATGGGGAATTTCGCTCCCTTCTTTGAAATCGGAATGGGCGCATATCTCGACAATCGAAAACGAATCTACTGGCTCACACCCCTTCTGTTCATAACCTTCTTCATCAACATGGTAATCTGCGCCAAAGTCTTCCTTGAATTATGCAGTGCAAGAATCACCGGCAAGAGGCAATTCGTATGGGAGAAGACCATACACGGCGGACACGGAAACAATTATAACGCCTAGTCACACAAACACTCACCCGAGATAGTTGACCCTGATCACAGTAGCACCTAGTGAAACCACTGCTATACCCGCGTTAGTCGTCGCCCTGTTCTTTGGTTTCCTACTTCCCACAGCCTTGGAACTGAGAAAGCCTAGGGATGCAGGACCGCGCAGAATCGTTGAGAGTGACGGTCAAGAGATGATCGGTTTTTGCCTTCTTTCGGCGATCTTCCCTAGCCACGATTCAAAGGGCAAGCCTCCGTTTCTGGAGGACATTGAACCTCAAGAGTTCGAACCGGCAGCAAAAGGCTCTTCTTTCCTTTCCCTTCCCAACGTGGAATTTTAGGCAGGAACAGCTGCACGTTCTGATTCTTGAAGTTCTGAAAAGAGCGATTTGGTATTCTTCAGCTGGTCCCTAAGAATTTCGATGCTGCCAAAGATTCCCCGGTGAACAGAGTAGAAAAGATAGCACATGTAAGTGCATCTCTGGCAGTTGTTGTATTGGGCGCGAAGGGAGTCGAATCTTTTGCTGTTCCAAACTTCAGGTAGTTCTGTTACCTTGACAACGGGTGCGTACAAATGACAGCCAGCGGCCTCTCCGCAATTGTTGACCATGACAAAATTCTGGAGCGCCCGGCATTTCCATGTTCTACAGCCAGTCAGAAATAGCTCTCTCAGGGCTAAGAGGGTCTTATCCGTTATGAAGACGCCACTCATATCTCTCTTCATACTAATCAGCACGTCACAAAGCTTTACCATGCCTTCCTTGTCAACGATCTCCAATTCATCGTTCCTATCGCCTATTCCAAACAACGAACCTTCCGAGTAGTCATGAGAATACACAGCGTACCAAATCGGAATGCCCTTCTCAACGAAATACCGCGTAAAGCTCTCTATCTCATAGAGGTTCAATTGCGAGATCGTCGGAGCCACACCCACGAAGACTCCATCTTCGTGAAGTTTTTCAATCGCCTCCATGGACTTCTTCCACGCGCCCTTCGTGCCGCGCATGTAGTCATTCTTTTTATCGTCCAAGGTGTCCAAGGAAATCGCAACAAAATCCGCATAGCGTAAAGCGCCCATTTTTCTAAGTGCCATACTTCCGTTGTCATAGACCGTCGTGATGAAGCGCCGGCTTGCATATTCTATTATCTCGTCTATGTCTTCTCTCAGCAGGGGATTTCCGCCGGAGAGCACTATCTCGGCAACGCCCACTTTCTCTAGAGCGTCTAGTCCAGCCTTAACTTCTTCAGTGGGCAACTCAAAATGCGGCTTCTTGCTTCGCCACACTCCGCAGCTCCTGCACTCGTAATTGCATCTATCCGTGAGGAACCACTGTGCATGAATCGGCGAATTAGGCGTGAGAAATCTTCGCATCAGGCCTAGTGCCTTTCGTGAGGTAAGCCGCATCAGCAACAGCTCCAGTTTCATCGATGGATAAACTATTGACTGCAGAATTCGTATTTAAGGAGTGATAACTACTCCTGCTCCAGTGCCTTCCACAAGTGATCTGATACTGGCCTCACCAAAGGTTCCTTCTTCCCATTCTTTCTGACAAAAACACGCTCTTCCCGCTCTTTCAGGAATTCCCCAATAACGGCTGCTTCAATGCTCCTCTTCTCAAGGGTTTCAATAACTCCTTCTGCAAAGTCCTTCTTTGCAGCGATGAGTAAGGCTCCGCTGCTCACGAGTTGCATGGGGTCAATCTCGAAGAACCTGCAGATTTCCATTGTTTCTAGACGTGTGGAAATATTCTTCTCGAAAACTTCAACTCCCAAGTTGGACGCGTCCGCAATTTCGTGTATGCCGCCCGAGACTCCTCCTTCGGTCGGATCGTGCATAGCCGTTACCCCGCCGTTTTCAAATGCCAACACAGCCTCCTCAACGATGCTGATACGGCTGAAGAAGTCGGAGGCTCTCTTCAAGAAGGCCATGCTGAAGCGGCTTTTGAGAAGTTCCCGCTTGTCCGTAGCCAAGATCGCTGTGCCCTCTACTCCGAGTCCTTTAGTCAAGATCAACAAGTCACCAGGCTTAGCTCCGCCTGAAGTCACGTAACGATCTCTCTCGGTTATTCCTACAGCGCTTCCAATTATTATCGGATTAGTTATTCCAGGGGTTGCTTCACAGTGTCCGCCAATTATGGCCACACCGAGACCTCTCGCCACCATGTCCATTTGTTTGCACATTATCTCAATCGTTTTCACCTCGGTGAGCTCCGGAAGCAGTATGCAGGATGAGAAAAAGGTGGGCCTTATGCCGAAAGTTGCAATGTCATTTGCGTTCACGTTTACTACAAGCCATCCGATCCTTTCGAAAGCGCCCGTTATTGGATCCATGGAGGTAATCATGTCCTTGTTGCCGACCGCGACTACGGCACCATCCACTCCAACGTGCGGCCCTAGAATAACTTCTTTTCGTTCCGTTCCTAGGTTCTTAAAAACGACACTCTGCAAGATGTCTGAAGGAACCTTTCCTAAGGGCAATCTCAGGGTTCGCACCTCTTGCGGTCAATAAGTTGACTGATCGGTTCTTAAAGACTTGCTCAAAACCCAAGCGCTTTGGCCGCTACCGAGAGGCTACTCTCTTGAGCGTCATCCCGATTTTCTGCGGCTAGAGATGTTGTTTTAATGAAGGTGCTTTAGCTTCTAAACATAAAAATGAGAATCAAGGAAATAATCTATTTATTGGGACAACTTTTCCACCTTTCTTGGTGAACTAGCAAAACGTACGCTTCCTTCTGCCTTTATGTCACCGGTGTACAAGACCTCGCCGAGAATTTCGCAATTGTGTTCTAAGTGGATGCTTTGACCGTACAGGTTTCTCGCTTGGGCTTTTTCTTCTAGCACAATTTTATCCGCATAAACGTCTTCGACACGGGCTCTTTCGTCCACGACTACTTCCTTAGCGCGTATCGGACCTTTTGCCTCGCCTCTTCGTCCTATTTTGACAAAGTTTGCGGTGACGCCCTCATTGGTTTCGATGGAGCCGCCAACTTCAACGTCACTCGTAACTATGGCTTCTCTTGCCTTTATACTGCCGCCTACGTCGATCTTCCCAGCGCTTAACTGTTCGCCTATTTCTGCTCTGCCGCCGACGTCGAGTTCTCCTTGGAGTCGCAATTGTTTTCCAACGTAAACTCTTCCTCCTACGTCGATATCTTTTCCTTCGGCGCTCCCTGAGATCTCTATGACTCCACCGACATCGA
>DATHCB010000031.1:0-4966 GCA_035319765.1 Bathyarchaeia archaeon
TCACTTTGTCAGTAGCACGCCTTCGTTTCCATTTTCTCTATCAAGAGGCACGAATCAGACATTTACATGCACAAACAACTGGTCACAGTACGTTAATCAAACAGTAACCGTATCAGCCTTTGTGCAAAGTGGTTCAGGTTCCACTAGTCCAATAAAGCTTCCGTACACTGCATTAAATATCACTAAAGTCGATTTTAACTCGGCCCTAGGAGTAAGTAATTTCACCATAAGCATGCGAAACAGCCCACTATCAGCCACATACTTGAATGTCACCGGAATCTCTCTCAATTTCCTCCCCTCCCCTAACTTTACAGGCAAAATGCAACCAAGTTTACCGTTTACACTCATCCCGAATGGTACACAAACTTTCACGTGCAATTACAACTGGCTAAATGAGTCAGTAATAGGAGGATCTTACGCGCTCACCGCGGAAACAGAACAAGGTTACAATGCTACCTTTCCGGTTCAAATACCAAAACTTGCATCCACAGTTCAAGCAAGCTTTGACGCAGCACACACAACGCACTTTAATGTGACGGTTACCAACCGCGTTTCAACGGGCACTTACCTCAACGTCACGAGGATAAGGGTGCTCCTCGATAACGGCACGACAATGAACGTTACGACAACACCGCTATTAAGCCCGTCGACAAACGGAGTGCCCGGCAACCAGATGACCACCTTCAACTGCACTTGGAACTGGACAAACTACAGAAACAGAGATGTCATCGTCACTGCCTACATGCTACAAGGCATCAACGCAACCGCTCCCTTGCTAGTTACACCACCCGCAGGGCTGCTGAAGATAACTAACGCAACTTTCCCAGACACTCAGCATGTCTTAGTTACCGTTCAAAATTCGCAGTATTCCACCATACCTGCAAATGTCACGACGGTGCAAGTGCAATTGGAGAGTGGGACAATACTATACAATAATAAAACAGGTGTATATCCATCCTTACCTCAGCTCGTTGGTATCAATGACACAACGATGCTCAGAATCCCTTGGAACTGGATAAACTACTTGAACGTACCAATCAATATCACCATCGACACAAACGAAGGATATTCAACTTCTTACGCGACAATAACTCCTTCCAGCATTTCGAACTATCAAGTATACTTATCCATACTGTCGGCACCGACCTTCAACGCAAGCCTACCAGGATTTAATGTAACAATTTATAATGGTCAGCAATCCACTGGAAACGCTACAATAACGAGAATAGAAGTTTTCCTTGCCAACGGCACGATAGATAATGCTGTATGCACATCCCTGCCCTACACATTAACAGCGGGGGGCAACGAAACTTTCACTTGTCAATGGAGCTGGACAAATTACAGCAACAAAAGCATCGTAATCCTCGTGTACACAGATGAAGGGCTAAAAGCTATTTACGTAACAACAACTCCTCCCTAAGCCATTTTTTGTAATTTGATCTGCATAGTGTTTATCGGAAAATTAATTAATTGTCACCTGTCATATGCTTTGCAAAGGTATTGTGGGATTATAGATGGCAATAAAAGTTGCAATAAATGGATTCGGAAGAATTGGGCGTCTTTTTTTCAGAGCAGCGATTGAGAAGAAGGCAAACATAGATTTTGCCGCAGTAAACGACATTACAGATGCAAAAACGCTTGCCCACCTTCTCAAATATGACTCGGTACACGGACGCGCGCCATTCATGATCGATATCGGAAAAGACGAGATAATAGTGAATAATAAGCGGGTAAAGGTGCTCTCTGTTAAAGAGCCAGCACAACTTCCCTGGAAGGACTTGGGCGTGTACTTAGCTGTAGAGTCAACCGGTCTCTTCACGAAAAGAGACAAGGCAGCCGCTCATCTCCAAGCAGGTGCCAAAAAAGTCTTAATTACAGCTCCAGCGGAAGACGCAGACGCAACTATCCTTTTGGGCGTAAACCAAGAAAAATACGACCATGCAAAACACGATATAGTTTCGATGGCTTCTTGCACAACCAACGCAGTCGCACCAGTGGCGAAGGTACTCCACGAAAACTTCGGAATAGTCAAAGCCATGATGAACACGGCCCACGCCTACACGAATGATCAAAGAATTCAAGATCTCGTGCATAGGGATCTGCGCAGAGCTAGAGCTGCAGCGGTTTCCATCATACCCACCACAACAGGCGCAGCCATCGCGGCCACGCTTGCCCTGCCAGAACTCAGGGGAAAAGTGGATGGACTCGCATTGCGTGTCCCGGTTCCAGACGTCTCAATAGTGGACTTAACCGCCCTGCTTAAGAGAAACGTCACGAAGGAAGAAGTGAACACCGCGCTCAAAGCCGCAACAGAGAGAGCACCGTTGAAGGGAATTATGGATTACACTGACGAGCCATTGGTTTCAATGGACTTCTGCCACAACACGTACTCAGCTACCGTTGATGGATTATCAACTATGGTCGTAGATGGCAATCTCGTAAAAGTGCTCGCATGGTACGACAACGAGTGGGGCTTCTCCTGCCGCTTGGTTGAACTCGTGGAATATGTAGCCAAAAAAGCCGGATTCTAAACACTTCCCCTTGCGCTCCCAACCTTCCCTTCTTTCCAAAAATGGCTAATGGCGAAGAAGAAATGGCAAGTTTCCTAACAATGGACGACTACGATTTTAAAAACAAAACGGCACTAGTTAGAGTGGACTTCAACTCGAACATCGATCCCAAAACTAAAAAAATCCTTGAAGCCCCCCGAATACGAGCAACTGGAGAAACAACCATAAAAGAACTCATCAAAAAAGGAGCAAAAGTCGCCATCTTAGCGCATCAGGGAAGACCAGGAGAGCCTGACTTCGCCCCCCTTAAGCAACATGCCGAATATCTCAGCAAAGTCCTAGGCAGACCGGTGCAATACGTGAACGATCTGTTCGGAGAAAGGGCGCAAAAAGCCATCAAACAGCTAAAAAGTGGCGACGTTCTCGTCTTGGAAAATGTACGAACTTACCCAGACGAGTTAAAGAGCGGCACGCCTGAAGAACAGGCTAAATCGGAATTCGTGAGAAAGCTCGCGCCTTTGGCAGATGTGTTCGTCAATGATGCCTTCTCCGCAGCGCATCGCGCCCAAATCTCGATAGTGGGGTTCACGCCAGTGCTTCCCAGCGTGGCTGGTCGAATTATGGAAAGAGAGCTGAAGGCACTTACCAAAGCCGCGGAGAACCCGGAGAAGCCATGCATCTACATTCTGGGCGGTGCGAAAGCGGATGACGCATTAAAAATCTCGCGATATGTTTTGAAGAATAACATCGCAGACACAGTGCTAACCGGCGGCGTTGTGGGACATCTATTCCTTGCAGCAAGAGGCTTTGACCTAGGCAAACCAAACATGGAATTTCTGCAGAAGAAAGAACTCATGAGCTTCATACCGGGCATAAAAAAGTTAATCGCAGAATGCCCTGACAGAATCGAAGCTCCAACTGATGTAGCAGTAGAAGTAGACAAAAAACGAAAAGAGATCTCTACAAAACAGCTTCCCACCGATTACCAGATTTTTGACATCGGTGCCAGCACGATAGAAAGGTACAGCAAAATCATAGGAAGTTCAAAATCAATTGTTTTCAGCGGGCCCGTCGGAGTTTTCGAAACCAAAGAGTTTGAGTTCGGAACAAGGAAGATCTTCGAAGCAATCGCTTCGTCTAAGGCGTACTCGTTGATTGGCGGAGGAGACACTGTATCCGCTGCCGAAAAATTCAATATGACACAGAAAATGGGCTACGTAAGCACCGCGGGCGGTGCCCTGATCGAATTCCTCATGGGCGAAAAGCTCCCGGGCGTCGTCGCGCTGGAAGAAGCCGCAGCCAGGACTTAGCACCATTTTCCTGTTTTCGCGCCTATCAATCGTTTCACAACCCATTCATGTCAAAAAGATTTAATGAAATGAAACACTCCAATTGATGAAGTTTTATTATGCCAAAAATAATTTCGACAAGCGAGCAGGTTGCTTTTCTCGAAGAAAGATATGAACACTTCAAGATTGCCATTTATAAATTCAAAAAGTGGTTTTCCAGTGATCAAAAAATCTTTTCGACTACAAAGATTCAGATGAGGCTCATTGCTTGGAACTAATTTTATCTAACGCCGACTTTCCAGCTTTTATAATATACTTGATAGTTAAAGACGCGGAAGAGAGTTACAATAGCGCGCGCTGCGCTTCATGGACATCAGTTTTCGAAAGTTGGGCAAAGAAACGTTAGACCATTTCATAAGCGCGCGATATTGAAAGCCTAAGCCGAAAGAACTGGAGTAAAAGTTCTGGGACGTACTCACTTTCATCTGCTGAGAAAAGTCTTGCTAAGTGCCTTGAGTAATTCGAAATTTAACGAATGGTCCGCGAAATTCTTAATCGGCAAAACATTGGAAGCATCCGTAGCGACTCATTTGCAATCAATGCCAGATGTGCTTCGCCAAGAATACGTAGAAGCCTATCCGAAGTTTGCTCTAGTCGACATGAAAGACATCACAACTGGATACGAAGAATTATGCCAAGCTGTGAGTTTCAAAGGGCAGAAATCAACGATCTAAAAGCAAAAGTATCAGCCTTAGAAAACAAACTAGATGTTTAAACCAACTTGGAACATTTTAGTCAGGTCGCCATAAACCCACGCGCATCCCTTTTTCGCCAGGGGGAACTCCATCATACGCGATCCTATACTTTATTCCTATATTTTTTGTTTTGAGCTTATCCGGAAGGAGTCGCTGCCCCATCCGGTTTTGGTAGTTTTGGTAACTTGTGCTTATTCAGTGGCGCGCTTAGTAGATCGCTGGCCAATTTCCGGGTGCAGGGCCTGCTCCAGCAGACACCAGCCAATACTTCCCCATTAGGTGTAGGTCGGTGCCGGTTACGGTGCCGGCGCCGGTGAGGTCCCCCTCGGTTCCTGTTGGAACGCTTTGCAGCCAGTGCAGTCCCATCTGGTGGAGGTCGGTGCCTGTGACGGAGCCCGCGTTGGTGATGTCT
>DATHCB010000032.1:0-12069 GCA_035319765.1 Bathyarchaeia archaeon
GATGTCGTTAGTGCGTGCTTATTAGCTATGGAAAAACGGCGTGAAAAGTGCGAGGTGGTTAACATTGGAACTGGAAAACCGACGTCGATAAACGAACTTGCAAGTATCTTAATGAAACTATCATGTAAAACTGAACTTGAGCCAATCTATAGAGCGCCTAGAGAGGGAGATATAAGGAATAGTTATGCAGATATAAATAAAGCCCAAAAAACGCTTGACTTCAAGCCTAAGATCGGGTTAAAAGAAGGTCTAAAATCATTAGCGCGCGCTGATTAAACACGAATTCAGCCTGAAACCTGCACTCGCAGAAGGTTTATGAGTAAAAAAAGAAAAAAGCACTATTCCCCGGCAGTATGAATATGTAACCCAAAAATCTTCGCGGAATCGTGCGAGAAATAAAAATTTTACGTGTGATTCAGAGCTTACCCAAAGATTTGATGTTCGAATCGATAAAGTCGGTTATGGAAGCGCGCTATGTAGGAAAGCCATTTTGCTGCTACCTGGGTGAAGATTCGTAATATTTCCCGAACTGCGGTCGTCAAAAACAAAAACTACGGTTTCTTCGGCTACAGCCTATTTGCCAAGTGAATTTCCTAGAAAATCAGCTCCGCTCGTCACAATTATTTTCGTTATGGAATCCTCACGTATCTAGTGGCACGAACACCGTCAATGACGCCTTTGATATAGGCAGGCTGCCTAGTCATAAGTGCTTGAAGCAGTGTTCCAACAACCGACCACCAAAACGCAAGAATATTCTTCGTTGTTTGTGGGAAATTCTTCTTGAACAAGTAATACCGCGACACCATGGTTTTCTTCGCTCTACGGTAAGCTGGTGTTAAGCGCGAGCTTGCACTCCCCGTTGTAGCCAAATTGTGAATGATTTTGGCATAAGGCGTGTAGATATTTTGGTATTTTCTAGAAACTCTGTAAGCAATATCCACGTCATCCATCCACCCCCCCATATAATCCGCTTCATCAAACGTGAACTGAATAAGTACTTCTTTACGAAAAGCCATATTGCATCCAGAAAGAGATTCAACGGGTCTAACTTCATGAGCGTCGTCAATAAAGGTTTGGAAGCCTGAAGGTTTAAACCGGCCGTTGCCTAAACTCTGCAGCAAGAATATGCGTCTAACGGCTTGATACAAATTTGCACGTATCTTCTGCGGTATTGTCGTCGGTTTCTCTATATTTACTATCTTTCCAGTAACACCGCCTATTCGGCTTTCTCTATCGGTTTCGAATACTTCGATAATTCGCTTTGCATAGTCTTTATCTAGCACGGTATCATCGTCTAAAAATAGAATAATATCACCGGAGCTACGACTAATAGCCTTGTTTCTGTCCTTGCTCAAATTGCTTCTAGCTGAACGAATGTATGTGATCCTTGGAAACTCTTTCTTTAGACGCGAATATAGACGATCTGAATTGCTTGCATCGACGACTATTATCTCAGTTACCGAAACTGACTGACCAATTATTGATTTAATACATTCTATGGGTTCTCGTACTCTATCTTTAGTGCATATAACAGCTGATACTGTTGTCATTCTTCCAACCCTTGTTTTATTGCCCAAATTAGATACCACCATGCCCTCAAAAGCATACTGCTTAGTAGTCCACCTGCGCTATTGAGCAGCATAAAAAACAGAGCCTCGAAGCTTATTCAACAAGCCTTCACGCATTTGCTCTCACAATTTCCGTCCCTTTTCGTCTGAAACTTTGCGAAGTTTATAATGGCTAGCTAGCTAGAGAGTTTTATCCGCCTTCCTTCAAAACCGAACGCGTGCTATGTTCAATAGCAAACGGGCAATCTAAGCAGCCAGTAAGGAGCTGGCAGAAAGAGAATAATGTGCGTTATACCGAGTTTGAGGCGAGATTTGAAATATGAAACCATATAGTCATTTTATGAACCGAACAATTAGCGCGGGGAAAGTTTATGAGTAAAGTAAAAAAGCATTGTTTCCAAGTGGCAGTATCGTACCGCAACCCGAAAATCCTGTGTGGAGTCCTAGAAAAATGAAAATTTTATGTGTGGTTCTGGGTTTACCAAAAGATTTGAGGTTCGAATCGATAAAGTCGGTCATGGAACAAACAGTTCCGGTGGAAATGGTCCTGTTGCTTACAATGGGATCAAATAGGCCAACGGAGACAGAACGAGATGTCTTAAAAGACGCGTATGAGAAGATTGATTTAACGACATTCGACTACATTTTAAAGATAGATGGGTACATAATCTTGCCAAAAGACTTTCTAGAAAGAAACCTGGCAAACGAACTAGACATCATGATGCCTGCCGGATGTGAGATAGTAAAGGTTCAGCACATCCTAGCGCGCGCAGAGAATGGAAAACGATTAAAGCTCTAGAAAAAAGTGATGCGACACACCCAAAAAACAAGACCTCTAACGAGGAATATCGAAGGAAGAAAAGCAATTCTCCTGGAGGTCACACTGTCTCGGAAAAAACTGATGAAAGCATGAAAACCAATGGAGTATTCAAGGTCGTTTCCGACGAAGCTATCTTACTTGAGATCGTTCTTCAAATCTCCTCTTGTCTAAGATATATGCTTTGATAAACATGTTATCCAATGAGGGTCAACCCACATTTTTATAAAACATAATCTGCGTATCTTTGCAGATGATTGTATTTATAGTGTATCTTGTCCGTCGCAGGTTAACATGGTCAAAGACGCGTAAAGAAGAACGATGCATCGAGTTGAAAGCCAAACAGCGGAGATAGAACAAAAGACGAAAGAGCTTGACCTTCAATTGAAGCTTGTGAACTAGGCAACAAAAAAACTTGAACGCAAGAACGTGAAGGGCGTAGAACAGATTGAAAAAGCCAAAGATATGATAAAGCTATCGTCTTCTATTCGACTATAGAGAGCGATGAAGTGGCAATCGATAGCTATTCTCATTGGGTGTACTGACGCTGTAGGTGCTTTGCTATTTGTTATATATTGGCTTTTAGTAATGTTAAATTAGTGAAATGATGACAACTGCAGCTGAGAGCGCACATGAGGACGGAAGAACAAGAGTATTATGCTTAGTCGTCAGCTTGCCTCAACGCTTAACTCGCGAAACTGTGTGGTCCGTCATCGGTCAATCAATTCCCAACTTCACCATGTTCCTAACTAAAAAATCGAAACTGCCTTCGCTGATCCAGAGAATAGCTGATGCGGAAAATGAGGGACTATCTCACGTGAATTTATCGCGCTTCGACTATATCCTGAAGGTTGATGGAGACACGGTTCTAGGCAAAGATTTCGTGAAAAACAACCTGATAGGCGACCCCGACGTGGTCGGAGGAGGATCCGCAATGCTAATCAAGGTTTCAGCTTTCAACGAGGTCATGAACGGCAAATTCTATGCCGAGTGCGAAGACCCCTATATCCGACTGAAGTTCCAGATGGCACACAAGAAAGTTCGCGGGTACCGCGACCCTCCGTTATACGTGGGTAACCATCCGCTAGACGTCCGCTACTTAGTTGATCTAGGATGGCTGCATTATAGGCTCGGATGGACTCCGATACACGTGGCGAGCAAGATGTTTAAGAAACCTCCCGACAGTCTTAAAGAAATTTTCATAGTGCTGTCCTACTTCGTCGCTTGCCTGACTAGGCCGAAAAAGATGGACACCTTCGGCTTCGTGAGAACTTATCAAATACGAAGCCTAGCACGGCACATAACGAACGCTTTATGGAGGGTCTAAATGACCTATCGAATACTCTGCATTGTCCCTTCCTTGCCGCAAAACTTGAATCCCAAGACTGTTCAATCAATCCTCAACCAAACATACCCGATAGAGATACTAGCCATTCTCCCCAAAAAAATAAACAAGCCAACGATAAACGACAGAATCACTCAGGTCCTAAACGACGGGCTAGCCAACATAAACCTAGAATCGTTCGACTACCTTCTCAGAATAGACGGAGACGTAACCATCCCGTCAAACTTCATAGAAGAAAACTTGAAAGCCAACGCGGACTGTTGCGGAAAAAGCGGATATGCCATGCTAATCAAGGTTTCAACATTCCTCCGCTTGATGAACGGAAGGTTCAACAAAATCTCGGACGACACTTACCTGGGCTTAAAGTTCATGAAGGAAGGAGCAAAAGTCGTGGATTTAAGAGTCCGTGCTGAACACAGTTCCACGACTGCGCATCCACTAAGCGATTTCATCCTCCGCGGAAAAACCCTCTATAAGGTGGGATACGAACCCATCCACATGATACACGCGGTCTTGCTCCATGTTCACTATATAACGCTGAAGGACTGTTTCACGATTTTAACATACTTCGGCTCCGTCATCAAGCGAATCCCGAAAAGTGATGTGGCGGGCTACGTGTTCAACTATCAAATCAAGCGACTGTTCAGATTGAGGAAACTGTGCGGCGAGTGATGTGGGGGTTTATGTGTTCAATCGGCAGGTTAAAAGATTGTTATTTGGCCAAAAAATGTCATAACCATGGAAGTTAAGCCAGTTGCCGAAATAGTTGAAAAAGGCATTTAAAGATTTAGGGTTTGAAGTGACATTTGCTGGGAGCATAAGACTTGCGCGCTACGGTTGAGACGCTACGCATGCACATCAGTTATCTTTATAACTTATAGTGAGTATTTGTAGATCCTAACGCAGCCATCGTAAGCCTCAAGCAAAGAGATGAGCTCAGTTGATTATTAGCAAAACGCCTCTCCGTTTAACGCTAGGTGGCGGGGGCACGGATTTGCCCTCCTACTCCTCTAGATATGGTGGGTTTGTTATTACGTCGGCTTTGGATAAGTATGTTTACTTGGTGGTCAATCGGAGGTTTGAAGAGGAGATCAGGGTAAGCTACTCCATAACTGAAATAGTGAAATCCGTAGATAATATTAAACATCCGGTGGTTAGAGAAGCCCTAAGGCTTTTGGGGCTAAAGGGTCATCTTGAGATAGTTTCAATCGCAGATGTGCCTGCTGAAACGGGTTTGGGCTCATCAGGGAGCTTCACAGTAAGTCTTTTACATGCTCTTCATGCGTTGAAAGATGAAAATCCTCCGCGCCATGAACTTGCTGAGCAGTCTTGTTTCTTGGAGATCGAGATTCTGAAGGAGCCCAGTGGCGTACAAGATCCTTATATAGCGGCTTTTGGGGGATTCATATGCCTAGACGTAGCTAAAGAAGGCAGGGTCAGTGTCTCAAATCTGAAAATTAAGGAGGAAACTGTTCGTGAACTTGAGAATAACTTGCTCTTTTTCTACACGGGCGTAAAAAGGAGTTCAACTATGGTGCTTCAAGATCAGAGGAGTTCTATGCAAGAAGAAGGATCGAAAGGCCTAGATGCTATGCATCACATAAAAGACATAGGGTTTAAGGTCAAGCATGCTCTTGAAAGTGGCGACTTGTCTGAGTTCGGTAGGCTTCAGCATGAACACTGGCTGGCCAAAAAAGAAACGTCTTCAAAGATTTCGAATGGTCCGATAGATAGATATTATGAGGAAGGACTGAGAAAAGGCGCCCTTGGTGGCAAGTTGATGGGTGCTGGTGGGGGAGGTTTCCTGATGTTTTATTGTGAGGATCGCAAGGACAGATTGAGAAAAGCCATGGCTAAGGAAGGATTGAGTGAAGTTAGGTTTGGCTTTGAGCGTGAAGGCTCTAAGATAGTTGTCAATCTCTAGGAGGGATTTCATGCAAGGTAAAGAATTTATTGACCATTATCTTCAAGATGTGTTGTTAGTTACGAAGCGTATATCAAGAGAGGACATTAATAAGGTAATAGAGCTTCTATACGAGGCATGGAAAGAAGATCGGCAGGTGTTTCTAGCTGGGAATGGAGGCTCAGCTTCTACAGCTGTTCACTTCGCAAGCGATCTTGCAAAGTTCACCGCAGTGGAGGGAAAAAGAAGGTTTAGAGCCTTAGCTTTGAACGATAACGTGCCCTTAGTTTCAGCACTCACAAACGACTTAGGCTGGGAAAACATCTATGTGGAGCAGTTAATGAACCTACGGCGTAAACAAGATGTCTACGTTGCTATTAGCGTTCATGGAGGCTCTGGATCGGACGCGGCGGGTCCTTGGTCGCAGAACCTGTTGAAGGCTGCCAAGTTCATTAAGGAAAATGATGGCAAGGTAGTGGGTTTGGCTGGCTTTGATGGTGGCGTCTTAAAGCAAATAGCAGACGCTTGCATAGTCGTGCCCGTAAATTCCACACCACAAGTGGAAGGCTATCATGCCGTGTTAACGCACCTTATATGTGCAAGACTACGTGAATTAATAAGTGGGTCGTGAAATGAAGCGAATTGTCATCTCGATTGACGTTAAAAACGAAGAAATCGAGCGAGTTCTTAAGAAGCTCAAGAAATCGTTAAGTTCTGTAGGAATTAAGTACAGCATAGTTGAGATGTGCGAACTCATGCCGAGAGACACCAAATGAGTCAAGCCGTGTTTCTAGACAGGGATGGAGTCATAAACGAGATTGTCAGTTTTCCTGAGTTAGGCTTGCTAGATTCGCCTCTCCATCCTAGACAATTCAAGCTACTGCCTCAAGTGGCTGAGGCAATTAGGGTTTTCAACCGTTTGGGCGTCAAGGTAGTCGTCATATCGAATCAGCCTGCCATAGCCAAGGGAAAAATGACAATGAAATCCTTTGAGCGGATAAGCCAAAAAATGAGGACCGATCTTGGAAAAAGGGGCGCTTACGTAGACGCTGAATATTATTGTTTTCATCATCCGTCAGCAAAGAACCCCAAGTACAGAAGCAACTGCGATTGCAGGAAGCCTAAACCTGGCTTGTTTTTGAGGGCCGCGAAAGATCTGGAGCTGGACCTATCAAAATGTTACGCGATTGGGGACAGTTTGACAGACGTGAAAGCGGGCAAGTCCGTTGGCTGCCGAACCATCTTGATAGGCTATTTAAAGTGCGATTTGTGTAAACTCATAGAGGACGAGGGCACTAGGCCAGACCTTATAGTCCCTAGCTTATTTGCCGCTTCCGAGATTGTCAAGAAAGAGATAATAGGTGGCGTTAAGCAAAACTAATGCATTGAAAGTGTTCTGAAAGTCTGGAACCGTTTAAAATGAGGTGAATGAAAATGGAAATATTTCTTGACACAGCAAGTGTGAAAGAGATAAAGGACATACTGCCTTGGGGAATCATTAGTGGGGTCACAACAAACCAGAAGATTTTCCTTGCCGAGAAAGGCGTCAACTTTAAGGACAGAGTTCTGGAAATTCTGTCCCTAGTGAACGGTCCCCTCAGTGTAGAGCTTACGAAGACGTCAGGTAGCGATGAAGATCTAGTCGCGGAAGCCAAAGAGTACTCACGTTGGAACCCTAAGAACATCGTCGTCAAGGTTCCAATGTTCATGGATGGCCGAGGTCTGCGAATTGTTAACAGACTCAAAAAAGAAAACATCAAGACAAATATGACTTGTATGATAGCAACAAATCAAGTCTTGCTGGCAGCCAACGTCGGGGCCACGTACGCTAGCATATTCTTCAATCGAGTACGAGACGTAGGCTTGGACCCGCTGAAAATTATACAGGAGTCGAGACGCATAATCGAGGAAAGTCGTTCCTCAACGAAGATCATTGTTGGCAGCATAAGAAAACCTGAAGATGTGAATGAGGCGGCTGTCGCGGGCGCGCACATAACAACAATCCCTTACAAGATTCTAGTGCAGATGCCCTTCCACCCAAAGACAGAAGAAACCATAAAGGAATTTGACCAAGCATGGTCGGAGTTCAAAAAGGCTGAAACCTCAGCGTGCGACACTGCATGATCGCAATCATTCTTGCAGGTGGGTACGCCAAGAGGCTCTGGCCATTAACGGCTAATAAACCTAAAGCCTTGCTCCCCATTTCTGGCAAGCCAATTGTAAATTATGTTATTGAAAAGATTACGCCGTTAGACCCGCCAGTGAGCAGAATTATTCTGTCAACGAATCTGAGGTTTCAATCTCAGTTCAAAAAATGGCTAAAAAACACCGAATACTGCCACGTGGAGCTTATGCCTGAAAGGTCATCTAAGGAAGAAGAAAAGCTTGGGGCCGTTAGAGCTCTAGCCGATATCGTCGAGAAAATAGGCGAGGAGGACGTTTTAGTCTTGGCTGGCGATAACCTTTTTAACGACAATCTTGGCAACTTTCTCTCTTTTTTCCGTAAAAAACACGCTCCCACCATAGCTCTCTACTATGCCGGAAGCGTTGCCGAAGCGAAAAGAGGTTCAACAGTAGTGACTGGTGAAAGTGGACAAATTATAGAGTTTGTCGAAAAGCCAATGCATCCAAAAGCGACCCTTGTAGGAGCATGTGTCTACGCTTTTCCAGCGCGAATAGGCAAAAGGCTTAAGGAATACCTGCAGTTGGGGCTGGCCGCCGATGAGCCCGGAAGATTTATCCAGTGGCTTCACAAACAAGAACCGGTTTATGGCTACATGCTTAAAGATTATTTGTGGGACATAGGGACGATAGAATCTTATAAGGCCGCAGACAAATTCTTTTCCCAAACTGTTGAGAATCAGATAACTCGAGGCGATAACAATTGAAAGCGATAGTAACGGGTGGGGCGGGCTTCATTGGAAGCCATCTCGTTGATCGACTATTGTCCGAACGGTATTCTGTAACAGTCGTTGACAATCTATCTTGTGGCTTCTTGGAAAATCTCGAACACCATAAGGGTAATCCTCGTCTTACACTTCGTAACGTAGACATAAAGGACACAAAGAAGCTTACCAGAATCTTCGCCGGGCATGACGCGGTCTTTCATCTGGCTGCCCATGCAAACATTAGAGAAAGTCTACTCGATCACAAGGCTGATCTAGAGAATAATCTAGTCGGAACGCTCAATATACTTGAGGCTATGTGCAAAAATAATATTCCAGATTTGGTCTTCGCCTCGACATCGGCGATATACGGTGAAGCTACGGTTCTACCCACTTCTGAGGAGTACTCTCCTCTCCAGACATCTTTATATGGCGCCTCTAAACTGGCTTGTGAGGCCTATGCCGAGGCCTTCACTAAATTCGCGCCGATAAAATTCTGGGCGTTCAGATTCTCAAACGTTGTCGGCGAGAGATGTAGAAGGGGTGTCGTTTGGGATTTCGTACATAAGCTTCTCAAGAACCCCTCCGAGCTTGAGATTTTGGGTGACGGCAAACAGAGTAAGGAGTATCTCCACGTGAAGGACTGCGTCGATGGAATAATCACTGGGTATGGGAAAGCCTCGGATAAAGTCAACATATTCAACCTCGGAATAGATGAACAAACACTGGTAGACACGGTCGCCGACGGGGTTATCCAAGAGATGGACCTTAAGAACGTGAAAAGGACGTATACGGGGGGGCCAAGTGGCTGGATCGGTGATATTCCGGTTGTTCAACTTTCTTTGGACAAGATAAAGAAACTCGGCTGGACCCCAAGGATATCTTCTGAAGAAGCGATCCGCCGCAGTATCAAATGGACCATAGATTTCAGCCATACGCATATGCCAAGCGCAAACACATAAGCAATCAGAAGCACAGAAAATTTGACGCAGAGGCCTCTGGGCTGTAATGATTTGATGCAAACCTGTTGCAAACCCTTTCATGTAGGATAGGCCTCTTCAGAGCTGGTCACAGCCCCGAAAAGTACATAAAAATAAGCGGCTTGAAATAGCACACGCGAGAACGATGCTCAAAAATCGCGAAACATGGGCGCGAGTGCTCGTACGAAGGTGAAAACTCACGACTTCACATTGCCCTCAAGTGTCGGCGCCTATTTGGTAAGCGTTGTAAGCAAGTTTTGTATGCTGCACAGCATTTTGGGGAAGAACACTGTGAAATTAAAAGGCAAGGTTGCGATAGTCACAGGAGCCGGAAAGGGCATCGGCAAAGCGGTGGCCTTGGCATTTGCGCGTGAAGGCGCACACGTGGTTGTCGTGTCAAGAACGTTTTTAGAGATTAAAGACGTTGCTGCTCAAATAGGAATGATGGGAAGACGTGCACTACCCTTAAGAGTGGACGTTTCCAGAAGAGGTGATGTTTTCAAAATGGTTAACTCCGCGGCTGCGCGATTTGGAAGAATTGACGTTTTAGTTAACAACGCTGGGGTTCTAGGTCCCGTAGGTCCACTAGTCAAAAACGACGTTGACGATTGGATAAAGACTGTTGAAGTGAACCTGATTGGCACTTTCTTCTGCTGCAGAGAAGTGCTGCCAACGATGATGAAGCAACACAATGGCAAAATCATAAACTTTTCTGGGGGTGGAGCAACGTCTCCGCGGCCTCGCTTTTCAGCGTACGCTTCATCCAAGACCGCGGTAGTCCGCCTGACCGAAACTTTGGCTGAAGAAGTCAAAGAGTTCAATATTCAGGTAAACGCTATCGCGCCAGGTCTGGTAGACACGCGTATGCATGACCAGGTTTTGGCTACGGGCGAAGCGGCTGGCAAAAAGGCTATTGAAGAATCGCAAAGGGTGAAGGCAACTGGAGGGACACCTTTGAAACTTCCAGTTGAGCTGGCGATCTTCCTGGCGTCAGACGCTTCTGATGGGTTGACGGGGAAGCTCATAAGTGCGATGTGGGACAACTGGAAAGAAATGGACCTCAATGAGGTTTCGTCTTCTGACGTGTACACTCTTCGTAGAAAAACCTAGGAGGGAAAAAAATGCTGAAGGTGGGCTTGATTGGCTGTGGGAGGCAAGGTTGGCGACGGGCAGGTGCAGTAAAAGCTTGCGGCGACCAGTTGGTTATGGTTGCCGATGCTGATGAGAGAAATGCGAGAGCGCTTGCAGAGGAGATGAATTGCCAATTTACGACCGATTGGCAAGAGTTGCTGGCCGCTGATGTAGACGTGGTTATTGTGGCAACCCCAAACGTTTTTCACGCGTCGATGAGTTTGGAAGCATTGAAACTGGGTAAATGCGTGCTGTGCGAAAAACCGCTTGGACTAAACTCCAAAGAGACAGCTGCTTTGGTTGAAGCTTCAGAAAAAACGAGGTTGACCCTCAAATGTGGGTTCAACTTGCGCCACCATCCAGGTGTGAAACAGGCAAGAATATGGTTTGATCGAGGAGAAATAGGCGAACCACTGTTTGTACGCATTCGCTACGGCATAGGCGGAAGAATTGATTATGAAAAGGACTGGAGAATGAATAGGCGAATTTCCGGTGGCGGACAGCTGATGGATCAGGGAATGCACGCTCTTGACTTAGCACGGTGGTTCTTAGGGGAGTTCTCAGAGTCTTTTGGCATCACCTTATCTTCGTTTTGGAAAGTTCCTTTAGAAGACAACGCATTCTGCCTATTGCAAACAGAAAAAGGCAAAACTGCATCCATACATGTCAGTTGGACACAGTGGAAGAACCTTTTTTCATTTGAAATCTATGGCATAGAAGGTTACATCATCGTTGAAGGACTCGGCGGAAGCTATGGTACTGAAAAAGCGATTCTGGGGAAAAGAGATTTTACTAAGCCGTTTAAGGAAGTTATCGTTGAATTCCGAGGCGAAGATTCGTCGTGGGTTGACGAGTGGAAAGAGTTTACTTCCGCCATCAAAGAGGGACGTGAACCGCTCGGCAGCGCACGCGATGGTCACGAGGCAGTGAAACTCGCCCATGCCATTTACAAGTCGGCGGCGGAAAAGCGAACTATTGGAAAGTAGCCATAGCCGCGGCAAGATAGAACCCAATAGGCGCGGAAAATTAGAGCGCGCGATAAAATTGTACTCTCCAAAAGTACTGTCGGGAAAGTTTTTTGGTGGGCACGATTATCCATTTTATGGAGTCGGTAGAACGGTCCAAGAGTTTGTAGATAGTCACCAGCTCAGTTTAATCACTTCTTCTAAAGACTGGTGTGTTCAAATGAGCGCGCGCTTTCAAATGGTGAAACCTGATTGTTTTGGCGAAGAAAGAGAAAAAGAGGGCATTAGAGAGAGGGTTCGGAACTAATTATTAACCTTCCCTCCGAGTCGCGCGCATAGGGGCGCTTTCCGTTAAGCTTCTTGGTTATAGTGGCGTTTTCAGGCGCGTTAGTCCTGCTTTCAACGGCGGCAGGTACCCAGCCCTTTATGATTTGACAATCCACCAATCAGGATGTAGACTATTAATATCCAAACC
>DATHCB010000033.1:0-5164 GCA_035319765.1 Bathyarchaeia archaeon
CTGGCCACTGCGGGTCGTAGTCAACGATGACAACCAGACTATCCATGCTCACTTCCCAATGATTGAGTTTGTTTGAAGAGGGAAAAACCTTTGGTTGCGCACGCTCTCTCTTTGGATTTGCGTTGGGGGTAAAGTTTTATCCCAAACCCAAACCTCTCTCCCTGAATAAATAATAATAAAAAAATAAAAAAAAGGAAAAAAACACACTTTGAGAAAGTGTGATAGAAAGTAACTAGACGCTTTCTAGCCAGTGTTGTGCGAGTATGTGAAGGTCTAAGCCGCCAACAACGCCGTAGCCACCTATGTCGACGTTTGATGGTGCAGGTGGGACAGTCTCCAGCCAGTTCATTGCTAATAGGTGAAGGTCTAAGCCGCCAACGCTACCGTCACCCTTGATGTCGCCTGGAATCGTGACTTTAACTGTGCCGTATGCGATGTTGAATCCATCAGGGGCGCCGACGAGTACAAAGCTCATCGTGTAGCTTCCGAGTGCAAAGCCCGCAGTGTTCCACGTGGTGGTTGTCGAGTTTCCGACTGGCAAGGTAAACGTTAGTGTTGCAATCGCTGTAGTGTTGGCGTAGAATGCCACAGTAAACGTTTCACTATTGTTGCCTATGTTCGTGACTGTGACCGTTATATTTAGGCTGAAGCCTTGACCCACAACCGTCTTGGAGGTGCTCGCGTTGATAGCAATAGCGAAGTCCAAGGGTTTTTCCGTGACTGCCCGGGCGCGCTGAGCTTCGATCGGTTCAATATTAAATGCAAAAATGAACATGCTCGTCAGGAGCATAGCTAGAAGTATGCATGAAACCGTTTTCTTCAAAGAAACCCCACCTCTTCTGCCATAAGTAAAGCGCATGCGCGCTTAGGCGGATGTTTCAAAGATCCGAAAATGGTCGAGTACGGTTCTTCATTAGAATCAGACACTTGTCTTCCCCAACAGCACAGTGATAACGCATGAAGAAAAGCTTTTTTATCAAGAAAACTTGACACAGCAGGCGTTTAAGCCTTCCAAAACAGTCGATAGTTAACCAAAGTCAAGTCAAAGAAAATTGACAACAATACCCCACGTTTCTTTTGTTCGGGTGGGTTGTGTCAAAACTTTACTCGCACCCCCATAACCGTAAACGTGTGTTGTAAGCGCGCACTATTCTAGTAGCTCGATGCTTTCGGCTTCGATGAAATAGACAACTGCTCCAAAAGGGGCGGTTCCATTTTCAAATATTCCATACCATCTTCCTTCTGTTACAACTCCCCGAACCGTTACGTTCTTTCCATTGAAGAAGTTGGAGGCTCCAAAAGAAACTCCGATAGATGTTCCGTTTGAACTGAGCTCGTAGTCCCATGGTGGCCAAAATGTGCCAGGAACGAGATAGAGGCTTATGTTGCCTTCAACCTCAACTGTCTTGTTCACCCACGCAGAAGGGTCGCTAGTGATGATGTCTAAGAGGGATTTCGACCCGTTCAGGATGCTGTTCAGTTCTCCCTGCAGCATCGTGGCGTTAGAAGTCAAGGAGTTGACCGAGGCATTGTCAGATGTGATTTGCTTTTGGAGACTTGTTATATTAGAGTTCAGTTTAGAAATTTGAGCATACAATGAAGAAATCGTGTTGTTTTGATTTGATATTTGAATTTTCGAAGAAGCCATCTGATTATTCAGAGAAGAGATCGTGTTGTTCTTATCGCTTATCATGGGTGCGTAATATGCGAATGTTCCGGTTAAACTGACAGCCAAGATGATGCAGACGAGTCCAAGTGCTATGGCAACATTTCTACTGATTATTCTCCTTGGTTTCGTGGACATAGTTGTTGGTATGTCTTCAACTTTGGTCATTGTTGCCATTACGGCTTCTCCGAAGCCGGACAATCTATACTTGCCGTCGTCTATTTTTGCCACCAGTTCTCCGAGGTTGTCAAGGTGATAAGTGAGAAAAGAGCTGGACACTCCTAAAGCCTCGAGTAGCTCTGAGAAACTCATGGGCTTCTTCGACAGCATCCTGAGAATTCTACGGCGAATAGGATGTTTCAAAGATGCGAAAATGGTCGAGTACGGTTCTTCATTAGAATCAGACACTTGTCTTCCGCGCGCGCGGCGGAGCGTTAGTTTGTAGGGCTTCGTTCGGGTGAGCCGTTTTGTGCAGGCTTGGGTTTCGTAAGAGGCATGATTACGGGAGCAAGGTCGAAAGTCTTTAGGAAGACCTATCAAGGAGCACTGCACGGGGGCGCCGTTTTTGTGCGGCAAGAAGCTACACAAAGAAACGCGTAGCGAGACTGTGCAAAGTGCGTATGCAAACTATGAGGCGTAAACTACGGCGCTAGTTTGCCACGAATGCAGAAAGCACATTTTCCTGCGTAGGCTGGAAGCCTGACACCTAAGAAGCCGACAGAGATGGATAGCGCAATGTGCACATTTTGGGTTGAAACTGAAAAGTAGGAAGGGTAAAGTTTAGACACAATGGGAAATCTAGCGCGCGTGTGATAGACTATCTCCAGAAATCTACCCATTCGGTAATTGCGGGATATACATTGATTTGCCAGAGTAATGCGTTGAGTTCCCCTCTGTGTTGGAGTTCCTCCCCGACCAAGGTCCAGAGCATATCTCGCAGGGCGATCTTAATCTCCCATCGCTTGCCCTTGGAGTCGACCTCGTGCCAGATGACGGCGTCAGAAAGGTCTCGGGTTGAGAGTTTTTGTAGGAATTTCCTAGTGAAGGAGTCGATTTTGTGTTCTTCTCGTTTTATCTCGTCGAGTTTTAGTCCTGTATCTCGAAGTCTTACTCTTTCATGCACTTTGTCCTCGTAGACGTACAGAAACCACCAGCGATAGGCATCTAGTACGTGGGTGAAGATGTCGAGGATCGAGGGAAAGGATGCTCCTCTGTCTCTCGTCTGCTCGGCTTCCGGGAGTTTGGAGATGACCTCAAAGTACTTTTTTCGAACGTGAGAGTTGTACTCATACCAATCACGTAATAGATCGAGTTCCGTCTTGCTTGTGTTTCTGTCTTTGCGTGTTGCCACTATTTGTGTCTCCTTACTGCTGTTTTCTGAATTCATCCAGTCTGTACACTGCTCGTCCGAGGAGCGCGCACTCTTAACCACTCGCCAGCAATGACGCTATAAGATTTACGCTGCAGACGTGCATACGACTTTTATTCCTAAACATAGTGGAGTGAATTAACGGCGCGGAAAAAAATACACCCCTTTACATAGCGAGAGTGGCACGGTAGTTTCCTTTCTTCTCTTTTCTCTCCATGCCCAACAAACCGCACCTATCCCGAGAGTGTAAATGATGCCAAGTGGCGTTGGGTTGGCAGTAAAGTTTTATCCTCTTTCTCGAACGAACGGACGCACACACGCGTGCGTGTGCGTGTCCCATGCCCAATCAGTCACGGTCACATACGGAGTCAGTCAGTTACGGACGGACAGTCACGGACGGACGACCACAAAGCAAAAAACAAACAAAACCACGCAGTTTTAAATATTGATCCCACCCAACAATGCACTAGTGATAATTCTTGAAAGATATTGAGTTGAAGTTGATTTCTGCGCTTGTGAATAATAGCAGGAAAAGTGACAGGGAGCTCGCTAAGGTAATAGGCGTTTCACAACCAACTATCACAAGAACAAGAATAAGATTAGAGAAGGAAGGACTATTCGAATACACCGCTATTCCAAATCTGGCTAAACTCGGTTTTGACGTAATCGCTGTAACATTTGGAAAGCGAGACTACACTAAGCATCCCGAAATCAATCTCCAAAAATCCAAAGACTTCGCAAAGAGACATCCAAGCATCATCTTTGGTGGTGCTGGCAATGGGTTAGGCTATGACAGAATAGTAATCTCAACTCACAGAAAATATTCCGACTATACCCAGTTCTTAGGAGAATTGCGAAACGAATGGACAGACACGATTGATATCAAAGACTCTTTCATCGTAAGCCTGAAAAGCAAAGAGGTTATCCAACCTCTCTCTCTAAAAAACTTGGCAGAAAGCCTGAAGAAAGAAGGTTAAAGATTTATCCCACACACCCAAACACGCGCGCTAAGAACGTAGAGAAGAACCTAAGAAAAACAAAAAGAAACATGGATTCTTTTGAACTTAATAAGGAAAACTTATAGCAGAACCATAACTAATCAGAATCTTCAAAGAGGACTATTTGGAAAAGTGCTCAACGTGAAAGCAGTTGAACTAAGATTGATCGCTGAACTAGTGAAAGATGGCAGAAGAAGTGACAGAGAACTCGCGAAGATCCTAGGCATTTCACAACCAACCGTCCGAAGAATTAGAACGAGATTGGAGAAGGAAGGGCTGATAGAATACACTGTTATCCCAAACTTCGCCAAAATGGACTTTGAGATACTTGCCTTTACCATAGGGAAGTTTGACATCGGAAAGCAACTATATGATACAGGACTGGCTAAGAACTTTGCCGCAAGAAGACCCCAAGTCATATTTGCCGCTGGTGGCATGGGCGCTGGCTTCAATAGAATTGCAGTTTCTGTCCATAAGAATTTTCCAGAGTATTCCAAGTTTGCAGAAGAAGGCAGGGTTCATTGGAGTGATCTCATGAGCATTAGCCATTTCGTTGTGGATTTGAAAGGCGAAAGCATCCTCCAACCTTTGTCTTTCCAACACTTTGCAGACTATCTGCTTAAGGAAGCAATGTCAATGCAGAGTGCTGAGAAGAATCAGAAGCAGCATCTATCAGAAAAGGAAAAAGAATAATTTCTTTTCTCTTCATCACCTTCTAATGCTCTAAGTGTAGGATCTAACCACACAGTAATATGCAGTGCTCCAAAATCCCACACAAGACAGAAAACTGTTATTACGTTGTTCCTATTCTTGGAATCCAATCCTTCCTTTCGTTCCTCAGGTACACAGCTAATAGTAAGGCTTCTTCGTTAATCGCGCGCACACTAGGTGGTGCTTGGAAGGTGCTGTTTAGCCTCCAGGTGCGCCGTGGAAGGGTACGTCTTTCCAGAGGATGTCCCACCAGTCTTCTTCTGTGATGGTTTCGCCCTTGACTAATATTTCCAGGACTTGTTTGAGTAGTCCATGGTGTCTTTTTTCGTCTTCAAGTATAGCCGTCAGCAACAGCTTGACTTTGCTGTCCGTCACGGTCGGCAGGGTTTTGTTTATCTTCTTGATAAGCTCAGCCTCAGT
>DATHCB010000034.1:0-17495 GCA_035319765.1 Bathyarchaeia archaeon
CACCATACAGCCCGATCCCCACTTTCGTCAACTGCAAGCCAGCGGCCAGGTCCGCATACTCCGGTTTCTCCAAAATGAGCTTCTCAAGAAAATCCAGTCTCTGAATTATCTGGTCAAGCTTTCTGCTCAGTTCATCCACTATAGACCGAGAGTTTTCCTTTCCACTCAATTTTCATTCTACTTCTGGAACGAATAGTGCGCGCGCTAGATTCAATCATCAACAATCGTTTATATGATTGACTACCCGAGCGAGTGCGCGATAACAAACTGCTGTTCCCATGAACACTAAAGCTTGTTCACGGAAGAGTCCTTCCTAGCTGCTTCCTTGCCCAAACATCTACCAAATAGAAACCGAGGCAAAGTTAAGATATAAGAACTCCTCCGAAAACTAAGAGCCAAAACGGGGACAAGCGTAATGAACGCACTTAAGGCTTGCTCTGTCGCGAAACTCACTCATCTTGATTCCAAAGAAACAAAAGGCAGTGTAAGGAGCATTTAAGAAGGCGAGATTCGAAATTTCTCAGGATAGAGTGTACAACCTATAAACTTGGAATTTCCACTAGTCGCCTTAACGGTGCTCACCCTGAGTTTTCGCCATAGTTTTCCTCAGAATTAAAGAACTTGATATCCTAGGCAGAGGCCTTCCATATGTCGAGCACTAGAATATTTTGCATTTTTTAATTACAATTATATTTTCGCAGATCCACCTCTTGATCACGGAGAAGACCACGATGACCTTGCGAACTTTGCAGCTTATGTTCTGTTTTCCCCCGATGTACGGTATCTACGATACTGGAAGTGGGATCATATACATTTTCGGTGATCATGACGGCAAAATCGAAGACGTGCTAAGCCACGAGATCCTGCACTGGGCGTTGCAGAAAACCGCGGGGAAAAGGGCAAGTTTGGCTCTAGACAATGTTCCAGCTGAACTTTTAAGAGTTTAACTGCCATTTCACGTAGATTATTACGGTTTTCCCAGAAGCTTTATCCAGTTTTCGTAGTGCCGGGGCTCAGTTCATGGTCGGATTCTTTCGGAGTTCTTCAGTTCTACTCCCTCTAGTAAGCGTTGGTCGAGTAGCGCGTTATTGAGGATAAGCTCATCGAGCGCTGAAA
The DNA here is from genome assembly GCA_035319765.1 of Bathyarchaeia archaeon. Lineage (GTDB taxonomy): Archaea > Thermoproteota > Bathyarchaeia > Bathyarchaeales > SOJC01 > DATHCB01. The sequence continues at coordinate 1,117 of DATHCB010000034.1, forward strand.
CTTCGAAAAAGAAGTTGGAGCGAAAAACCGCGCGCTGGAAGAGCTCTAAGATGAAATTACCAGAAGATTCCGTGAAGGGACGATTGAAAGTCAAGGTAGTGGAAGATTAGAACCAGCGCTTGGACTTTTCTTTTCCAGCTCTTGCGATAACTGTTTTGTTTGCTTTTGAAGCGGTTCTAGCTCTATTGGTATTTTGGGGTTTTCTAGAGTCTGTCGGTATTTTCGGTGTATAGTATTGACAGTTAGCTGCCTTTGCCCAGCTTTTCTTGTCCGTTAGGTTGTAGCCATATTTGATGCAACGTACGATCGGGGAGTTTTCCATGCTTATTATGAACATGTAGAGGCAGTTGTCGCACTGTTTCTGGGCTTTCCTGCAGTTCTTACAGAGTCCTAGCAAGTTAGAGTCGCCCAGTGTGTACTCCAATAATCCTATTGGTCTGCCACATTGCACGCAACTTACCATTTTTATCTCACCGTAGAGCTAGAACGAAAGATCGTTTTGAAAGTTATGAATTTGTAGTAAAGACTGGTGGGGCTGGCCGGATTTGAACCGGTGACCTTTGCCCGAAACCATGACTTTCTGCGTGGTTTCTACGGGTTTCTTCTCGACCGCTCCAGAATCTCGTCATTCCGTTTCGCACGGTCGGCAAACCCATTGTTTTGCTTTTTCTGGAGCCCGTCGTCATACCGGGCTAGACTACAGCCCCACCACAACCACAAAACTCCGTGCCACCGAATATATATTTTGTCGCCTAGTGGTCAGCGTCATCATCGAGCGAAAACCTTATCAACTCCTTAAAGGCGTTTTTGTTGGGGTTGCCGGCCAAAGGGCGCGGGACCCACCCGATCTCATTCCGAACTCGGAAGTTAAACCGCGCTCCGTTTTTGGCGTTAGTGTGGGCTTAGGCCACGTGAAGCCGAGAAAGCTGGTGGCCCCACCTCTTCAAGCCTTAGGATGGAGGAGAAATCCTCAAGATTTATAACCCTCTAGACGTGCATGTTGAAAGAAGTGAAAGAAGTGATTATGATACCGCAAGCTTCACAGTTGTTAGGCAGCGATCCTATCAGCGTAGCATTCCAAATAATCTTCACTGTTGTGTTCGTGGTCTTCATCTTCTATGGTCAACGAATACAAATGTACGTTATGCTAAACGAGGTTAGGAACTCTCTGATACGGCTGAAATACATACGTGATGAAGGACGAAAGACTACGATCGAAACAATAAAGGAACTAGGTAAACCTGCTACAGATCCGACCGCACGTGTCGACCAATTTCTTGACTACATAACCATTCCGCCTGAAGGGATGGATCCTTCAGGTATAGTATGGAAACTAGAGCACATCTTGGACGTTCAAGACACACGCTTCAAAGATGAAGTTAAGCTAATGGCGCCACAAGCAGATCCTACGCAAGTAAATAATCTAGAAAATAGCCTAGAAGCCGCCATGTCACTGAACCTCATCTACAAAGTCATACGTCATTACTACATGTTAGGCAAGAAAACGTACAGTTTGTATGTGATCATGCAAGTGCAAATGGCACTTCCGCTTATTATGCGCGAAGCCGAAGCTCTTTCAGCGGCGCTGAAGGCCTTCACAACAGGTCAACCAATCGGTGACGGAGCAGGACAGTTGGTAACGGGAAAAATGATCTATGGACATGAGCAGAGGAAAGTTGAAAAAGATTACATTGTGTCAACGATACAAATCGAAGGGAGAACCGTTCACGTTCTGAAAGCTGAAGGGCCGGGCGGAAACGTCGGCAAACCTGGCGAAGCAATCAAACAAATAATCGAGGAAAATGATGGAAAAATCGCCTCAATAATCACTATTGATGCTGCACAAAAACTCGAAGGAGAATCACCAGGCGAAGTTGCAGAGGGCATAGGCGTAGCCATCGGCGGACCAGGCGTAGACCAGTTTAAGGTTGAAGAAGAATTAGTTAAGTACAAAATCCCGATCAACGCTGTCGTCATAAAAGAAGACATCGGGGATGCTGTTTCACCGATGCGTAAAGAGGTTACAGACGCAGTCGACTTGGCGATAGAGAATGTTAAGCGAGTAATCAAAGAAAGAACTAAGGAAGGCGACGTCGTCATAGTTGCGGGTATCGGGAACTCTATAGGAATCGGACAGTAGGCTAACAAAATGAGCGGAGACTCCGAAGCAAAAGAAACACCAGAATCGGTACAGAGAGTGTCCTCTTACTCCTTAGCAGTTATTTTTGGTACTCTAATTCTTGCATTTATTTGCTTGGCCCTAGCGCTTCTCACTTATTCCAGCAAGGTTGGAATTACCACAACTGGCGTTGTTTTTTTGGTTATTGGTTTTGCAGGCCTCATTTCTGCTACTTATATGTTGATTCAGGCTAGGGGTCACATGATGCACATAAAAATTGAGATCCCTCCAGTCATGACGACTGTGGCTTGCCAGAAGTGCGGTTTCAAGAACGTGAGGACGTTTGAGCGTGGAGACTACGTCTTTAAACAAGCTGGGCCATGTCCTAAATGTAGTGACAAATTGCTTGTCTCGGCGATATATCGAGAAGTCAAGGAAAAGCCCAAGAAAGAGATGTTCTAGGTTATTACTTCGCAACCATTCGCGGTAACGCGCAAAGTGTGTTCTGCTTGAGCTACGGGTTTTCCGCTCACTTCGACGAAAATCGGGTATTCCGTCAAGCAATTCGAACGACGAATTTCTGTAAAGGCTTCTTTATATCTGATTTTTAATGGGCCTTCCTGCAACCAACGCTCTGCAAAAGGAAGTGTGTGGAACTCCGTTTCCATGTATTGAAGTAGCTGCTTAGCCTCTGTAGTCCGCATTGATTTGTGTTTTTTGAGCTTAAAGATCGTGATCTCTTTACCATTTCCTACTCTGCCGCTCGCCTCTTTTGGTGTCACGAAGGGTTCGACGGCATACATTTCTCCTTCATGGACTCGTGTTGTTGATATGTGAACGACGTTAGGCAATGACCTTCCTGCGTGCACCGTAAATCTTCCAACTTGGTGTCCAGTGAGGTTTGAAACGGGCTTGAAACCATGCGACTCGATTGTCTTTTGAACGGCCGAACCTAGTTTCGAAGTGAACATTCCTGCATGTATGGTTTCTGTCGCCACTTTCAGGGCATCTTCAGCTGCAGCGACCATCGCATCATATTCGGTGTTGAAACAGACGGTTACCGCCGTGTCTGCGACATATCCATCGACATGTGCTCCGATGTCGACTTTAACGATCGAATTCTTCGGTATAATTCCCTTGTCATCTGGAGGCGAAGTGTAATGGGCAGCGATCTCGTTTATTGACACATTACATGGGAAGGCTGGTTTTCCACCGAGTTTACGGATCAATCCCTCGGTGTTTTCACAGACATCGATGATTTGCATTCCTTCGTGGACAGTTTTTTTCATTATCTTTCGAACTTCGGCTGCGACCTTTCCTGCTTCACGAAATTTCTCGAGTTCATCCTTTGAAAAGCTCATTGGGCTAGCACACGGATTCCTTTAACTAGGTTAGGGTTAAAAATCTTTAGAGCGTGGACTCAGCATTGGTTGTTAGTTTCATCGCTTCTGTTGTGGCTCCACGATTCTTGTCTCTAGCGTTGCGAATTTGTTGCCTCCGACATGAAAAATAAGCTGGTTCCGGCTCAAGTCGTACTCGCCTGTGAAAGCGTCTTCGTTTACGTATGCAGCCTTTATCTCGCCAATGAAGAGCGTGTGATCTCCTTCGGCTATTTGTTCGTAGAGCGTACATTCAATATGTGCTACGCACTCTTTAATTATAGGCGGTTTGACCGTTTTGGCTGGTGAAGGTGTAAGTCCAGTTTCCTTAAACTTATCCGAGTCTCTCCCGCTTTTCCTTCCGCAAAACAGTGTTTCTTCGACGAGCTCCATGGTTGGAATGTTAATCACGAATTCTTTGGTTTCTTCTATTAACTTGTGAGAATGTCTTCTTGGAGCAATACTGACGGCAAGCAAGGGAGGGTTCATAGACACTGGCATTGTCCATGCCAAGGTTATTATGTCGGCTTTTCCTGTACTATCAATGCATGTGAGAAGCACTGTAAGTTTTGGATGCAATAAACGAGAAGCAGTTGATGGGCTGATTTGGTTTGTCTTTTTCTCCTTCTTCATTATTTTTTCTCCCCAGCCTTCAGAGAGAAATTTTGAATTTCTTCTTTAGCTTTCTCTCTTTTCTTTTGATGTTCTTTCAGGAATCTGTTTACTCTTTCAGTCAGAATGGTTTTGCAGTCGCCGCAGATTACTTTGCCTGTTCTGCAGTTCTCATCTAGCTCGGAAATTTTTTTGTCGTCTTCTTCAAAAAGGTAGAGGAAGTACTGGAAAATCGTGCATAAATAAGGGTTCCCGCCAGTATTTCTCTGTTCCTTTATTGTTGGTTTTCCGCCGGTAAACGCATTCCATATCTTGTTTTTCACTTCTTCAGGTGTATCGATTGTAAATATGCACGTCTCAGGCTCGGAAGCGGACATTTTGCCGCCTTTGCCTAATCCTGGCACGAATCTGCAATGAATTTGGGCAGGTTTGCAGTAGCCTAGTTTTTGCGCGATATCCCTGGTTATTCGCCAGTAAGGGTCTTGGTCGATCGCTGCAGGAATCAGCGCCGGAACATTCTCTTGAGTGAGTTTTGCGTGGATGAAACAAGGGACTGCCTGCATTGCCGGCCAAAAGACCCATCCCAAGTTTGTGCTGTCCTTGAAACCGAAAACCGCCCTTGCGGTTGAATACGTGATTCGTTTTGCAACTTTCACTGCAATGTCGTACAAGGAGAAGATGTCTCTCACGTCAAAAATTATGGAAGTTTTTTCAGGCTTGAAGCCCAATGCGATCAGGTCCAAGGCGTTATCATATCCCCATTTGGTCGTTTCTTCCAACGTCATTTCATCCTCGATTAGGAATTTTTCGTCATCTGTCATCTGAAAATAAAGCCTAGCACCGGTTTTTTCTTGTAAATACTTTGTGAAAATCCAAGGCACTAAGTGTCCAATATGCACTGGTCCTGAGGGTCCTCTGCCAGTGTATAGTACGAATCTTTGGCCATTCTCGAACCTGTCTAATATGACGTTGAGGTCTCGATGAGAAAAGAAGAGCCTCCTGCGCAGTTGTGGATGTAGTTCGCCAAAGTCTTTTTTCATTCTTTCCATTAACTCATCAGTAAGAGGCTGAGTGCCAAATTCTCGGATCAGTCTTTCGTAATCTATCTTGCCTCTCACTTCCCAAGGCGTGACTACCATTTCTTCGTTAGCCAAGCACTTCACAGCCTTGTTTGAAATCACTTCGAAACATGGAATATTAAACTTTGTGAGTCATCATTGGAATAAAGCATAAGTAACATGTTGCAGACTCTCTTTAATGGTGCAAGTGACGTCCCGCCAATTTCCCAGGTAATTACTAGAACTTTTTGGTCAAATGGTCAAGCATATCAAACCGGTCGAGTTGTGCTGAAGGATTTTTATTCTAAACTTGCTAAACTACTGAAAGCATTTAGAGAGGAAAATCTTGGGTGAAATAAGGGAAAACGAACTGAAAACACTCTTAGCCCTACAGAAACTGGGCGGAAAGGCGAGCATCGACCAAATAGCCCTTGACACTGGCTTAGCCCACGCAGCAATCATGCGTGCAGCCTTATCATTGTCAGATAATAAGCTTATCCAAATCACCGAAAAAAAACAAACAATCATTGCTCTAAACGAGGAAGGAAAAGACTATGCCAAGAAGGGGCTTCCAGAAAGACGCTTAATCAGAGACCTACTAAAACAGGAAAACCCAATACCTATTGAAAAAATAGCGGCAAGTACTTGCTTGGAAAAACCTCTCGTAACAATTGCCCTAGGTTGGCTTCATAAAAAAGGCTGGGCAACCATCACTGGAAAAGAAAACCCCGTGCTGATGGTCGACACAAGATTTCTGGGAAGAAGATGCGAGGGTAGATTGATTCGTGATGAGAAGACACAAGAACGGGAGGAGCCCGAGAGGAGCGCTGACGAAATCCTTCTGCAACTGCTCAGCGAGCAAGGCCATGTGAGCACAGAGGCTCTGGATAGACGACTCCAAAATGTCACGATCATGTTGAAAAGACGAAAACTGATAGAAATCAATGAAAAAACAACAAGAGAACTAGCGCTAAGTGAGCTTGGTTGGGAAAAAGTTCAGAAAGGGATCAAAGCAGTTCAAGAGATTAGCCAGCTCACACCTGAGCTAATCGTAAGTGGCAAATGGAAAACTGCGAGGCTCAAGAAATTCGACGTATCTGCTCCTGGACCAGCGATTTATCCAGGTAAACTGCACCCGCTTAGGCAGATTATTCAACGGGCGCGTCAGGTTTTTCTAGAAATGGGCTTCACAGAGATCCGCGGACCGATTGTGGAGACTGCATTTTGGAACTTCGACGCATTGTTTCAGCCTCAGGATCATCCAGCCCGAGAAATGGCGGATACTTTCTATCTAGCATACCCTCAAAAGGGAGAACTACCAGCGAAAGGCACGGTTGAAAAGGTTGCGAAAACCCATGCGAGTGGTTGGATAACTGGGTCAAGCGGATGGGGTGGTGAATGGAGTTCAGAAGAAGCCAAACGACTCGTCTTGCGAACACATACGACTTCCGAGACCATAAAGTATCTCTATGAGCACAAAACTCCGCCAGTTAAAGTCTTCTCCGTTGATAAGGTTTACCGCAACGAAAAAATGGACTACAAGCACCTTGCGGAATTTCACCACATCGAAGGCGTTATCATGGCTAACAATATCACATTACGCGATTTAATGGGTACATTGGAAGAGTTTTATAGAAAATTTGGACTAGCAAAAGTGCAGTTTTGGCCGAGCTATTTTCCGTACACAGAACCTTCTGTGCAAGCGACTGTCTATGTGCCTAGATTGAAGGTTTGGATCGAGCTTTGCGGCATGGGGATGTTCCGGCCTGAAGTCTTAGCTCCTTTGGGTATCAAGTGTCCAGTTCTGGCTTGGGGCGGAGGCTTGGAACGTTTGGCAATGGTAGAACTTGGTCTAGATGACATGCGCGCGTTGTATAAGAATAATTTGAGCTGGATAAGGAGGACGCCGGCTTGCCTGTAATTACTCTTTACCAAGAGCGCTTCAACAAGTTCCTCGGCCGGCGGGTATCTTTAGATCAGATGGCAAGATGGCTTCCATGGATAGGCGTTGATTTGGAAGAGATGGGACCTAACTTCGTGAAAATCGAGTTCAATCCTAACCGAATTGACATGTGCAGCTATGCAGGGATTGCAAGGGCATTTAAAGGCCTAAAGGGCTGGGAGATTGGAATACCAAAATATGAGCTAAGAAGTTGCAGGATGATGCTCAGAATTGACGGGTCATTATCTACCATTAGACCTTACATGCTCGCGGCAGTGGTGCGCAATATAAGACTCGATGAAGACACAATCGCCGAGCTTATGGAGATTCAGGAAGATCTACACTGGGGCATCGGAAGGAACAGAAAGAAGGCATCAATAGGTATTCACAATCTAGATGCAGTCAACCCACCGTTCGAATTTAAGGCCGTCTCTCCCGAGAGAGTGAGGTTTGTTCCATTGGACAGGAGTGAAGAAATGACATTACAGGAAATCTTGGATAAACATGAAAAGGGCATCGCCTATCGACATCTTGTCGACTGGGCACCGAAATATCCTCTACTCGTGGACAGTGACGATAAAGTTCTCTCTATGCCGCCCATAATCAACGGTGAACTTACCCGTGTAGTAGGCAACACGCGAAACTTGTTCTTAGACGTCACTGGCACAGATTACAAGGCTGTCGCCCGAAGCCTAAACGTGCTAGTCACGGCGTTAGCAGACATGGGTGCCACCATTGAAAAGGTCCGAGTCGAGTATCTTGATCATACGGAGGATTCGCCTAATCTTGCCCCTCAACGCATGCAATTTAACGTTGTCCTCGCTAATGAGTCACTAGGTCTCAATCTTTCTGAGGCCGAAGCCATCAAATGTTTAAAAAAATGTCGGTTGGATGCAAGGAAGGCGGAGAAAATGGTGTTAGACGTTACAATTCCGGCATATCGAATTGACATCTTACATGAGATTGACTTGGTAGAAGAAATCGCAATCGGCCATGGCTATTATCGGATGAAGCCCACCCTGCCGTTAACTATAACCGTTGGACAAGAACATGAGGCTGGAAAGCTGGCAAACATTACTCGACAGATCATGATCGGACTTGGCTTCACTGAGGTCATGAATTTTATGCTCAGCAACAAAGAGACACACTATGTAAAGATGCAGAAGAAGAACAGAAAAGTTGCTAGACTTGCTAACCCCACTTCCACGGAATACACGATCCTGCGCCAAGAATTGTTACCTGGATTGATGCAGAATTTTATGGATAACCGTAGCGAGAGTTTTCCACAGCGATTATGTGAAGTTTCGGACGTTATAGTGGTCAATATGGAAGCGGAAAGTCGATGTGAGAGAAGACTACATGTTGCTGGCGCGTTTTCCTACGCAAACGCCAACTTTACCGAAGTCAAATCGATTGCAGAAGCGCTACTAGCCAATTTAGGCCTACACAGATGGCGAGTAACGGCGGCAAAGCATCCAAGCTACATCGAAGGCAGAGCTGCCATCATTAGCCTTGGAAAGAGAAAAATCGGCATTGTAGGCGAGATTCATCCTAAAGTGCTAAGCAACTTTGAACTGGAAAATCCTGTTGCGGCTTTCGAAATCGATTTAGAAAATCTGATTAAGAAAGGTTAATCTCTTCCCAGCCGCCACTTTCTTTCTTGCCGATGATAAGCGTTGCTTTGAGCAATCCCGCCGGATCCTCAAAAGAGGGCTCATGGATACGGACTCCAACTATGAATGGATGCAAGATCCTTCTATGAGTTCGGGGCTTACCCAGACATGAGACATGGCGGGCGTGGGCGTACAATTAGCTCCCACTGCGAGAGAGCTCAGTTGAGAAAAGCGCATGCCTGTTCGGTGAAGCTGAGTGTTAGTAACGTGGGGCACAAAACTCGCCCACGATAAGATGAGTTCGGATTTTGGCAAAATTTTTGGGTTACCATTGCGATATTTTAAAGTGAAGGGATCTGCGGTGATTACCGGGTTTGTGCTTACAGTTGTACCGGTGCACAAAGGTGCATCTAGACAGCAGGAAGTTGCGTTGATCTGTCCCAGATGTCATTCTAGCATTCTGGTTGACTGCAAGTCTTGTCTGGAGTGCTGAACGGGTTCGTCCTAAAACGGTGCAGTCGTAGACAACTTTAAAGTCTTCCCTCTGCAAACCGTACTGGAGAAGGCGACCTACCTTGAATGTCGAAGATAAATTAGCGCTTGTCATGCGTAATACGCAAGAAGTAGTCGTGAGGGAGGAGTTGCGATCAATTCTGGAAACTGTCAACACACCTAGGGCATATTGGGGTTTCGAGTCCAGCGGTTTAATGCACCTTGGTTTAGGGTTGGTATGTGGCGGAAAAATTAAAGATATGATAGATGCGGGTTTTCATTTCATCATCTTTCTGGCGGACTGGCACAGCTGGATTAACGACAAGCTGGGCGGAAAAATGGAGAATATTCACGTATGCGGAGAGTATTTCAAGGAATGCTTCACGGCTCTGGGACTTTCGCCTGATAAAGTGGAGTATCGTTGGACGTCAGACTTGACTAAAGAAGTCGATTACTGGGAAAAAGTGATTCGCATAGCCAAAACAGCAACTCTTCAGAGAATCTTGCGAGCGCTACCCATAATGGGGCGAGAAATGAGCTTGTCAGACATGGAAACTGCTTGGGTTTATTACCCATGCATGCAAGCTGCAGACATTTTTCATATGAAACTCGACGTTGCCTGTGGAGGAATCGACCAAAGAAAGGCGCATATGCTTGCGAGAGATGTTGCCGAGAAGTTGCGATGTAGGAAACCCGCATGTGTGCATGGACCGTTACTCATGGGTCTGCAAGGACCGTCTAAGTCGATTAAGGAGTTTGACGAGAATAAAGTGATAAATCTTGAGATTAGTTCGAAAATGTCCAAGAGCATTCCAGAGCGCTGTATCTTCGTGCATGACTCGCCTGAACAAATACGAGCGAAGGTTCAAAATGCCTATTGCCCGGCGAAACAGGTTGAGGCAAATCCAGTCTTGGAGCTTGCGAGATATGCGGTTTTTACGAATCAAAAAAATTTGACGATTGAGCGTCCAGCTAAGTATGGTGACTCTCAGATCTTTTATGACTATGATGAGCTTAAGAAGGCTTTCGAAGAAGGTAAGATCCATCCATTGGATTTGAAGAACAGCATCTCTGAGGCATTAGCAAATATTCTGAACCCTGTTAGAGAACATTTTAAGAAGAAGCCAGACTTGCTCGAGAAAATGCTGAAAATAGAAGTTACAAGGTAAAAGCACATTTGTCGGCCAAATTTCAAGAGCGCATCGATAAGATTGAACAACTGCTGGAGAAACTTATCATCGATTCAGCGAAGGACTATCTGATCGTTGTTGAGGGAAGGAAGGATTCTCAAGCGCTTGGACAGCTAGGGATCAAAGGCAAGATAATCACTGCAAAAACCTCTGGAAAATCCTTTCTGGATGTGACCGTCGAAATAGAGAGACAAAAATGTCGGCAACTCATTCTTCTTCTGGATTTTGACAGACGAGGAGAAGAACTAACCAAACGCTTGATCCATCACTTGGAAAGTGTCAAAATAAAGGCGAACACGAACTATTGGAAGGAACTAAAGGCACTTGTAGGACGAGACGTAAAAGACATCGAAGGCTTGCCAACATACCTTCAGACGCTAAACAAGAAGCTTCAAGAGAACCCTTAATCTTATCTGGTATGCTTAAACCTAGAAAATTGTGCCGCACCATGTAGTTAGGCTTACTCACATTTACTCTGGAAGCTCTGACTGGCCTTCCTCTACGGAATCCTTGAATACATCCTTGAGTTGTCGCTTCATAATTCGTGCGTCATGGCTAAAACCGAAATAGTCAGCGAAAAACTCTGTAGTCTTCATGACAAACCCGCGTTTTACACGCTCGCGTACGATCAAGCCGAGTTCCTCTAACTGTTTCACATGTCCATAAGCGTGGCTTCCACGAACGGCAACTACATGCGCTTGGCTAATCGGCTGGCGAAAGGCAATATAGGACAGCGTTTTCAGCGGGCCCGAAGAAAGCAAGGGGCGAATTGCAAGTCTCCGTACGTACGACGTAAACTTCGGTTTCAACTGCAGCACAAATCGCTCATCTGCTAGCTCTAGAACTTCCAACGCTGTATGTCGTGCCTTGTAATCCTCTGAAAGTATCGTCGCTAACCTCTTGATTTTTGCTGCAGAGCGCGTTTTAAGCACAGGACACAGTGTTTTTAGATCCAAAGGTCGCCCAGCGACATACAGGGCGGCCTCTAGCAACGCCAAATCCTGGCGCTGTTTTGTCTCTTCGGGTAAGACTTCAGCAATGCGTGGCTGTTCTATCTGCTTCAAAGATTTTGTCTCCTAAGGTCACGTAAATCTCGCCAAACTCTTCATCCTGCCATAAAAGAACCTTGCCTCTTTGCGCGAGAAAGAGGAGAATAATAAACGTCTTGATAGCTTCTAACCTCTCTAACCCACTGACGAATACAGAGAAATGGATGGGCGAACCCTCTCTTGCGCGCTCAATCAAGCTATCATACAAAACCTCCATCCGTTCTTCGATGGCCATTAAATATAAATCAATCTGGGGCAAGATATCTGGAGGTGGGAGCAAAATTGGCTCTAAATGAGGCTGCAGAGGCAGTAATCGTTCAGTTTTCAAGACTTCGTCCAGGACTTCAAGTAGATCCTTAATCGTCGTCGAGGTCAACTCATAGCGAATGGGAATCGTAAGCGCCGGTGGAACGAACTCTGATAATTTCTGCGGCTTTGCGATAGGCTCCTCCAACTTTAGCAAAAGCTTTGACTTCATCAGATAAATAAACGCTGAAGAGTCAAGCGCAACTCCAGATGCGCGAAAATCTACCTCGCCATGCTTGTTCATCTCACCTAAGAAAGAAAGCAGTAGGAAGGAGATGTCTACGTTCCAAGGGGAAAGCTTCTCTAATCGGTGCACTTCAAAAAGTATGTTCCATGGGGGATAAAGGAAAAAGGGCTTTGTGGTGGGCTCAGCCACGTTTGATCACGTGCTCCCCTTAACATTCGCAAAAACGACGTGCGAAATACCACTGCGCTCGTAAATTCCGTAGATCTTTTCTGCTTTATTCACTATCTCAGGCTTTAAAGTGATAACGATAAACTGCGACTTCGCGGCTTCCTCTTGGAGAACCTCGCCGAGCTTTCCAACGTGGAAAGCATCCAAATGTGCATCAACTTCGTCAAGTATGTAAAACGCCGTTGGTATAAATTCTTGAAGTCCGAAAATAAACGCCACAGCGGCCACAGATCTTTCTCCTCCGCTTGCACCGCTGACGAGAATGGGTGGTTTGTTAGGAAAGGTGACGATCATATCAATACCTCCACGGAAAGGTTCATCCGGGTTCTCCAGCTTGAGCACGGCCTCTCCCCCGCCCGTCATCCTGTAGAAATACTCACCAACGTTCTTATTTAATCGTTGAAAGGCATCGGTAAAGACTTCTTTTTTCTTCTTTTCAATCTCATCCATGAAACTAACTATTGCCTGCTTTTCCTTCTCCAATTCATTCATCCGCAAGGATAGTTCGCGGTATCGAGAGATTTGTTCTGCAAAATGTGAAAGGGCTAGCTGATTGACGGCACCAAGTCTCTCTTGTTCAAAGTGCATCATCTTGAGCGAAGTTTCTGCTTGCTCTAACTGTTCAGAAGAGACAACGAGTGGCTCATCGTAACCGTACTCTGTTATTTTGCGCCAATATTGGTCAAATTGCAGTTGTGTCGTTTGAAGGTTTAGTTGAAGCTGATTGTATACTCGTTCAGTCTGTTCGCACTCGCTATCCAATTGCCGTAGTTTCTTATCGATAGTGTCAATCTGATCTGTGAAGTTCTTCGCCTCTTTACGTGCCGACAGAACGGAACTCGAAAGTTCTTCACGAGATTTTTCCAATTTCAAAAGTTCTTCTTTCAGTACTTCGCGTTCCTGTAGTGCAGAGTCAACCTCTTTCTGAACATCGGAAAGCTGACGCCTAACCTTTTGCAGTTGAACCTTAACGTTAACATGAGTCGCCTTAAGCACATTCTCATACTTGGACTGTAGAGTTGAAATCTCTGTTTCAATACTGCCAGAACTTCGCCTGATTTCCATTATCTGGTCGCCGAGGGTTTCTCTTTCAATCTCCATTTGCTGAATTACTGATGGGTCGGTTTTCCTTCTTAACGTTGCTAACTCGCCACGCATTTTCTGCATTTGTTTTCGTATGCTTTGGCGTTGTGCCTTTTGCAGACCAACCTCGGTCCTTTCTTTATCCAATCTTACTCTCAAGCTCTTGATGTAATTGTCTATACGACGTACGTTGTGCTTGGTTAATCTCGAACTGCGTTTTGACCTGTCTACCTCCGCCTCAAGGAGGATGTTTGCTTCAGACATCTTGCTAATATCGACTCTGAGCTTCTCAATCTCTTCCTCAAATCCTGTCAAGGCACCTTCTCGACGACCTAGGTGTTCTTGAAGAGCTCGGACAGCTTCATCCAGTTTCTTTATTGCGGACTCGCTGGGTATTATGGTAGAGAAGTCTATCGGAGCTCGGTAATAGCCACTTTCGAGCCCTCCTCCTACTTCATAAAGGTCGCCTTTTGTAGTGACCGTCCTGAACCCCTCCTTCGCGATTTTCATCGCAACGTTGTCTGTCTCCACTATCACCGTGTCACCTAAAACAAAATCAACCGCAGAAAGGTGTTCTTTTGCACATTTGACAAAAGTTGAAGCCAATCCGCTGATGCTTTCGGCTCTTGGAAATTTGTTCATCTTGTTCCTTGACAGTCCTTTAACAGGTATTATCTTAACCCTGCCCAGTTTTAGCTGTTTTAGAGTTTCTGTACAAGTGAATGCTGTGTCAGCGTCCCTGACAACAACAGCGTCTAGCCAGCCCGCAGCAGCGACTTCAATCGCTTGGTCGTAGTCCTTTTCAACTTTAATGAGGTTTCGCAGTCGTCCGTAGACTCCTGAGATCACTCCGATGCTTGCTAGTTCTTCTATCCCCCTTAATGCCTTCTCTTCTGCTGCAACTGTTTCGGCAAGTTCTCTTTGCGTGGCAAACTCAACAACCGCCTCTCTTGCCGTATCTGCGATCTTGCCAGCTTCGCTCACTTCATGTATAACTGCCTCCTTTTGCGCAATTCTTTTCTCTAAAGTTTGCTCAAGACTTTTCAATTGCTTTTTCTGTTCTTTTTGAACTTCTTCAAGACCCGAAAGCGATTTGTCAAGCTCTTCAAGCGTAGTCGTAAATCGGGTTCTGCGGCTATTGAGGTCCTCAAGTCTTCGCAAAAGGATCTTCATCGTGGTCTGGCTTCGGGCGTGTTCAGTGCGCAAGTCCATTAAATGGTCGTAAAGACCATCGAGTGATCTCTCTATTTCCTGAACTCTTCTGTTATTCTCACCCATGTTTTTCCATAACTCTGTCGTCTCGTTTGTCAACCCAGTGTGTCGCTCTTGTTTAGCTTCGATCTCTTTCGAGAAACGTTCCTTTTGGCGTTTCAGCACCTCAAGTTGCTTACGGTTTTCAACGATTTCCTTTTCCATCATTTCTGATCTTTGACTGTCGTTTTCTTCAACCTTTTTTAGCCCTTCTAGGCTTGTCTTTCCAGTTCCGATTTTTGTGACTAATTCCGTAAGTTTGGATCTCAGGTCTCCGATTTTTATTTGGACTTCAAGAACCTTAGAACTGCCTTTTTCGACCATGCCTGAGCTTAGTTTTCGCCATTGGGACTCAATTTCGTGTCTTTCTCCGCGGTGTTGATCTCTCACTTGCCGAAGTCGCTCGCTCTTGGTGCCGGCTTCTTGGAGTTCTGCGGTGATCTCGTTGATTTTTGTCTTTATCTTCTTGATTTCGCAGCTAAACTTCATAGCTTCGAAACGTTTTATTTCCTTTTGAATGTAGCTGAAACGTAGCAGGTCGTTGCGTTCCCTCTCTAAATCGTCTACTCTCCGTTGTACTTCATCTATTCTGCCTAATGCGGTGCGCAGAGAGATTTCTGCCGCACTTAGTTTTTGTTCGGCTTCAGCCTTTTCAGCATCATACTGCGCAATTCCAATCAGGTCTTCGATTACTTTTCTACGTTCGTCTGAGGAGATTTCCGTCAAGCGCGTAATCGTGCCTTGGACAATAATGTTATGTCCCGCAGAGCTTAGTCCAGACATGGAAAACATGTCCAAAACCCTCGTCCTTGGAAAGGCTCTGCCATTAACACGGTATACGCTTTGTCCATTCCTGAATACCTCACGAGAAACCGTGACAGTCCCGGTTTCTATTGGAATGCGGCCGTCACTGTTGTCAAACTGAATAACGACCTTAGCGGATTTTACTTTTTCTTCCCCCTCACCAGTGACGCCGTGAAAAATAAGCCGTGAAAAATTCTCAGCTCGAAGTCGCCTTGAACTCAACTCTCCTAAGACAAAGAGTATTGCGTCAACGACGTTTGTTTTTCCGCTGCCGTTAGGTCCCGTGACAACAGTGAAGCCCTTGTCTAGATTAATAGCGACCGTTTGAGGACCGAAGGACTTGAAGCCCTTAAGCTCTATCTTCTTGAGATATGGCATGTCTCTATAGCCGTCCGAGCCCGCCTAGTCCTTTCTTCTATAAGATTATTCTGTAATATACATCTAACTGTTTTAACCGTTACATTGAAGCCAATGTTTAAAGCTTCTTCGTGCCATGTAGTTTTTCACTCATCTTCTTGATGAAGATTTGCAGTCTTTCCCTTTGACCGTAAACTAGCAAGTACCCTTTTTGCCTACTATTTGTCAGAAGTCCAGATTCTTTAGCCATGGCTTTAGCGGTGCGTCGGGAAATATCTTCTGAAATCTTCACCCTCACCCAGGGAGTGCCCTTGGGTATTCCTGGCAGGAATTTGGAAACCGTTGAATTGGTGGTAAATTCTTCTGTGGCTTCCCTTCCCGCCGTCTCGAGTCTTTTCATCCATTTTTCAGTGAATCTGTTTCCAAACTTTCGCGCCTTCGACATAAGGTAAACTTCAACGTTACTCAAGCAAGCTTCAATTTGGGTGCTATCTCGCGAAACAGACGGATTTGCAATTGAAATGTGAATAAGTGATTTCGCTGAGCGCAGGTCTTCCATGATTTCCGAAGGAATGGTTTCGCCGCGTTTTCGAAATTCTGCGATTAGGTCATCGAGCACGCGCCATACTCTTTCATGAATCAGAGAGACACCTGAAGAATTAGTGCCTGCCTATTCTCTTTAGCCTTCCGACAATGCAACCGACCCAAA
>DATHCB010000035.1:0-15373 GCA_035319765.1 Bathyarchaeia archaeon
GCCATCGCCTATATTTAAGAATAGGTCTGCCTATGTCCGGTGGGAAGAGAAGCAGGAAAAAGCCAAGTCCTGTCGAAAGCGCGAAGGAGCAGGGACCTGTTGAGAAGCCATGGTTTAAGTTTTGGCCCAAAGATGTCCCCAGGCACATTGAATACCCTCAAATTTCGCTCTCTCAACTTTTGACGAGGACCGCAGAGAAGAATCCCCGGCAAACTGCTTTGATATACTTCAACAGAAAAATAACGTACTCTCAGCTTGACCAAGCTTCAGACATATTTGCTGCTGCGCTTGCTGCTCAAGGAGTGAAGAAGGGTGACAAGGTTGCAATCTTCTTACCTAACATTCCACAGTTTGTAATTGCTTACTACGGCACGCTGAAAATCGGCGCCGTCGTAACAGCGATAAGCCCGTTGTACAAGGAGCGGGAGATTGAGCATCAGCTCACTGATTCTGAAGCCGCGACCATCGTAATCCTAGACGTTCTCTATCCGATTTTGGAAAAGGTTCTCGAAAAAACCAAGGTCAAGACGATCATCGTTGCAAACCTGAAGGATTACATGCCCGCTGCAACCGCGGTATTGGGCTCATTGATCGGAAGAATCCCCTCTCACAGGGTTCAGCCCAAGCCGGGAATCCATTTCTTCAAGGAAATGTTGAGCCAACATGACAAGAAGCCTCCGAAAGTCGATATCGATCCCAAAGAGGATTTAGCCGCCCTTCAATATACTGGTGGAACGACAGGAATTGCGAAAGGAGCGATGCTGACGCACATAAACCTTCTGTCAAACGCCATCATGTGCGCCGAATGGCTCAGGGGGAAGCAATTGCAAGAGACATTTCTAGCCGTTTTGCCACTGTTCCACATATATGGCATGACAACGAGCATGAATGCTCCGATATATCTGGCTGGAAGGACTGTTATGCTGCCGCGGTTCGACCCTTTGGTCACTCTCAAGGCTATTCATGACTACAGAGTCACTATTTTCTGCGGCGCCCCAACCATGTACGCGTTGCTTCTCGCTCATCCGAGGGTGAAGAGCTTCAACCTCTCATCGGTCCGTTTCTGTATTTCAGGTTCAGCCCCCTTGCCAAGTGAGATTCAAAAGAAATGGATGAACATTACGAAGGGCGTATTGGTCGAAGGGTACGGACTGACAGAGTCTTCACCGGTAACACACTGCAATCCTCTTGACCCTACTTTGAAAACTGTAAAGATAGGCTCCATTGGTTTGCCGTGGCCTGACACTGACGCGAAAATTATGGACGTAGAAACGGGGCAAAATGAACTCGACACTGGTCAAGATGGAGAACTCGCGGTTGCAGGCCCCCAGATCATGAAGGGTTATTGGAAGATGGATGATGAGTCAAGGGAGATCCTCCGAAATGGCTGGCTTTACACAGGGGACATTGGAAAAGTGGATGAGGATGGCTACTTCTATATCACCGATAGAAAGAAAGACCTCATCAAATACAAAGGCTACAGCGTATACCCCCGTGAGATTGAAGACGTGATATATGAGCATCCGGCCGTCAAACTCTGCGCAGTCATTGGCAAGCTTGATCCCGTCGCCGGTGAGATTCCTAAAGCTTTCATAGTACTTAAAGAGGGAAAAACTGCCACGGCCGATGAAATCAAGGAATTCGTTAACCCAAAACTGGCGCCCTATAAGGCAGTAAGAGAAGTCGAATTCAGAACCGAATTACCCATGACAATGGTAGGCAAAGTACTCAAAAGAATACTTCTGGAAGAAGAAAGACAGAGAACAGCAAAGACCTGAAAAAACTCCACTCAACAGTAGGAATCAAGCCTCACCTATTATGACTTTCACAGATTTGGGCTAAGGTGAGGATTTTACTTTGTGCGTTTTAGTGCTTTTTCAACTTCGTCTCGTATTATGTAGCCTGCGATGTGAAGTATTGGCTCTTTAGCTTCTGGGTCTATATTCATCGATGCCGTGCATGGATAGCTGTGGTGAGCTTTTGCTACGGCGTCGTAGAAGATTTCCTTTCGAGTTTCCGTTCCAGTTAGTTTCCTTGCTACATACCATGTTGAGCCGCATGGAGCGCTTCGCCTAGCGATGGCGGCCTCTATAACCTCAAGTTTCCCTCTCTTAGCAGTCGAGACTTCCAAAAAAGGCCTCCCAATCATAAGCTCAGTGACAAGTCGGGAAATTATTGGAGTGCTTCTTGACGGCTCCAGCGAACAGAAAGGTTTTGGAAACGCACTTTCCAAGCCTAATTCTCGACATTTTTCTTCAACCTGCTTCTTCAAACCCGAAGGGATTTCTGCAAAGTCTTCAATTGGTACGATCAAGCCTTTAATGCCGAATTTTCTTACACGACGAGGAAGCTCCAGTAGCAAATCTTTGTGCAACCCTGAGGCTATACACAGGTCAGCCAACGGAATCTTCCGGGGCATGTATTCCTCTGGGTTGTCGATGAATGCTGGCAGGTCAGAAGGCTTTGGCAGTTCTATAGCTGCTCTGATGTTTCGAACGTTACTGTAAGCGTTGTACTTGCAAGAATCGCAGAATAGTCCGCAGGATTTACAGAAGCTCGGGTCATTTATCAGATTCCTCATTACTCGTTCCGCAAACTCTCCGCTGTAGATAAAGACCAGAGTCAATGGTTCATTCGGAATCTTCCTCTTTGCTTCCCTCGCTTTACTCATTTCTTCCACTGAAGTGCGGTGTGTGAGACTGTTCGAAATGGGCGCAAGGGGGTGAAAAAGCTATCCATGTTTGCGCGATTCTGCGGAGTTTTTCTGTCATAACTTCTCAAGGGCTGTCTTTTTGGCTATATCATAAGCCGTTTTGTAGTCAAATACTCCTTTCGGCTCTTCCATGGCTCTTTTGATCAATTCGATTTCGACAGCATTTTTGAGCTTGCCTATCGCTAACGCACCGATTCCGAAGATTTTTGGTAAGAATTCTTTGCCTTCAACTCCGGATTCTAAGCCTTCTACGCCTAATGGAGGGATGGCGTTGACGTCGGCTACTATCTTGCAGTTCTTTCCATGTTCTTTTAGTATATTCAACGGAAGTAGTGCGGTTCCAGCGGCACCAGCTGAAAGGACTGCATCTGCGCGTTCGATGGCTTTTCCGACTTCTTCCGGAGTCTTGACTTCAACTCCGCGGGCCTTTTCGTCTTTGAGTTCCTCGTTAATCTCGGATGCTAGGAATGAAGATTTATGAAGGTCGCGAGAAGTAACAATTACTCTTGCTTTTTCTGTAGCCAGAAGCCTTGCGGCTGTTTGTCCCACAGGGCCCGTTCCGGCTAATACTGTGACTGTTTTGTTCTCAAGATTTCCTAAATTTTTGGAAACTGAAAGTGCCAGGATCTTCGCGACCGCTGCTGAGGCTGTTGTGTACGCTCCTCTTGGGTCGATTACTACGCTGAGCTTGAAGGGTGAAAACATGCATTCCTTGATTTTTTCGAGAATTTCGTTTGTTAGTTTGAAGTCTCGTCCGTTGATGAAGACTTTTGTGTGTTTTGCCCCTTCCGGCCCTCTTGGAAACATGGCGTCGTAGACGATTTTTTGGGCATCATCTACGGTCACGTTTTCGTATTTCAGTATTGTGACTTCTGGGAAAGTGTCGATCGTCGTTAGTATGTCGAATGGGCTTGCATGCTTGTCCGTGTCTAGGAAGATGAATACTTTTTTGAACTGCTTTTCTGGCATGACAACCCACTTGTGGTGTCAATGTGCTCCTGAGCGGTTAAGGATTACTGCTATCACGTGTTTAAGATTGGAAAAATCCTCGAGAGCTGTATAAACGGATTGAGCTTGCAGAAATCATTTTGGAACACTTAAAGAGTGTGTAGTGCCTATATTACGTATTGAAAACTGCCCATTCGGGAAAGAGGAACAATAGAAAGTGGGCACTGAAAATCTCGACAAGATTTTTGATCCCCAAAGAATCGCTGTTATAGGGGCGGGCGAAAGTGCAGGTTCCCTAGGGGCAAAGGTTCTCCGAAACTTGATAGGCGTAGGCTACCGCGGGGTGGTCTATCCGGTTAATCCTTTCAGATCCACTGTGCAGGGCATAACTGCCTATCCGAGCATTCTAAAAATTCCATGGAAAGTGGACCTCGCGATAATAGCAACGCCAGCCCACACTGTACCACAAATTGTGGAAGAATGCGGAAAAGCCGGCGTGCTCGGAATAATCATCATGTCGGCGGGCTTCAAGGAGGTTGGACAAGAGGGCGAGGCTCTTGAGAGGAAAATCCTCGAACACACTAGTCGATACGGTATTCGCGTTGTCGGACCCAGCAGCTTCGGGGTGATCAGACCGGGAATAAGACTCAACGCTACCTTTGCGAACAAAACTGTCATTCCAGGAAAGATTGCTTTCATTTCTCAAAGTGCAGCTCTGTGCGCTTCGGTGCTGGATTGGGCTTCTGCGGTTCATGTGGGATTCAGCGCTGTGGTTTCGATAGGATCTACTCTTGACGTTGATCTCGGAGATTTGATCGACTACTTTGGAACGGATCCCCAGACGAGAAGTATCGTGCTCTACGTGGAATGCGTCACCAACGTGAGGAAGTTTATGAGTGCGGCAAGAGGATTTGCCAGAGCCAAGCCAGTTGTAGTGGTAAAAGCTGGACGTTTTGCCGAAAGTGCGGAGGCTGCGATTTCTCATACTGGTGCTCTGTGCGGAGATGATGCTGTTCATGACGCCGCTTTTCAACGCGCAGGAATCGTTCGCGTCGAGGCGATAAGTGATCTCTTTAATTGTGCAGAGGCGTTGGCCATGCAACCGAACCCGCATGGTCCAAACCTTACGATAATCACTAACGCAGGTGGACCTGGAATTATGGCTACGGACTCTCTTATTGCCAAAGGCGGAAAACTTTCATTGTTGAGCGACGAAACGATTCAAGCTTTGAAGAGTGTATTGCCTTCTTACTGCAAGGCCAGAAACCCCATGGATATTCTGGAAGAAGCCACTGTGGAGAGGTTGAGGAAGGTAATGGAAATTTGTTTCAGAGATCCTGGCAGTGATGGCTACTTGATCATATACACCCCGCAAGGGGCAGCTGACCCTGTGGCAACTGCAGAAGTAATCGTAAGCCTTTCTAAAGCAACGTCAAAGCCTATTCTGACCTCTCTAGTTGGTGAAGACCGTTGCCGAAGAGCGAGGCTAATCTTAAGAAAGAACGGAATTCCATCTTTCACGACGCCGGAGCAAGCAGTCTCCACGTTCTTATACACGTACAGCTACACGCAGAACTTGGAGCTTCTCTATCAAACTCCTGCTGAGCTTTCTGTAGAGTTGCACGTTCCAGCATCACTTCGAGAGATTTTGCGGCAGGCGCACGGTGAAGGTAGACAAGTTCTGACTTTGCCCGAGTCTTTCGAGTTTCTCGAAGCTTACGGAATTCCCACCGTTAAGACTGAGGTGGCAAAGAATTCAATTGAAGCGGAGACAATTGCCTCTAAGCTGGGGTTTCCAGTTGTTTTGAAGGCACTTTCGCCGCAGATAACGCACAAGTCAAGGGCTGAAGGGGTCATTTTGAACGTATGGTCGCCTTCAGAAGTTATGGCTCTCTTCCATGAACTAGCTGAAAGAGTGAAGAATTACGATTCCGCAGCGGAATTTCGGGGCGTCATCGTGCAACCGATGATCCGTGAGAAGGGATATGAACTCTTAATCGGTTCCAAGAAAGACTCCCAATTTGGCTCTGTGATCGTGTTCGGCACAGGAGGTGTCGCCACAGAGTTGTTGAAAGATTTTAACATAGGTTTTCCTCCGCTGAATCAAGTGCTCGCGAGGCGACTTATGGACAAGACGGCGATTTATCAGCAGATGAGGTCGAGTGAGCCCTCTGTCAACGCAAAGGTTCTTGAGGAAGTATTGGTGAAGTTTTCACAGCTTGTTATTGATTTTCCCGAGATAAGGGAGGTCGATATTAACCCTCTGATCGCAAACGAAAGAGGTGCAGTAGCTGTAGACGCTCGCATAGCGATAGATCCAGAGAGAATCTTGCATGCGGTTCAGCCTCATGAGCAGCTCGTTATAGCGCCGTATCCTGAGAAGTACGTCACACAATGGAGCCTGAGGGACGGAACCCCTGTTACGCTTCGTCCTATAAAGCCCGAAGATGAGACCCTATTCTACGAACTTTTCAAAAGTCTCTCGGAGGAGACCATGCGATTCCGATTTTTCCAGATAATTAAAGACATGTCTCATGAAACCATGACCAGGTACTGCAATATAGACTACGACCGAGAGATCGCTATAGTCGCGGAGGTTCAGAAAGACAAGAACAGAATTATCGGTGTCGTGCGCCTTATTTCAGAGCCTGATCGAGAGAGTGGCGAGTACGCCATAGTTGTCGGTGATCAATGGCAAGGGATTGGAGTTGGATCGAAGCTTCTTGATTATATCATCGAGATCGGCAAAGATATGGGTCTAAAGACCATTGTTGGTTATGTGATTTTAAGCAACTCTGCCATGCTTCACATGTGCACCAGACGGGGGTTCGTTATGGAACCATTTGATGAAGAGACCATGAAAGCAACATTAACGCTGTCCTAGCTTTTTTGGCTTTTCTTGAGAGCTTGCCAATAGTTTTCTATTGTTCGTTTTCGAATATCTTTGGCTGGACTAGCCTGCGTTTCTTTCAGTCGTTGCGCTTCATTCTCAACTTTTCTTATTGTCAAAGAATTGACAGCCAAATCATCGCGAGAAAGAGCAGGATGGTCTTCACTTAGCTTTTGTTAATTCAGTTGTTTTACCATTTTTTGTGCAACAGTTACTGCTTTTGCGGCGTCCTCTGATGTTACTGTGGGTTTCTTGTGTTGAAGGATGCATTCTATGAAGTGTTCGTCTAGTTGGCGGTGGCCCCAGACTCTTGTACCTTTTGCTTCGATTTTCCATTCTTGGGGTTGTTGTTCGGATCCGTAAAGAACTATCTTGTCCGTGTTGCTGGCGTGGAGAACGTTTGTGTTGTCGCCGTAAACCTCGAGCCTAGCGGTGCTTGCAGATGGAGTGACTGAAGCCCCGTAATGAAGTTGGCCCACCATGCCGTTTGTTAGTTTTATCAAGCCCATCGTGTTGTAGCCTAGTATTCCGCCGCACTTTTCGATTTCAGCATAGCTGCTCATCCATTCAATGTCTTTTATTTCGCTCTTGAACATCCACGGTATCATGTCTAGGGACCATACTGAAAGAGTAAAGTCTGGGTAGCCTCCGCTTTTTTCTATGTCCCATGCCCAGGAGCCTTTCGGCCACTGTTCTGCGAGGCTCACTGCGGGAATAAACTCGCGAAAGTGTATAGCTATGGGTTTGCCGATCATTCCAGATTCTATTATTTCTTTTGTTTTGACGTATATCGGTGCAAAACGAAATTGAAGTACAGGCATCAGAATTACTCCCGACTCATCGGCAGCCTTTTGAAGCTCTCTGATCTGTTCTACCACTGGAGCTATAGGCATCTCGCACAAGACGTGCTTGCCTCTCTTTAAGGCTCTCATCGCAAGATCATAATGCATGGGAGTAGGAACCGCGAGGACTACCGCCTGCACTTTAGGATCTCCTAAGAGCTTCTCATAGTCTAAATAGTATTTTACGCCGAAACTCTCGGCAAGAGGCTTCACTCGCCTTTCTGTGCTAGCCCCCAAAGCCACCAGTTCAGAGCCCTCAATTTTCTTGAAACTTGGTGCGTGTGCCTGACCGCCCACGAATCCAACTCCGACTAATGCCACACCAACTTTATCTGTCATCAATTTCACCTTCGAGAAATTCGTAGAAGCATAAAGATTCTTTGAAGGTCACGTTGTATAAAACGTTTCCTTTCATAGACGATGTCGAATTTTCAGAGATTTCCTTCGGGCAATTGACCGCACTGGATCAGGACGATCATGTCCATTTTGGGTCAGTATCTTGAGAAGGTAAATAGGTAACCATCGGTCTATCAGTTTTTAGAATCTTCGAGGAGAATGCACTGAGTGAAGATAGCGGTTTCTGGAAAGGGTGGTGTTGGCAAGACGTTGATTGCTGGTGGTCTTGCATGCCGTTTTGTGAGCAGAGGGTTGAAAACGATAGCAATCGACGCGGATACTTCGCCTAATCTTGCTCTAACCTTAGGCTTGCCGCTGGAAGAAGCACGCAGGATAACACCGATATCGGACAACAAAGATTTGATTCGATCCAAAACAAGCTTAGGGGATCCAAATGTTTTTCGTCTTTCTTTTACGGTCGACGATATCGTTCGCGATTATTCTGTGGAGACTCCATTTGGTGTGAGCTTAATTGTCATGGGAACTGTGCGCGGCGCGGGTTCCGGATGCGCCTGTCCAGCGAATGCTGTTATTCGCACTCTGTTGCGCCACTTGGTTGTAGAGCGGGATGAGGCTATCGTCGTGGACATGGAAGCTGGTGTTGAGCATTTAGGTAGAGGAACGGCTCAGCACGTGGACACTATGCTAATAATCACAGATGCAAACATGAAATCTATCGAGATAGCCAGGACGATCGATAAGCTAGCTGAGAGTGCAGGCATAAAACGAATCGCTCTTGTAGGAAACAGAATCCAAAATGAGGCTCAACAGAGGGTTGTTGAAGATTTCGCTGAAAAAACCGGTTTGACAACTCTGGCTTTTGTGCCTTTCGACAAAAGGGTTGCTGAGGCAGAGATGCGCGGGGAAACCCCCCTTAAGTACGAAGACTCGGAATTTGTCCGTGCCATAGAAGGATTAAGTAACAAGCTAAATCCGAAAATGGCTGAATAAGCACGCAGAACCTATCAGGAGCAGGCAGGAAAATTTGAAAACACTTGTAACAATGGGCCGCGGGGGAACAGGAAAGACGAGTTTCGTTGGGTTGATGACAAAATACTTTATCGAACTTGAAAAAACCCCACTGCTTTTGGTGGACGCTGATCCTGACCTGAACCTTGGCGAAGTCGTTGGCGCAGATTTGAAGGAAAAGGGGAAAAAAACGATTGCTGAATTGCTCGTGGAAACCTTTCTGGAAGGAGGCGGAACAACTGTTGGTGTTCCGCCTACCGAACGCATTGAGAGCAGAATTTGGTCAGAGGGTCTGTTTGAAGGTGACTATTTCGACTTCATCGCGCTTGGAGTAAAGTGGGTCGAAGGTTGCTATTGTATGCCCAACGCGGCTCTTAAGGGGGCGTTGCAATCTTTTGCCAAGAACTACAGATACGTGCTCATTGATTCTCCTGCAGGTCTGGAGCACCTGAATCGGAGAATCACTTCAAAAGTGGATGATATCCTCGATGTCATTGATCCTTCAAAAAAATCGTTCGACCATGTTGAACGTGCATACCGCATAGCTAGAGAAGTCAAAATAGACTTTGAGAATTTCTACGTTGTGGGGGGTTTCCGATTTCCTGAGAGTTTGGAAAACCAAGCCAGAAAGGCTTTGAAGGTTGAATTCTTGGGCAAGATAGCGTGCGATGAGGCGGTTCAAGAATATGTTCTTGCTGGGAAATCTCTTTTGGATTTGCCTTGTGACACTCCCGCTTACGTTTCGGTGAAGAAGATAATGGAAAAAGCTGGTTACGCCGAGTAACGACTAACATACTTTATTCGTACTTACCATCTCTTCGGCTTTGGCCAGAAGTGATCTAGAATTCTGCTTCGCTCGATGTTTTCTGGGTTGAAGGGGCTTTTCTAAAAAGCTTAAAATAACGCAGCGAGAAGGTTACGTCATTCACTATTTCGGGGGTGCCTATACTTGAGCGATAAAGGGGTACGTGTGAAGATCGGCGAAATCAAGACCGGTGACGGGTTTATTAAGAATCTAGAACTTTCCGTTGGCAAAGTTGTTGATCAAACTTGGACTGAACCTATGGGTCCTACGCCTTATCCTTCATTGACGACCCTCAGAGAATGGGACATGAAGCTTCTGAATCGTTACAAACCGTTCTACCTGCCCTACTGTGACGTTTGCTGTCTCTGTACGTTCGGCAAGTGTGACTTGACTGGGAACAAGCGCGGCGCATGTGGCATAGGCATGGCGGCCCAACAATCCAGAATAGTGCTACTAGCCTGCTGTATAGGAGCAGCAACCCACGTGGGACACGCCCGTCACTTGGTTGAACATTTGACCGAGAAATATGGTCGTAGGACTCCCATCGACGTAGGCGGACTGAATATACAGGTGGAGGCACCCATCACTCGTCTCGTGTGCGGTTTGAAGCCGCAGACTCTTGGAGACTTGGAAGAAGTTCTTGATTATGCTGAAAAGCAGGTGACTCATCTTTTATCCGTCACGCACACGGGTCAGGAAGGAAATAATCTTGACTTTGAATCAAAAGCTTTCCATGCAGGCATGATAGACCATCTTGGGTTGGAAGTAGCAGACATTGCTCAAATTGCAGCTTTCGGTTTTCCAAAAGCAGACTCTGAAGCACCTCTCGTGGATCTAGGCTATGGAACTATTAACGTTGAAAAACCTGTAATTCTCTGCATCGGTCACAATGTCGTGCCGTCTGTGGGCATAATCGATTATATGAAAGAGAACGCTTTAGAGGGCGGAATAGAGGTTTGTGGGCTCTGCTGCACGGCGCACGACATTACAAGATATTATAAGCGGGGTAAAATTGTTGGTCCGATTTCTTGGCAGTTGCGGTTCATAAGAAGCGGCGTTCCTGATGTGGTTGTCTTGGATGAGCAATGTGTTAGAGCGGATGCTTTTGAAGAGGCTCGGAACATTAAAGCGCCAGTGATCGCGGCTTCCGAGAAGAACTGCTTAGGTCTTCCAGACCGCACTAAGGATTCTGCAGATGCGATAGTGGAAGACTTGGTGAGTGGAAGAACTGCGGGAGCGTTGATTCTTGATCCTGAGAAGGTTGGAGAAGTTGCAGTAAAAGTAGCCTTGAGAGTAGCGCCCACACGGAAGAAGTTTAAGGTGATTCCTGAAATCGATGATATCATCCAGAGGGCAAAAGAGTGCAGGCAATGCAACGATTGCAGAAAAGCATGTCCGCAGGACGTGAACATACCTGAGGCGATGAAAGACGCGGCAAATGGAAACATGGCAACTTTCACGAACTTGTACGAATTCTGCGTGGGCTGCGGTAGATGTGAAGAGGCTTGTCCAAACGGTTTGCCGCTTCACAGCTTTATCGTCAAGGCTGGAGAGAAGAAACTGAAAGAAGAAACCTACAAAGTGAGAGCTGGAAGGGGAGCGATACAAGATATCGAGATAAGAAACGTGGGAAGTCCTATCGTTCTGGGCGAAATTCCAGGAGTACTAGCCGTTGTAGGCTGCTCCAACTATCCGAAGGGCGGAGAGGAAGTGGCCGAAATATGCAATGAATTTGCAAATAGACGTTTTATAGTCGTGACCTCCGGATGCTCTGCAATGTCCGCAGCCATGTACAAGAACGAGGAAGGAAAATCTCCGTATGAAACTTTGACAGGAGAGTTCACTGCAGGGTGTCTTGTGAACGTTGGTTCTTGCGTGTCAAACTCGCACATTGCAGCTGCAGCAATAAAGATCGCTAACATATTCGCGAAACGTAATCTAAGAGGCAATTATGAGGAGATAGCTGATTACATACACAACCGCGTGGGCGCAGTAGGTCTTGCTTGGGGCGCTTACTCGCAGAAAGCAGCCGCGATCGCAGCTGGTTTTTGGAGGCTGGGTATTCCGGTTGTCGTTGGTCCTCATGGAATTAAATACAGGCGAATGCTTCTTGGAAGAGCGGACCACGAAGAAGACTGGTGCGTTAACGACGCACGCACTGGGGAAAAGGTGTACGTTGGACCGGTGCCTGAGCATCTGTTCTGTGCGGCTGAAACAAAAGAGGAAGCAATGGTTATGATTGCCAAGCTTTGTATGAGACCGAACGACACCATGAAGGGAAGGGCCATAAAACTCACCCACTACATTGACCTGCACAAAAGGTTGTTCGGAACGATGCCTGAAGACATACACTTATTCGTGCGAACAGTTGCTGATATTCCAGTGACGATGAAAGACGAAATCATTAAGATTCTTGACGAAAAGAATTGGAAAGAAAACGTGATTCCAGACCCAACGCTTCTTCCACGAATGATCAGAAAGAAGAAAGAGTGAAAAGACGTGGCTACGGCTGAACCTTGGCAGACAGCAGAAATTCCGGGACCGAAGAAAGCCCTTGTCATAGCGAAACCTGAGATCGTTGCTGCAATGATAAAGAAGGCCCAGCATCCACTACTTATAGTGGGCTCTAAGGCCACTGAAATCGAGTTTGAAGACAAGAAACTAATCGACTGCATGATTAATTTTGCGAAGAAATCCAAAATTCCTGTCGTGGCAACGGCTCATATGATTGGCGAATTCTTAAAGAGAGGCTATAAGCCTGCTGGCTGGATGCCCGCGGTGGACATTGGGAATAGACTAGTAGACCCAGAATGGAACGGAATAGATGGCAAGGGACCGCATGACTTGGCACTATTCGTTGGGCTTCCTTACTATATGGAGTGGACGATTCTCTCCGGGCTAAAGCATTTCGCTCCTAATCTTAAGACTATAACGTTGGACAATGTCTATCAACCGCACGCAAATTGGTCTTTTCCCAATACGTCTGTGAAGGTTTGGATGGACAACTTTGGGGTTATCATAGAGGAGTTTGAGAAGAGAGGTAAGTAGGAAATGTCAATGTTCAAGGATATACCCGTTGATGTGGGCGTGATTTATGAAGGCGAAAGGATCCGCAGAAATGACATGCAAGTCGAACTTGGCGGGCCAGATATCAAGGAGAAATTTGAGCTCGCGAGAGTAAAAGAGCCCGAAGAGGTCGAAGACGGCAAAATAACTATCTTAGGGCCAGACTTGAAGGACATGGACATAGGAAAGAGCTACCCCTTCGGCATCATCGTCGAAGTCGCAGGAGCCAAGCTTGAGCCAGAGCTTGAAGGGGTCATCGAGAGACGCATACACGCCTACTGCAACTACATCGAAGGGTTCATGCACCTCAACCAACGTTACGACATTTGGCTGAGACTGGGCAAGAAATCGTTCCAGAAAGGCTTGAACTCCTTCCAGTATATCGGAACCGTTTTGCAGAGGCTTTTCAAAAGTGAACTTCCTATCATTGAAAAGATGCAAGTGACCTTCATCACGGATCCGAAGAAGGTGAAAGAACAGTACGGCGAGGCCCTGCAAATCTACGAGGCAAGAGATGTTAAAGCGAGAGGGTTAAAGGACGAGGAAGTTGACAAATTCTACGGATGCGTCTTGTGCCAGTCTTTCGCTCCGACCCATGTTTGCGTGATTACCCCTCAACGGTACTCAAACTGTGGAGCAATAAGTTGGTTTGACGGAAGAGCTGCGGCGGGGATAGACCCTAAAGGACCAGTGTTCACTATCGAGAGAGGGGAACAGCTGGACAGCATTAAGGGAGAATATTCAGGCGTAAACGAGGTTGTGAAAAAGAAATCTCTGGGTGAGATCACGAAGGTGTGTCTCTATACAGCGTTCGGCAGTCCTCACACGTCATGTGGCTGCTTCGAGGGGGTCGCCTTTTACATTCCGGAAGTGGACGGATTCGGCATCGTGCACCGAGGCTACAAAGACGTAACTGTGAATGGATTGCCATTCTCAACCCTTGCCGACTCTACAGCTGGTGGGCGTCAAGTAGACGGGTTCCATGGAGTATCCATCGAGTATATGCGGTCCCCAAAGTTCTTGCAAGCTGACGGCGGATGGAACCGAGTCGTGTGGCTGCCTAAAGAAGTGAAAGAAAGAGTGAAAAATTTTATCCCAGCTGAACTCGTTAACAAAATAGCCACTGAAGAGAACGCAAAAACGATTGATGAGCTGAAGGTTTTTCTGAAAGAGCAAGATCATCCGATCGTTGCAAAGTGGAAGGCTGAACCTGAACCCGTTGAAGAGGCAACTCCGGCAGAAGTAAGAGAAGAGGCTCAAACAATACCCGTAATCACTGCGTCAACGCTTCCTATGACCGCTGGAGGATTTAAGATAATCCTAAAGGATGCAAAGATCTACGCTAAGAGAGTTATAATCCGCTCGATCAAGGACGAAAAAACGGAGAAAAGGTGAGTTAACTTGTCTAAGAAGCAGAAAGAAGAGGACATTTTAGGGTTGAAACTGACCCCGCGCTTACTTGAGGCGCTTTCAAAGCTACAAGAAATAGAGCTTGAAGATTTCGAATTGAATGTGGGCGATCTAGAGATCTGGCTTCAGCCTCGCGCAGTTGCTGCGCCGCTCATCTCTCAGCCTAAGGTTCCTCAGCCGAAGGAGACTAAACCCAAGAAACTGATCGAAACGGACTTCGTTCCGCCAGTTGAGACTTATCCGGGCAAAGTTGTTGAGGTGACGCTCGGGGCTACAAAGAGCGAGGGCGGAACCCGCGGAAAATCCGTGACCATTGGAGGCGAAACCACGCCAGCCTTTTACACTTTTGAACGCCCCACTCCGAATCCTCCGGTGATCGCACTGGACGTTTTCGACATGGAGATTCCCCTAGCAAAGGCGGTGAAAATGCACGTCAAGGAAGTCCTGGGTGATCCAGCGGCTTGGGCTAAGCTTGCCGTTGAGAAGTTCGAAGCAGATCTTGTGACCGTACATTTAATAAGCGTGGATCCCTTGCTCAAGAATTCTTCTCCTAAAGAGGCCGTGAAAACGGTTGAAAGAGTCGCTCAGGCTGTTGATGTTCCCCTCGTAATTGGCGGATGTGGAGATCCTGTTAAGGACGCAGACGTTTTCGCTGAGATCTCCGAAACGTTTGCCGGCGAGCGATTTCTGATAAATTCGATAACGAGGGACATGGACGTGGAACGATGCGCCAAATATGTCAAGAAGAACGGGCATGTGGCGTTGTCCTTTACTCCAATGGACTTGAACTTGGCTAGAGAGCTTAACCGTAGATTGTTTGAGTTCCTGCCTCAAAGCGACATAATCATGGACTTGACGACTGCCGCTTTGGGTTACGGTCTTGACTACGCTTTTACAAATATGGAAAGAGCCAGACTTGCAGCCTTGATGGGCGATCCAGAATTGGCACAGCCTATGTCTTCCGGAACTACTAACGCTTGGGCTGCGAGGGAAGCATGGTTAAAGATGACTCCTGAATGGGAACCGCGCGAACTTAGAGGTCCATTATGGGAGGTCACTACCGCTTTGACGCTTTTGCTGGCGGGCGTAGACTTGTTCATGATGATGCATCCCGCCGCTGTGAAAACGCTCAAGGACGTAAGCCGTCAGTTGCTAAGCTGCGGTTCAGGCAACGGAGACAGATTTGCCGATTGGGTTTCCGCCAAGATCTAAACCTTGGAGTGTGCGGTTGTGACCGAAACTGAAGCTAAACCAAAAGCCGGCATAAAAGAGCTAAGCCCGATCGACGTTTACAAGCTTCTTCCCCGAACCAACTGCAAGGAGTGCGGCGAAGA
>DATHCB010000036.1:0-6816 GCA_035319765.1 Bathyarchaeia archaeon
TATGAGCAGGTTGAGCAGGTTGTGCAGTCCCAGATTTCACTTTTCTCGTATATGTTTAATTGAGGGTGCACAGCAAAGGAGGAGTTTAGGTAAGCGATCTCCTGCATGAGTTTTCTGGGATTAAGTTTGGATCTTGAAGAAATAGGGCAAGAACCGGTGCACTTACCGCACTGCATACATGAAAGGTAATCCAAGTTCTTGAGAGCATCCAGTCCTTCCGGGGTCATTCGGCGTGGCACTCCCTTTGATCCGTCAAGACCTCATTGAGTTCAGCCAATATTTGTTCATCGCTAAATAGTTTCATGTGGATAGCACCCGAGGGGCATGCTGCACAGCATGAACCACAGCCTTTGCATGAAGATTCGAGAACCTCAACCGATTTCTCCTTCACGACTAATGCGTTGAAGGGGCAACTGGCTGCACATACTAAACATTGGCTGCATAAATTCTCATCAACCTCTGCGGTTATGGGCTCAATCATAGCTTGCCCTGCGCTCATAAGGTTGCTCGCTTTTTGCGCCGCACCACTAGCTTGAGCAACAGAATCCGGAATGTCCTTCGGTCCTTGAGCAGCTCCGGCAATAAATATACCGTCAACGAGCGTGTCCATGGGTCTAAGCTTCGGATGGGCCTCCCTAAAGAAGCCATCAGGACTCGTCGAAATGTTTAGAATTCTACAAAGCGAGCGTGCTCCTGTGCTTGGAATTAGCCCAACCGATAAAACCACCATGTCCACCTCGCCTTCGACAAGAGTGCCAAGCAATGTATCTTCGGCCCGCAGAGTCAGATTCTTGGATTTTGAATCCTCAACGATTTCTCCAACCATGCCTTTTATGTAGCGAACTCCTTCCTTTTGAGCTCTCTTATAGAACTCCTCATACCCTTTTCCGAACGCCCTGAGATCAATGTAGAAAATTGTTATTTCAGCGTCGGGAATTTTTTCCTTGATTAGTAATGCTTGTTTGGTTGCATACATGCAGCAAACGCGGGAGCAATATGTATTTGTCTTCTCACTTCTTGACCCAACGCATTGTATGAATGCAACACGTTTAGGAGGTTTACCATCGGAAGCCCTTACCACTTTGCCCCCAGTCGGCCCAGATGGGCTAATAATTCTTTCAAGCTCAATTCCAGTAAGCACGTTATCATAGATTCCGAAACCGTACTCCTCAATTATCGAGGGGTCGAACGTATCAAATCCAGTTGCCACAATTATGGTGCCAACTTCAATCTCCACCTCTTCTGGCTTCTCGGCAAAATTTATAGCCCTAGGACCACATGCTTCGACACACTTGTAGCATTCGATGCAACGATCATTATCGATTGTGTAAATCAGAGGCGCGGCCTGAGGAAAAGGTACATAGATGGCTTTTCTAGGCCCCAGTTTCTCATCGAACTCGTTTGGGGCTTCGATGGGGCACACCTTGGCGCAATCTCCACAACCGTTGCAAAGCTTCTCTATTACGTAACGAGGTCTTTGTGTGATTTTTACCTTAAAATTCCCAACGTAACCTGACGTTTCCTCGATTTCCGAGTTTGTGAACACTCTGATCTTAGGATGATGAGCGATTAAAGACATCTTCGGAGATAATATGCATAGAGAACAGTCCATCGTTGGGAACGTCTTGTCTAACTGAGCCATGTGGCCACCAAGACTTGGCTTCTTTTCAACCAGGTAAACATCAAATCCGTCTTCAGCAAGGTCAAGTGCTGCTTGGATGCCGGTGATGCCACCGCCTATCACCAGACAACTTTTCTTAACTGGCACCTTTATGGTCTCTAAAGGTTTAAGTAGAGATGCACGCGCTACCGCCATCTTTATAATATCCAATGCCTTTTCGGTGGCTTTTTCTGGCTGATGCATATGAACCCACGAACATTGTTCCCTGACGTTTGCTATTGTGACTAAATACCTATTCAAGCCTGCATCTTCAACGCACTTACGGAAGGTTGGTTCATGAAGCGTAGGAGAGCATGATGCAACCACGATTCTATTTAGTTTTAAATCTTTGATGTCTTTTTGGATTAGAGTTTGACCAGAATCTGAACAGAGGTATGGATATTCCTTGGCAGTAACGACATTTTGAAATGAAGAGGCGCATTTGACGGCCGTTTTAACATCAACGGTTCCGGCGATGTTTGTGCCGCAGTGGCATAGATACACGCCGATTTTGGGCTTTTCGCTAAGATTGGATTGGAAGTGCTCAGTCTTTTGCTTTGACGTTTCCAACTTGTCTGGCTCCAACCTTTACGCTCGTTAGCCTAAGCGTTACTCTGGGGACTCTTTGTACCTACTGTAGACTCAGCCGTTTCCGAAAAGGTTTTTGTAAAAACTGCCTTTCCCATATTCTGCCCGAACTCTTCTTCTCTCGCAAATAATAGGATATAAAGCGCTATAAAAACGTGGTTGAACATTCTAAATGAAATGAACATTGTGCGCACTTTTTTACAATGCGAGGGCTATGCAAGCTAGGTGCGCATATTTGATCACTCTGCGAACCATGCTTTTTTCAAACAATATTTATTTCTAACATACTCGTCGAGGCAGTTCAAATTCCTCTCGCGTCAGGCTACTTCAGTTATATCTTACATCGCCAGCACAGTTTAGCTATGGCTCATAATTTCTGTTTCTTTTCCTCTATTATTTTGTTTTTAATCGCAGGCAAGATTTTGAATAGGTCTTGCACTACACCGTAATCCGCGAAACCGAAGATAGGCGCGTTCGGATCTTTGTTTATCGCCATGATTAAGTCTGAGTTTTTCATTCCAAGAACATGTTGGAAAGCCCCGCTTATTCCAATAGCCATGTAGAGTTTCGGCTTCACTGTTTTTCCCGAAGATCCGACTTGTCGGTCGCTCGGAAGCCAGCCCTTATCAACAATCGGGCGTGAGCACGACAGAATTGCGTCCAACGTCTTCGCCAGGTCTTCCACCATGGAAATGTTTGCTGCGTCCTTTATTCCTCGACCGACGCTTACGAGTTTTTCCGCTGATGTTATGTCAACCCCGCCAGTTTTGGGCAAAAAGTATTGGATGAAGCGCTTTCCGGTTATTTCCTCCTGCAGGGGGGATGGGATTTCTACGATTTCTCCGTTTGCGGGCGGTGAAGGTTTTTGCACGGCGAATGTTGCTTGTCGTATGGTTACCATGTGGGTCAGGGCTTTGCAAACTGTTGCCTTAACGTTTACTTTTCCTCCATAAAGTTGACGTGTTACAGTTAGGGCGTCGTCTTGAAAGCTTAAGCCAATGCAGTCTGTTGCCAAGGGTATGTTTAGGGCTGCGGCGAGTCTCGGAGCTAGTTCTATACCGTAGGAGGTGTGTCCCATCATAATCAGAGATGGTTTACGTTCTGTGATCAGTTTTGATAAAATTTTCTGGTAGGCTTCAGAATTGAAACCTTCCATTTTTTCGTCTTGAACCAGCAGAACGGTTTTTGTGTATTCCGAAAGGTTTTTAGCCTGCTCTTTAACGTCTTTTCCCAGAATGATCGCTGTAAGTTCCGAGTTTGTTGTTTCGGCTAGCTCTCTGGCTTTGGTGAGAATTTCATAGGTTATGTCACGAATTTGACCCTGCCTGTGTTCGGCCAGAACGAAAATTTCTCCCACTTTAGATAAGCCCCCTTGATTTGAGGATTTCAACGATTTTCATTGCGATTTCGTCATCTGTGCCCTTCAGAAGTACTGCCTGTTTTTCGAACTGCGGCATATAAACACTTTCTGTGTTTAACCACGAGCCTGCTAAACCCACATCGTTTTCCGTTAAGCCTGTGTCTACTAGACTCATGACTTTAATTTCTTTTTGCATGGCTTTGCGTATGCCCATTATTGAAACGTATCTCGGCTCGTTTATCCCAGTTTGAATCGAGAACAGTGAGGGCAGGTTGACTTCAATTTGTTCTTCAAGCCCGGCTTCTAATTCTCGGTTGACTTTTGCGAAGCCTGGTGACAGTTCGATTTTTTTAACCAGTGTTACGTGTGGTACGCCGAGCATTTCGGCGAGGACTGGCCCCACAACGGCGTTTCCATCATCGGCTGCCTGCATGCCAGTAAAGATTAGATCATAATGCAGTGTTTTGATCACGCTGTGGAGGATTTTGGCAATTGCGTAGGCATCTGAGCCTTCAAATCTTGGATCTGTCAAGCGTATGGCCGAGTCTGCTCCTCTGGCCAAGCATTTTCTAAGTGTGCTTTCTGAGTCTTGAGGACCTATAGTTATGGCCGTTACCTTTCCGCCTTCTTTTTCTTTTATGCGTACTGCCTCTTCCAGTGCGTAATCATCCCATTCGTTAATATCAAAAACCAAGCCTGCCGTTTCAATGGATTTACCAGATGGATCAATTTTCAGGTCGGCATCGGCCGTTTCAGGAACATGTTTGACACACACAATTATGTCCACTGTCTGTCAATCTCCATTGTGCTATGTCCCTCTATAAAACATCGATTTGAATATAATCTTTACTTTGTTAAGCATTTCAGGAGTCAAAGGGCCTGATAATTTGATTCAGATCCGCGCGCGCTTTGTCAAGTTCTCCGTGACTGCTTTTTCACAAATCTTTTTTTCAATTCTGCTTTTGTACGTGGTTTTTCTGCAACAAATTCAAGCATCTCGAGTATGACCTCATCATCAACACTTTTCATGACTGTTCCGTTTCTCAGAAGTTAGTTCAAGCTTTACTCAATTGCTCGGCTACTTATCTTAAGAACACCCATGCGCGCTTTTTTACTATTAAATCTTTTGGAAATTATTCCTAAACTTTTTCGGATGGGAAGCTGCAAACCTCTTAAACTTGAGATTATTAAAAATGATAATAGACTGTTATCCAAGAGAGTGGAGAAATTGCAAAGATTCACGATAGTTGATGGACACGAAGACATAGCATTCAATGCTTTATCCTTGCGCCGTAACTTTCTTGATAAAATTTCAAACATTAGGACCAAGAACGCTTTTAAGAGTGAAGGAATCCCGACTGTTTCGTTTCCAGAACTGAAAAAAGGGAATGTGCGAATAGTATTTGCCACCATCTGGGTAGCCCCCTGTCAAAAGTCACCTGTGCCTAGAGGGCTTTGCTACAGCGCTTCCGACGAAGCGCATGCGCTGGCAATGGCTCAAATGGATTATTACAGAAGCATAGAGTCCCAGGGATATGTCAATATAATCCGAACAAAAGCGGAGCTAAAAGAGCATCTCTCTTGCAAAACCAAGGTTGGTCTTGTAATTCTAATGGAAGGAGCCGACCCGATACTTGCTCCAAAAGAAGCAAAGGAATGGTTTAGGGCAGGAGTAAGGATAATCGGTCCAGCTTGGCAAAGAACAAAATATAGCGGGGGAACAGGTGCTCCTGGTCCTTTAACAAAAGAGGGCAAGGAGTTGATGGCAGAGATGGAAACTGCAGGCATGATTTTAGACATGTCGCATATGGCTGACGAGAGCTTCTTTGACGCGCTTGATTTGTTTCATGGAAACGTCATTGCCAGCCATTCAAACTGCCGAAAATACGTCCCAACGGACAGACAGCTAACAGACGAGATGATTAAAGCGTTAGTTTCAAAGAATGGGGTTATTGGAACAGTGTTGTTCAACAAGTTTCTCGACCCGGACTGGAAAAGGAAAGGCAAAGCCAAGAAAGAAGTTACTTTTTCCGCGGTCATCAAACACATGAAAAATGTCTGCGACCTTTCTGGAGACACTCTTCACAGCGCAATTGGCTCCGATCTTGACGGAGGATTCGGGGCAGAATCGGTTCCCCGAGGCATCGATACTGTGGCAGACCTTCAGAAACTGGGAGACGCATTAGGCAATGAGGGATTTTCAGTTATTGAAGTTTCTAACATAATGGCTGACAATTGGATAAGACTACTGAAAAGAGCCCTTCCGGAATGATTAGAGTCTGGCTTTTTCCTTTAAGGGTCAACAGCTTGCGCAGCAGCCAAGCCACATTTAAATTTGATTGGAGTACCGAGCAGGATTGATTCAATAATCGTTACGACAGAGTTATCACAGCAAAAGATTAAACGTGCTCGCCGAGCTACTAGTGGATTCTGTATAAAATGGAAAAGAGGAACGCAGTTTGGTTAGAAGAATAAAGAGAACTTCCCAGAAAAAAATGTCGCTAACAGCAAATTGCGCGATGGGACCCTTGACCAAGCCCATAGCAATTGTAACGCCCGGTGAAACAGTCGAAGTGGAAACATGGGACGCCAGCGGCAATATTGTGGGCGTTCGTCGGAACCTAGGAGATGTAATTCAGAAAGGTCTTCGCAGATATGAAAATCCTGTTACTGGTCCCATTTACGTTGAAGGCGCTGAACCAGGAGACGCTCTAAAGATCGAAATAATCAACATAAAGTTTCCAAATGTCGGCTGGACCGCCGTCATACCCGGATTCGGAGGGTTAGAGGGCTGGCTCCAACTGTCTCCGCCCACCTCGAAGATTTCAAAAATCAGCGGTGAAAAGATAATCTACACGCTCAACGACGGGAGGACAATCGAAATTCCCTGTAAACCCTTCATCGGAACGATCGGCGTTTCACCAGTATTCGAAGCTGTCTCTACAATTGTGCCAGGAAGGCACGGAGGAAACATGGACGTCCCCGACATCTGCGTTGGAAACTCCCTGCGCCTTCCCGTGGCAGTCAAAGGAGCACTTCTAGGGTTAGGTGACGTTCACGCCGTTCAAGGAGACGGGGAAATCTGTGGAACTGCACTGGAAGTTTCATCAACAGTTACTATGAGAGTTGATTTGGAAAAAAACAAAAACCTAACCTGGCCACGCGTCGAATCGAAGAATGAAATCATGACTGTCTGCAGTGCCAAACC
>DATHCB010000037.1:0-5232 GCA_035319765.1 Bathyarchaeia archaeon
TCGGCGTCTTCGGTGTGTGCAGCGACCTTTGCATTTGTGAGGTCTTTAAGTTCTTTCGCGCTTCCCATGTGGTCCATGTGAAAGTGGGTGAGAATTATGGTTTTGACATCGGTGGGCTGGTGGCCAAGTTTTTGGATGTATTCGACCGTTTTCTTGGCGTTTCCTGCCGTTCCTGTGTCGATGATTGCGAGTTCTTCGCCATTGATTAATAGGTACACGTTGGCATGGGCCATGTTGGCGCTTGCTTCATCTACTCGATGGATGCCTTCAATTATCTCCACAAGAGACACCTACAATTTTCTTGCTCAGAAAGAAGATTCGCAGATATATAAGCAATATTTGCATGGCGGCTGGTAGACTAATTCCTTTTATGTCTTCCGATGCGCGCCTAGGCTGATACAAATGGAAAACAAGGTAGGGATAGTCGAGTAGCTGATCAAGAAAAATCGTTATCTTAAGTTCCGGAAAGCGGCGCGCAACAACCGAGAGTTGCACAACATTTCTCAAGTTCAACGAGAAACTAAAAAACAGTTATTGTCCCCTAGACCTGCAAGCATCTAATTTTATGAAGCACGCGATTGCAGGGATGGGAAAAATTCAACTCCTGTGATTCCCAACAAAAAAAGTACAAACCCGACAATGATAACCTCGACTCCAGCTCCAATCATTTGCACTCCCAAGTTTCTATTAAGGTAAATGTCGTAATAAGGAATGACGCCCAGCAAGGCACACGTCAATCCAACTACCAAGAGGAATATCCCAACTTTTGTCAGCAATCTCACAATATTGCTTGTTTAGTCCTAGTTTTTATTAATCTTGTTCTTAACCGAGACCTCGTTTAAACGATTTGCAACTGTCTGAAACGTCGAGTGCCTTTTCTGTACCAGCAATTAGATCGATTTGTACTAAACGTTAGGATTAAGTAAAGGAAACCTACGTATATTTTGGTTGGAAAATGAGAAAAGCACTTGTGATAATAAGTGCGCGCGCTGGAAAGAATTATGAAGCGTAGTCTTCATATATCGTGGCGAAGAGTCTAATCCCTTTCAGATATTGCTCCTTGGTGATGAATTCGTTGGGTCTGTGGGCCATGTAGCTGGGGCCCGAACCTGCAAAAGCCATGGGCTTGCCTAGAATGTGTGGAAGCCATGCCATTGCTCCTGAACCTGGTGAGACTGGCAGGGTCATTGTCTTCGGGTTGACCACTTTCTTGGTTGCTTCGCTGCAGACTTGAGCTATCCTCTCGTCTGGCTCTATTCTGTAAGCTGGCAAGCCTTCCTGCATCTCGATCAACACGTCGTTGAAGCCTTTGCTCGCCAAGTGCTTTTGTATGTTCCTGAAAATTTCGGATGGGTCCTGACTTGGCACGAGTCTCGCATCAATTCTTGCCCAGGCAGAGTTTGGCACTATGGTTTTGGTGCCTCCCTTAACAGTGTAGCCACTCGATAATCCGTTGATGTTTAATGTTGGCTTGTAGAAAAGCTCAACCACCGCCTCAGATAGGCTCATATCCTCCTTCACCTTGAGTTCTAACGCTTCTTCAAGTTTCTCTTTGCTGAATGCTATGTGAGCCAAGCCGTACTTGGCTTTCTCGCTCGAACTCGGCTTGTTTACGCCGTCAAAGAAGTGCGGAAGGACTATATGATCGTCTTCTCTTAGACATCGCAATGCTGATATGAGTCGCCAAGCTGGGTTGCTTGTTATTCCTGCGAAGCCGCTGTGGAATTCAACGCCCAAGCTCGACTCTACTTGAAGTTCTATCGACAGTAGGCCTTTTAGTCCGAACACGAGAAGGGCTTGACCCATCTTGTTTTCTCCTCCTCCGTCTCCACAAAGAATAGAGTCGCACGCCGATAGTTCTTTATTGTGCCTCTCAATGAATGGTTTCAGGTTCGGGCTGCCAATTTCTTCTTCGCCTTCGAAAAGAAATATCAAATTGATGGGCGCGGACCCTGTGCAGTCGACTAACGCCTTGATGGCGTGAACGCTTGCCATAAGATTGTTTTTCATGTCGCAGGTTCCTCTTCCAATAATGCGACCGTCAACAAATTCAGCCGCAAAGGGATCAGTCTTCCAATCCTTCTTGTCTCCAGGGGGCTGAACATCATAATGACCATACACCAATAATGTTCGTTTCGCAGCCTTGCCTACTCTACCAAGAATGACCGGATGCCTCTGCGTCTCAAAAACCTGAACATCCTCTAATCCGTTCTCTTTCATCCTCGTAACGAGCCAATTAACCGTCTCCTTTATGCCGGTATTCTCTGTGCTGATTCCCGGCTTGCGAATGAACTCTCTGAACTCCTCTAAGAACAAATCAGAATTCTCATCAATAAACTCGTAGACTTTTTTCAACTCGTTCACCAAGGATGCTTCTTTTGAGCAGGTTCTTATGATTTTCGCGCCCGCTTAGCGAACGTACGAAGCTCCGCGCAGTCAGATCTAGGAGTGGTGTCGTGGCCTTGTCTTTTGCCAGACCGCTAACGTCATCAGAAGCAGTACTAGAATAATTGCAGTTACTGGGCCTAGGATGGCTGAGCCGTGCAAAAGATAGGCGACACACAGGATAATTATAACACCTAATGCCAGCACAGGGGAATCGCCAACTAGAAAGTCCTTCCAGAATGAGAAGAAGCCTTTGACTCCCTTCCAGATTGTTCTCAGCGTTTTATGGGAGGACATTATGCCAGAGCCTCCGTCCTGCTTTCGTGAACTCGTTCGAAATAAGTAATCAATCCCACGGTTGTCAAGAAGATTATCCCTAGGAGAACTAGCAAGAACAGATCCCCGAGAGGCCACTGAACGCCAACGCCTTCGCCCATCCAGAAGAGACCAAAAACGGTTAGCAGATTACCTACGCCCAGCTTCATGTAATTCTCGGGCACTCTAGCCAGAGGCCTCGAAACCGCTGCACCTACTACTGACATGATTCCTATGGCGACAAGAGCCCCGAGAGCGGCAATTCCTAGTTGGCTCCTACTTCCATTAGCCAAGCCGAAGCTGATCACGATCATGACAACTTCCATTCCTTCCAAGAGGACGCCTTTGAAGCTGACTACGAAAGCCAAGGAATCTCGTTGCCCCCTAAGAATCCCTTTCCCCTTAGAAAGAGTCGCTACCTGTCTGTCGTAAATGCTGCGTTCATCATGCTGCGCCTTGAAACCTGTTTGGCGTAGTATGGCTTTTGTGAGCCACTGAAGCCCAAAGATAAGCAACAGTGTTCCAACCACGATTCGCAAAATAAAAAGCGGGACATACTGAATCAGTGCGGTACCGACCACACCTACAATTATGCCCAAACAAGCCAGGGCGACTAAAGCACCTTCAATCGTGGAGCGCCAGCCTCTGGTTAATCCCGATGCCAGAATAATAGTAAGAGCCTCAACGGCTTCAACCGCGCTGGCCAACGCTACTGTAATAAACAAAAGAACCGTACTCTGGTCAATCATGGAAAATCACGACTTCCCGCGTGGATACGCGTGCTGTCTTCGTTGGGTCGTCCGCAACCGTTCAAGTATCACCATTTATTAGACGAACAAGTCTTGCAGGTCAAAATATAAGGATTTCAGTCAGTTCTAGTCACGCCGAGTTCGGTGTAGTTCAAGCAGATCTTATTAGACTGTTTATAGCTTGTTCATGATCTCTTGAGCCGCTGAGAACTAAAAATATGATGAAAGCAGCACGATCACTTATGTTTGTCCTTGACTTATGGACCTGAATAACCTCTTGATTAGCAAAACGATGCGTGCAGCATGTTCTCGAAGTTTGAGGCGCTAAGATGATCGAGGGTTCTTATTCATCCATCTCTCTACAAGAATAACTAACGCGACAATGATGCCAATGAAGATCATGAAATCACTGAGTAGGTTGCCGATCCTTGCCGTCGTAGCCACCCCGATGAAGGCCGTTGCATCGAAGGCTCCATGAATCAACGCAGGCGCGGCAAGGTTCCCCCCTGAGATATAATACGTTGCTGCCATGGCCATCCCGAAAGCAACAAGCTCTACGAATTGAACCAGCGAAGCCACCTGATAAACTAGGGCATAGTACAGATGAGCAGCCGCGAAGAAAATGGACGACACAAGCGCTAAGGTCAGCCAATGTCGATTCCTGAAAAAGCTCAGAAGGCCGCCGAAGACGAAGCCTCTGAAAATGTACTCTTCGGCAGGTCCAGTAATTAAGAAAGAGACTGCCACCAGAAGCCAAGCAACTCCCGGCGAGACCTGCAAAACTGGATTTGGCT
This sequence comes from Bathyarchaeia archaeon, assembly GCA_035319765.1. GTDB lineage: Archaea > Thermoproteota > Bathyarchaeia > Bathyarchaeales > SOJC01 > DATHCB01. The sequence continues at coordinate 4,244 of DATHCB010000037.1, forward strand.
TATTCAAGAGAGGAACTGCTGCAGGATCAAAAACTTCCAACAGGAAAATAATAAGAACGCCCACAATAAAGCTCAGAGCAGTGAAGGCACCGAAGTAACCTAGACCGAACTTCAACGCTTTGCGCGTTTGACGGAAAGCTTTCGTCACAATCTCCCATCCCCAGATCATCCAGATCATGCCCGTAACGATGATTGGAACTCCATAGACAAGTAATACTGCAGGTACGAAAGTGAGGCCTGGAATCACATACTGTGAGTACGCGCAAACGATAATCAGGATCAGACCGACGAGAAGTGGTGCCGCGGGAAGACGTCTACCTGCAGTTGCTGTTTCTGTAGGCGTAGAGTCTTGTTTCAAATTGATTCTTGTTCCTCCGAGCCAAAAATGGCCCAAACGACTTATGCCACCAAGGGAATATTAAACGTTGGTGTGCTGAATTCCGGCTTCAATTTGCTTTGTCTGCACCTGCGTTGCAGGCTTCAGAACACCTCTGCTGGAACCCTTGAGCTGAACAAAGCCATATGTACGCCACGGACATGTATGGGTTAAGAGAAGTTTTATATGCGGCCGTAAAGGAGTGCCTACGACAGAGATTTTGCTTATGAAAAGATTGAGAAGTATCTTCGTTGTGGGCGAGAAAAGCATTTTCGGCGAGTTGATCCAGATCATTGCCCTTGCACAAGAGGCAAACGCAGTGTTGTCGAGGACACTGAGCGAAGACCAGAATGAGCAAGCGCTTGATAAAAGCATGCAGGCTATACGATTGATCGAAAAAAACTCCGACAATATCGCCTTCAAAGTGAGTGAAGACATAACGACAGGCGCTGTCAGCCCCAATACGCTTGATAACCTTCTCGCAGCCGTCCATATTGCAGACGACATAGTCGACATATACTATTATCAGAGCCGTGAACTCTACCGAATGTACAAAGCTAGGTTTCCTTACTCGGAAATGCTTGAGGAAAAAGAGTGGTTTTCATTATTCAAA
>DATHCB010000038.1:0-6834 GCA_035319765.1 Bathyarchaeia archaeon
CCGCTTTGCCAATTCAATACTACGCTTCATAACCATTGGATCACCTGCATGAAAACCGCAGGCAACATTGGCCGAGGTTATGTGTGGCATGACTTCTTCGTCGTAACCTATCTTGAACTGTCCATAGCTTTCTCCTAGGTCACAGTTTATGTCCACTTTGAGCTTCAAGCATGTTATTCTCCTTCAAGCTTCACGTACTTTCGCATGTCTTCTACGGCAGCTGATGGAATGGGCAAGTCTTTCATGGTCAACAGGCCTGCCTCGGCGTTTATCACTTTAGGAATGGCGTTACAAATCATGGCAATGGTTCCTATGTCGCCGTGAATGCACGGAGAAATCTTTTCTCTTATCGGCGGTACACCTTCTATCGTTATGGAGTCGTATTCTTCCTTGGCGCCTATGTAGGCTTCAAATTCAAGTGAAATCGCTCTCTTTTTGTTCCTTATCCCGAATCCACACTGCCGCAACCCTGCAACCTGGCCCGCTATTACACTGATTGCTTCGCTTCTGACATCCTTCTCAGCTATGACCGGTTCAGCAGGGTCAACCTGGATTTTTTCCAATTCCCAGGCCAGGGCATTGGCGATCATAGCAATCGATTGCTCTAAGCCGACATGCCCAGAAATTATCTTGTTCCGCATCTTATCTTTGAACTCAGTAACCGTTAATCCTGCGCCAATCTTCTTCTGGAAGGGTACGCGTCTCGTTGCGGCGTTCATTACCCTAGCAACTTTTATTTGCTCGATTCTCTCGCAAGGCGCTGTTAAGGCTATTACCAATGTATCCATGAGAAAGCCCGGGTTGATGCCGGTGCCTAGGATTGTTGCGTCATGCTTCTTTGCTATCTCATCGAGTTCTCGTGCAAGTTTAGGCGAGGACAAATAGGGGTAGGAGAGTTCTTCACACGTGGAAACTACGTTCACACCGTGTTTCACGATCGTTTCTATTTGAGGAACCACTTTTTCTAGGAAAGACGAAGTAGTGTGTATGACTATGTCCGGTTTAGTCCGGGAAAGCACAGAGTCTGCATCATCGGAGATGGCCATGCCCAAATGCTTGTTTACGCCTATGATGTCCCCCAGATCCATGCCCACTTTGTCTCTTGCAACGTCCACTGCGCCGACAATTTCAATACCTTTCTTCTCTAACAAAAACTTAGCAACCAGACCTCCAATTACGCCCACGCCGTAAAGCATCACCCTAACGTTTCTTCTCAAGGTGTTCAGTCTTCCTTTTTGGCAAAGTATGCTTTGAACAAAACTGGAATATGTGGTTTCTTATTCTTTCTGAGGCGACTACTTGAGCTTCATCGGCCACGTAAACACGTGCATGATGTCTGTTCTTGTTACCAAACCTAAAAGCTTCTTCGGATTCTCTCGCTCAACTATGAGCACTCGGCCGATCTCTTTTTCGATCATCTTCTGGTAAACGTCCAAGAGAGAGTCTCTTAAATGAGCTGTTACCGGTCTCTTATTCGCGATTTTCCCGGCGATCGTCTTGCTTCTTTTATGAATAGGAACCTTGAAGATATCTTCAAAGGTTACGATGCCAGCAAGTTGCCCCTTCTTGTCTACCACTGGATAGCCTGCATGATGATATTTGGTCATGATGTTTAGGATTTCATCAACGGTGGTTTCAGGACTTATTGTCACGAGGTCTTTGCTCATAACTTGGTCAACGTTGAAGCTGGACAAGAAGCGAAGTTCTCGAGGCAACAATTGTACCAAACGGCTCACGGAAGGTGGAACTGGTAGCCCCGTCTTTTCGCGTTTCCTAATCTCACTTAGAGCGGCTTTCTTTTTCTGAGTCGCCATCATCATAAGATGCGAAAATGCTTCAGGCTCTTCTTGGCTTCTAAGCTGTATTATTCCATCTTTTACTGCATCGTCGAACAGTCTTTCGCCCGAGGCTGTTCGAATAATCACCGTGGACCAGTCTTCCAACGGTCTCGCGCCGCCAACAGAAATGTCTGCGAGCTCGGCCGTAAAATCAATGCATGTACGGCAACCGAGTAACGCCTGAGCCTTAGCTTCAGAAACAGGTAATGTAACCACGTTGTCTTTTACGTGAATTCTAAAGTCCTTGTCTAGAGTCATTTTTTGAATCTCTGAGGGATCAAGATCGTATTTTTTTGCAGTGTATTCAATCAAGTTAGGCAGTGAGAAGCTCCACAGGCACATCAGGCCGATGATCATTTTCAGGCTGTTCGTGATATTGTGCTCCCAAGACTCAAGCTTGCGTAAGGCAAGCATAGCGCAAGGTGTGCCTACGAAGGCGATTTTGGTTCTTCCATATTCTTGAACCGCTTTTCTGAACGCTGTCGCGACGGCACCTGGGGAGAGTTTGCCCTTGACCGCGACTAACACGTCATCCGGGATTAGGCTAACTGACTGTTTACCAGCTGAGGATTCAAGCTCACTCTCGGAAATTACTGCACTATCAATTATCCCCTTGTCGATGGCATATCCCAAGAGTGCAGTGACGACGCCTCCGCTGCGGCTTTGCTCTCGGAGTTCCTTATCTGTACTCTGCGCAAACGCCAGTTTTCTATAGTACCCCAAGTCTTCGCGCCGATTTGGCGCTTCGGTCACAAAGCCTAGAGTTTCAAGCAGAAGTGCTTCAGTATAGGGGCAAACATCATAACATAGGGGACAGAATTTCAAATCTTCAGAGCAGTCGTGCACATAACGAAGCTCTTTTTTTTCTATTTCAAGTGCACCAACCGGACAAGCAGCCGCGCATGCGCCACATAAGGTGCAAAAACCTGGCTCAATGATTTTTCTCTTAAGGTCATTATAGGCTATTAGGTCTCTTTCTGCTTTCATTTACATTCACGTATAATTGTCATATTCCTCTTTTATATTCATAGAGCATTTTCTTACGGTCAAACCCAGCCAACTCGTACTCTTTCGTCATGGTGATCGCATTTCTCGGGCAAACTTCCGCGCATTGTGCACAGAACTCACAGCGATCCACAAAATGATGTATTTCTGCTTGCATCCCTTTTCCAATCATCTCGACAGCTCCAGAAGGACAGACGCTTTGGCAAAGACCACATCCGATGCACTTTTGCATGTCCCAAACAGGTCGTCCTCTGAACCCTTCGGGCACGTTTTCTTTCTGGTAAGGGTATTTTAGCGTGGCTGGCTTTCTGAACAGTTGTTTTAACGCTTCTTTCGCAAAAGTCAAAGCGTTAACCCTCCAAGGACTACTTGAATAAGAATCATTTGAAGAATGGCGATTGGAAGTAGGTACTTCCACATTCCAGAAATCATCTGGTCTATGCGAAAGCGGGCGAAGATTGCTCTCAGAAGCGTTAACAATAGAACAACGAGAATGGTTTTGATCAAGAAAGTAAAAACAGGTGGAACCAACCACAGCTGTTGAGCGCCGCCCAAATAAAGCGAGGCTATTAGAGCTGAGGCCAACAAAATCTCTAAATCCTTTCCAAGCCTGAACAAAGCGAGCTTTCTTCCACTGTATTCGGTCTGCCACCCAGCCACGATCTCTGTTTCTGCCTCTGGAATGTCGAAGGGCACAAACCCCAACTCAGCTAGCAGACAGACCACGAGAACGCCGAAGCCTAACGGTTGAAGCAAGATATTCCAGGTAGAATTGTTCTGTTGCCACTCGACTATTCGGCTTATTGAAAGGCTTTTCGCCGCAATAGCCGGACCGATCATGGCTAGGCCCATCGGGATTTCGTAGCCAAGCATCTGCAGCGCTGCACGAACGCCGCCTATTACGCTGAATCGGGTCATCGAGCACCACCCCGACAGAAAAACGGTTACAACTATGAGCGTGAAGATAAACAACACAAAAATCAAGTCTCCATCAAAAGATATCAACCCGACTTGGCTCGCGATCGGAATGATAAATAAGGAGGTTAGAGGCAAGGCAGCGTAGAAGATTGGAGCCAAGCTGAAGAGCAGTGTATCAGCAGTGATGGGCATGATGTCCTCCTTGGAGAGTAACTTCAGAAAATCTGCAAAGGGCTGGAGAATCCCTGAGGCTCCGGTGTACAGAGGACCGAACCGGTTCTGCAGTCTTGCCAGAAACTTTCTGTTTATCCACTCATAAAAGAACGCTAAGACCAGAAGAAATAATACGCCTGGAAAAAATAGGATCTGAAGCGTATAGAGCAACGCGTTCATCGTCATTTACTCGCGTGCCTTTTTAGCTCCTGCATGGTCCAGACCCAATTATTGTTCGACTTGACGTCTGTGAAAACCATCCGGTCCATGCATGAAAAGCACGGATCTATTCCAGCCAATATAATCGGCACATCTGCTAGGTGACTGCCCATAAGTGTCTTGCAGAGTGCCGGGATATTGCTCAGCGTTGGGCTTCTCACCTTGTAGCGTTCTGGCTTCGTCGTGCCGTTTGATTTGATGTAATGGATCAATTCTCCTCTTGGAGCCTCAACCCTGGAAACCACCTCGCCAGTGGGCACAGCCATTGGAGTTTTCGCACGTATCATTCCAGCTGGAATATGCTCCAGTGCGTACCGAGAGATCTTCACGCACTCCAGCAGCTCTTCAGCTCGAACCAATAGTCTACTGAAAACGTCACCTGTGTCATGAGTTATTACATCGAATGGAACATCACCATAAGCCGCATAGGGATCATCCGCTCTGACGTCATTCTTCACACCAGAAGCACGCAACGTAGGTCCTACGGCGCACAAATCAATAGCGTCTTTAGTAGGTAAAACACCAACATCAACAGTTCTCTTCAAAACAGTTTGTTCCGTTTGAACGGCATTCGCATAATACTTTGCTCTTTCCTCCAAAAAGTCCAAGCTCTTCTCGATTTTGGGTATCATGTCGGCTGCTATGTCCCTTCGGACTCCGCCAATCGTGTTCATGGCGTAATGCACTCGATTGCCAGAAATCATCTCGAGCAAACTCATAACAGCCTCACGGTCGCGCCACAAATACATGAATAGCGTGTCAAAACCGATTTCATGCGCCGCAACTCCCACCCAAAGAAAATGACTGTGAATTCTTTCAAGCTCGGCTATTATCGTACGGATATATTTCGCTCTGGGCGGGGCCTCTATGCCCAGCAGTTCTTCTACAGCCTGCACATAAGCAGTCGTGTGAGCGTCCGAGCATATGCCGCAAATGCGTTCAGCTAGGTAGATATTCTGAATATACGTCCTCAATTCGAAGGCTTTCTCAACCCCGCGGTGATTATAGCCTATGCGGGGTTTGACGTCCGTGACAATGTCTCCGTCAACCTCGAAAATAAAATTCTCAGGTTCCTTTAACGCTGGATGCTGAGGACCGAAAGGAACCTTAATAGTTGAACCATAACCCAATCTGTCTCACTCCATCGTCATTTTGAACCGATTTTTCGAAGTTCCTCGAACTTCTCGTCTTTCCTTAATGGATAAACGCCTTCGGGCCATTCCTCTGGCAAAATGAGCCGCGATAGGTCAGGGTGGCCTTCAAAGGTTACTCCTAAGACGTCATGAACTTCGCGTTCGTAGAGAACTGCACCTGGGATAATGTTCGTGATCGATGGAACGCTTGGATTATTTTTGGGCACTTTTACTCTTACGGAGAGTTCAACAGAGCCTTCGTGCGCTAAATGATACATTAGTTCCATCTCTTGGCCCAAATCAGAACCTGTTATGGTGGATATGTGCTTGAACTCTAGATCGTTCACCAAATACTTGATCGTGTCTACCAATGAGCTGGTCTTCACATGAAGGAAGATGCGTCGCTTTCTCGGAGCACTGACTTCGAGAATGGCATCTTTGAGGCATTGTCGCAATTTTTCTACGACTTCATTCTCCGTTTCCATTCTTCTCGCCTTTCTTTATTCTCTCAATCAGTTTAGCTACGCCGTCAATAATCGCTTCAGGCTTCGGCGGGCATCCTGCGACATAAGCATCCACTGGAAGCACTGAGTCTATTCCTCCATGAACGCAGTAACAGTCTTTAAAAGGTGCACCACTCAACGCGCAGGAACCTATAGCTACCACGAGTTTTGGCTCAGGCATTTGCTCGTAGATCCTTACTAATCGATCTCTTATCTGCGAGGTAATTGGACCAGTGACAGCGAGGATGTCGGCATGTCTAGGGCTTCCTTCCAACAATATCCCGAAGCGTTCAACATCGAACCTAGGCGTAAGCGCAGCTACAAGTTCGATGTCGCATCCGTTGCAGCCGCCAGTGTTAAAGTGTATTACCCACGGCGATTTTGTACGTGCCCAATCGAAGACTTTCATCATTTACATATGCCTCCTTATCGAGAGAAGCATTACTACAGCCATCAAAACAATTAAGGTGTAAGTCAAGGGAATCAAACCCAGCGTGTTAAATGATGTGGCAAGGATGAACGCGAACACGTCAAAAATAAGAAAATAGACTGCAAAAATGAAGAACCTGTCTAAATCCACCTTCAACTCTTCGGCTGGCAGATCTTCTCCGCAGGCGTAAGGTGCGGTCTTTCCAGGTTGATTCGTTTTCTTGTTTTTTCCCGATATTTTTCCGCCAAACCAGTAAACGAGCAACATTACAGCTATGCATAAGCCAAAGACCAATGGCAAAACGTAAAGCGACTGGTCCGGCATTTTTTTGGCTCCCTTTTTGTGAAAGGCTTTTAAGCAACGTTTAAAGTTTTCTCTTATTTCTTTAAAAAAAATGCGAGGGAAGTCTGAGGAGGTTCTCTAACGCTCAGCGACCTGGTTCAAATCGCCCTGATGGTCATAGCCATCATATTAGCCCTCGCAACTGTTGAATTAAGAGATATTCTGCACGCAATTATTTCCTTCTGCGGCATGTGCATAACCATAGGCGCACTCTACTGGCTACTAGACGCACC
>DATHCB010000039.1:0-8560 GCA_035319765.1 Bathyarchaeia archaeon
ATGGGCGGATCACTAGATAGTCCAGTTTCCAGCGCGTGAATATGCCTAGTCATGTCTTGATAACAATCTTCCATGCGGTCGAACCCGCTGAAGGCGCCGAATACGCTAAACCACGGTGTCCAAGCATGTGCAGGGAAGACCATATTCTCTGAAGAAACTTGCATAACTTCCTCGACAAGTTGAGGGGCTGTCATGTTCAGCATGGGCCTGCCGTCTATGGCTAAATCACCATATCGGGTGAGTCGGTCGTTTATTTGCGCTGCCGTTTCCAAGCTTGGCGTCAGGATCACATGATGAACTTTTTTTGCTTCGCCCCTAAAAGTGAAAATTGTGCTAACTTCGTTCGTGATCATAAAATGCATAGGTGATTCCGGCTCGTTCACAGTCTTGTAAAGGCCTGTGCCCTCTATTTTGGCCAAGTCTTGGGTCAATTCTTTGAACCATCGAGGGTGCGTAAAGTCGCCAGTTCCTACCACATCTAATCCTTTGATTCTTGCGAAACGGGCGATTTCTTTTACGTTCATCTTGGCACTCGTCGCTCGACTGAAGCGACTGTGCATGTGTAAATCGGCAATTACCCTCATTTTTTGCTCGCCACCTCTCTCTTCTGCCCTGCTTGTAATAGATTTTTCCTAGTTCAGGCGACACATAATTATGACTACTACGTTTAGCAAAGACGCGTCGCACATCGTCCGGTTAAGTAGCTCGAGAGTTCGCTCAGAGTAGCCTTGGAACTAATCGTGAGCGACTAAATCACTGGGGTGAAGGGTCCGCTTGCAATAGCGGCGGTTTTGGCGCTAATTTTTTTCCGTACCAAAGTGTAGAAAACTGTGGCTAGATTATGTGGAGTTCTCTTCCTATTTTTTCGAAGGTTCTTATGGCAAAATCTAGGTCTTGTCTGGTTAGTGCGGCGTTCATGATTGTTCTTATTCGTGCTTTGTCTCTGGCAACCATTGGGTACACTATCGGTAGCGCAAACACTCCTTCTTCGAACAAACGTTGACTCAGCTTTTTCGCGAGGCTACTTTCGCCCACGATTACAGGTGTGATCGGAGTTTGACTGTTCCCGATGTCAAAGCCCAGGTCCTTCATGGTCTTTTTGAAGTATCTCGTGTGCTCCCATAAAGTACGCACGTGTTGTGGTTCGCTTTCCAATACGTCAACAGCTGCAATGCACGCAGCAGCGACTGCGGGCGGATGAGACCCACTTAGCAGCCATGTTCTGGACTTGTTGTAGGCGAAATTAAACAGATCTTTTGAGCCTGAAACGTGACCGCCGACTACACCGAACGCCTTAGAAAAGGTGCCCATCTCCACTTGCACCTTGTCGCGGCTGAGTTTAAAGTGTGAAACAATGCCTCTTCCACCGTCCCCGAGTACGCCTTCACCATGAGCGTCATCTACGTACACCATGGCCCCGTGTTCAGCGCTTACCTTGGCAATTTGGTCTAATGGTGCGATGTCGCCATCCATAGAGAATACGCCGTCGGTGATTATCAAAATTCGCCTGTATGCCGGTACATGCTTTTCTGCCTCATCTAAGACTCGCGCCAAATCTGTCGCGTCAGAGTGTTTGTACACAGCCCTCTCGGCGTGCGACAGTCGAACACCATCGATTATGCTGCCGTGGTTGAGTTCGTCGCTGATAATAAGGTCGCCCTTGCCTGCCAGTTGAGGAATCAAACCTGCGTTAGCTGCGAAACCTGTTTGATAAACAAGCGACGCTTCTGCGTGTTTGAACCGTGCAAGTCGCTTTTCAAGTTCTATGTGTATGTCCATCGTTCCAGCGATGGGCCGTACTGAGCCTGAGCCGGCGCCATGAGTTTGTACAGCCTTGATAGCTGCTTCTCTCAATCGTGGGTGGTTGCTTAAGCCTAAGTAATTGTTAGAGCAGAACATTAAGACTTTTTTTCCGTCTACCGTGCACCACGGCGTGCTCGGACCCTGCAGGATTCGAAGTTTCCAGTCAAGCTCGTTCTTTACTAGATCGTCATATTCTTCTCGCAGAAAGGCGGTTGGGTCTCGCATTTCCATCAAGCCTTACGGTCCTTTTGCAATTCTTTCTCTTAACTCTTTCTTCCTTTTCTGTAGGAGAATGCTTACGGAAGTGTGAACTTTGTCATAAAGGATTCTTGTTGAAAGTGATTCTCTTCAGCTAGCGGCTCGCGAGAGATGGAATCCCTCGTACCAAAGAAAAACTCGTTTTTGATTGACACATAAGGCAAGATCAACAAAAACATGGAGAGGATACGCGACTTGAGAGAGATTCTGACTCTAGTCGGTCAAGAACTACGGTTTTCCTTTCACTAGACGCTCTGTCAGTTTTTCAATCATATCTTTCGTCATTGATGCCAAGTCATACGTCGGCTTCCAGCCCCACTGTCTACGCGCTGCGTTATCATCCACTGACATAGGCCAGGAGTCCGCAATCTTTTGTCGAAAGTCTGGCTTGTATTCGCACTCAAAAGTCGGAATATGCTTCTTAATCTCAGTCGCGAGTTCTCCAGCGGAGAAACTCATTCCGGTCACGTTGTAGCTGGTTCGAATTTTGATCTCAGTCGCGTTAGCCTTCATCAGGTCTATTGTCGCTTTTATGCAGTCTGGCATGTACATCATTGGCAGAACCGTGTCCTTCTTTACGAAGCACGTGTAACGCTTCCTCTTAATGGCTTCATAAAATATCTCCACGGCATAGTCTGTGGTTCCTCCTCCAGGAAGCGTCTCGCTGCTTATAATGCCCGGATAACGCACGCTTCGCACGTCCAAACCAAACCGCGTAAAATAATAATTACATAAGAGTTCGCCGGAGACTTTCGTCACGCCATACATGGAATGAGGGATTAGAACAGCATCTTGAGGTGTGTTAATCCGTGGTGCGTCTGGACCGAAGGCAGCGATAGAGCTGGGCCAAAAGACTCTGGCAATTCCCTGTTCTCTTGAAACTTCGAGAATGTTGTAAAGCCCCTCCATGTTCACTTCCCAGGCCAGCTGTGGTTTTTCTTCGCCAACAGCTGAGAGAACTGCAGCAAAATGATAGATAGTGTCAATGTCATATTCCTTCACGATTTCTTTAATGTTCTCTTTGTTCGTCGTGTCAACATACTCAAAAGGGCCAGTTTCAGAGAGTTTTTCGCTGGGCTTTCTCTTGTGTCCCGCTGCAACTACATTATTTTTGCCGTGTTCCTTTCGCAGTTCCATGGCTAGTTCAGACCCTATTTGCCCAGTTGCGCCCGTAACTAGGATTCGACTGGTGCTTCTTTTCAAAGTTGACACGCTCATCCGCTAAAGGAAAACGATGTTAGGGTTCTGTAAGATATAAGAATTTTTAGGTGAATGAGCACCTTTCAAATATGCTAATCATTAACCCCCAATATCGGTAATGACTGCGAGAGTGCTGGTAACTTGAAACTTGGCTTCCTCATCAACCCGATTGCAGGGATGGGTGGAAAGGTTGGGCTAAAGGGCACAGACAATATCGCAGGGAACGCCATAAGAATGGGCGCAAAACCCATAGCCCCAGCACGAGCCAGAGAGTTTCTCAATCGACTAAAAACTCTTGAATTTAAAGAACAATTAGAAATCATAACTTGTCCAGCTTCTATGGGTCAAGAAGAGGTTGAAGCGGCAGGTTTTTCGGCTGAGGTTCTACGAATGGGATTGAAGTCTAAAACCACTGCCGATGATACAAAGAATGCAGTTAGGTTAATGGCGGAAAAGAAAGCAGACATCGTCGTTTTTGTGGGCGGCGATGGCACTGCGCGAGACATTTTGGATGCTTTACTTAACGTCAAGATTGACGTGCCAGTTTTGGGGGTCCCTTCGGGTGTAAAAATGTATAGCGGGATTTTTGCAGTAAATCCCTCGGATGCTGCTGTGGTCGTGGAAGCCTTCGCCAAAAAAGAAGCGGAACTCACGGAATTCGAAATCATGGACACGAATGAAGCTGGGATAAGACGGGATCAGTTTAATGTGCGTCTCTATGGATTCTTAAGCGGTCCATCTCTTTCCATGCGAATCCAAGGGAGCAAACAGATTTCAGCGGAAACTTTAGACGAGCACGAGAACCAGTTGGCGATAGCGCGCTTTATCGTGGAGAGTATGAATTCGGATGGCACGTATATTCTCGGTCCGGGCACAACTGTAAAGTGCGTTGCGGACTTGTTGGGCGTAGAAAAAACTCTGCTGGGCGTTGACCTTTACAAGAAAGGCAAACTGGTCAGAGACGTAAACGAGGCAAAACTGCTTAACTTAATTGAGAGTTGGCGAAACACTTGGATTATTCTTTCTCCTATTGGGAGACAAGGCGTACTCTTCGGCCGAGGTAATCAGCAAATAAGTCCAGAGATAATAAGACACATTGGCAAAGAGAGAATTATTGTGGGTGCCACCCCAAGCAAGTTGCGGGGCATTGAGAGCGGCGTTCTGCGTGTTGACACTGGCGTAGGTCAGGTAAACGATATGCTGCGTGGCTATATGCGAGTGGTGACGGACTACAAGGAATGGAGACTTGTTCGGGTCCAATAGTTCAAGATAATTAATATAGTTTAATCGCAATTAACACCGTTTTCTCAGGAGCGAAGGGATTGAAAAAACCACAAACCGACGCCGAAGGTCTCGAAGTTGAGAAGGCAGTTGCGGTTGCTCGGGAAGGAACCAAAGTGATCCGCCGCGAAACTAAGATCAATATCCAAAGGAGCAGAAGAAATTTGGAACGATCAGTCAAATATAAGAGAATGACTGGAACAGTAATTGTGTTGAGTTTATGCTTTATTTGCATAAACGTCTCTGTGCGATTTGCAGATGGTGGTAAACAATATTGTCACGGTCTTCACGCAGGGTCGTCTCCATAAAGCCTTCGGGAATTAGAAGGATGCTCGAATGCTCGGCTGGAATGAAGAACTTGGTTCACTTGGAGCAGGGAGAGCCTGACTTCACGACCCCGAAGCACATTGTTGATGCGGCTTCTAAGGCTGCGCGAGACGGTTTCACGCATTATACCGAGGTTGACGGAACCTTAGAACTGCGTCAAGCTGTTGCTGAGAAGCTTAGGAATGAAAACGCGATTGACATGGACCCGAAAACTGAGGTAACCATTACTTCTGGCTCTCAAGAAGCCATGCTCATAACCGCCTTAGGATTTCTAAATCCTGGCGACGAAGCTCTGATTCTTGACCCGTACTATCCTGCATATTTTGAGGACACGTTCATAGCTGAAGCAACGCCCGTAACAGTTCCGCTTGATGAAAAAAGCAACTATCATGTAGAAGTCGAAGCCCTAGAAGAGAGAATAACAGAAAAGACGAAGCTCATTTGGATGTGCAACCCGTGCAACCCAAGTGGTCACGTGTTCTCAAAAAAGGATCTGGAGAATGTTGCCGAAGTAGCGCAAGAACATGACCTAATAGTATTCGCGGATGAAATATACGAAAAACTAGTCTATGACGATGCAAAGCATTTGTCCATCGGTTCGCTTAAAGGTATGGAAGACAGAACGATCACAGTGAACGGTTTCTCAAAAGCGTATGCAATGACTGGCTGGAGAATCGGCTATGTGGTGGCCGCGAAGAAGCTTTCCGATACCTTACGCAAACTGCATTACTACGCCGTCTTATGCCCAAACGCAATATCTCAGAAAGCAGCCGTTGCTGCGCTCACAGGGCCACAAGATTGTGTTCGAGAAATGTTGAGAGAATATGGTAGAAGAAGAAGGCTCATAATCGATGAGCTTAACCTAATTAAATCTGCACCGTTCGTTGTGCCAACGGGTGCTTTTTATGTTTTTCCGAATTTCTCCAGTTTCGAAAAGTCTGATGAGGCTCTGGCTCAGCGTCTACTAATGGAAGCAAGAGTGGTCACTGTGCCTGGATCCAGTTTCGGAACAAGTGGTGAGGGGCATTTGCGAATGTCATACTCTGTTTCCTTCGAACAAGCCAAAGAAGGAATGGAGCGCGTAAGGATGTGCCTAAACTGCAAAATCTAGACTGTGTTCCGTTCAGCTCTGGGGAATACAACTTCCTACTGTGACCGTTCCTTTTTCTGCATCCACCTTCACCCGGTCACCAGTGTGAATGACTTGAAACGGGTCCTTTTCCAACCTGTCTACCAGGGGAACCTTTGCTATAACTGCGCTCACTATTAGTACTGTTTCGATATCTTTGACTATCATTGCGCTGGGAGCTAGATTGTGTGATGCCAGTTTAAAGAGACCATCTATCTGCACCACCGAGCTGGCCTTTCCAGATGGAAACACAAGCACTGTGTTTGCAAGATTTTTTCCTAAGAGCTCGTGGTCTTTCTCCCTGACTATGCCTGTTTTTGGGTCTGTGAGGTAGAAGCAGATTGGCTCATGGGAGACCAAGGCTTTGCCTTCCCCGTAACCTCCTACAATCTTGTGACATTTTAGTCTGATTTCCTCGTTTTTCATTCATATTTCCCCTTGACGGCTGCTTCTACACAGTCCTCTAGTCCTGCGACGACAACATCTTTGAATCTGCGGTAGTAGGCGCATTTAGGCGAGTCTGTCATGCCCACCTTATCTTTGTACATGCTCCAGCAGGGTTCATCTATGCACGTGTCTACGACAACGCTTCCCCCAGCATTCTCAATTGCATCTACGTAGCCCATTTTTTCGGCGAGAGTTTTCGTCGTCGCCGACGTGCAGATCCAAAACGAGACTCCTCTGTGAATTTTCTTTCTTTCTAATAGCTTTGCGGCCTCTGCCACTTGTTTCAGAGTGTAGTGTGGGCATCCAAGCATAACAAAGTCTATTTTTCCACTTGCCGTTTGAAGCTCATCCCACGTCCTCTTGAGTTCAGCATCTGTCACAATTATCTTGTCCCTCGGCTTATCTCCTTGAAAAGCTTCTTTGACAGTCTGGGCCTCAACAGTGAAGCCTGGTATGTAAAACATTGGCACTGCTCCTGAAGTGTTTGACATTGCACAGAAGTTTATGAGTTCCTCAGTGCTCGGACGCCTCATTATACCAATCAACACTGGGATTCCAAAGCCTATCCGCTTGCCGATGAATTGCCCTAAAAGGGTGTAGTCAAAGCTGTCTTTCAGGGCGGCCTCAACCTTGATTAGGACTGTGCCTTTTCGGTTCTCCTTTATGTGCAGCCCGTACTTTGGAGTCTTTCCGACAACTCCAGCTGCAAGTGCGCTTTGGGCTGCTTCCCGATTTGTGGTGGCGCCAATGACAGAATTGACATAGGGCGTAGCGCTAGACTCAGAAAAAGCAACGGCTTCACCGAACAAAGGGATGTTTTCAGACAGATATGGTATACAGCTCCAACTCAGAATAGCGCCCACCCTCTTGTATGCTTCCATGACCCTTTGAGCTACTTCAGCCTCGTAGCTAGGAACTTTGTACAACTTGTGGAAAAACTTGATATCGTACACTGGATTGGTGCTCGTCGGAACTCGGCACTTTGCCCCTCCGTTTGCCAAGAGTTCGACGAAGTACAAGTCTCCTTCTTGACCGCTCGAGGCTGCATGTGCACGGGTGATTGGAATCATTTGTTCGGCGTCGTACGCGTCTCCAATAGCTACAAGCAGTTCAATTGCGCTCTGGGTTCCTTGCCCGAACTCACCATTGAGCATTTTTTCTTCTTCCCTTGTCAAGTTCATTCGAGTTCACCCTTTCAAACACGCAGATATAGAGCTGTTATATTAGCAAACGTTTTGCGGCTGGCCCTCCAAGAATTTGGCAACATTATCTATGCAGATGTCGCTGCATCGTTTCGCTGCTTCAACGGTGTTAAACCCAATGTGAGGCGTGAGTATTGTGTTATTCAATTTGAATAACGGGTTGTCCTTGGCGGGGGGCTCTTCTTCGAAAACGTCCAGTCCTGCATAGGATACCTTGCCTGATTTCAACGCTTCATTCAAGGCTTCCTCATCAATTATTTTTCCTTGAGACGTGTTGACTATGATAGCACCGTTTTTCATGATTTTGAGTTCCTTTTTTCCTATAAGCTTCTCCGTTTCTGGCGTCAACGTGACATGTAATGTTATGAAGTCACTTTTCTCAACCAAAGCGTGGAGATTCACGTACTCAATTCCGATTTCTTCGGCTCTCTTCACGTTAGGGTACTTGTCATAGCCCAAGACTTGCATTCCAAAGGCTTTAGATATCTCTGCAACTCGAAAGCCGATTGAGCCGGTGCCGACTACTCCGAGAGTTTTCTCGCGTAATTCGACGCCTCCAAACGGTCTCCAATCAAAACCGCCCTTTCTAACATGTTTATCGGCAGGAAGCAATTTTCTGGCCGCAGACAACATTAGAGCGATGGTGTATTCGGCGACTGCTTCAGTAGCATAGCTTGGAACGTGCGTGACCACTATTCCTTTTTCTTTCGCCGCTTGAACGTCTGCGTAATGACAGCTGGTTGCCCATATCGAAATCATCCTAAGCTTCTTTGCAGATTCGATTATGCCTTTAGACAATTTGCTCCAGCCGACTATTACGATGTCAGCGTCTTCTATTCTTCGTTTCAGATCATCAGGCGTTCTAGGCGGCTCTTTGAAAACCTTTAGATTACCAAATGATCGCAATTTCTTG
>DATHCB010000040.1:0-22618 GCA_035319765.1 Bathyarchaeia archaeon
AATTAGGGGCAGAGACATTACTCCGAGAACTATCCATCCGACTAGCGTGCAATAAAATGCGTGAAGCCCGAATCTGCCTAACTGCGTGACAAAAAGAGTAAAGCCTAAAAGTCCAATAATTACTGATGGAAAACCGTTCAGTACCTCCAGCGTTGGTTTTACCATGTTTCTCAGTCTCATATCTGCAAATTCTGCTAAGTATATCGCGCATGGAATTCCTATAGCTATGCCCAATATCGTTCCGCCCAAGGCAAGGTACAGCGAGTCAAACATGTAAGGCAGAATATTGAGAACTCCGCTTTCAAACCCATAGGCGAACCAGTTGATGATAATCGGGTATCCCAAGTATATCATATAAAAAACTATGAAGAAAACTATGCCGATTGAGGAAAGGGCGCAGAGAAAGAGAATTGCTTTAACAAAGTTTTCCTTAAACAGCTTGCTGTTCATTAATTTTCGACTTTCTCCTTTCTGAACTAATTTGAAGAGGCAGAAATCGTAGAGATAATGCTTTTCTATTTATAGTCAATAGTCTAATTAGAAGCCAATAGTCTAATTAGAAATGTTCGTCTGGTACTGAGCGTTTCTTTGTGTATGGAAGACCACGATGATCTACTGTAAAGACTATAGACTAAATTGTCTAACGTAAACTACGTCGGCAATCCAGATATCATTCGCTTTCGATTGGCGTGGTGAACGAGTAATTGTTCGAAAAAGAATTAAAAAAGGAGAAAGATGAAAATTGAATAAAACCCAAAAAATACTACTGATCACAACAATAATAGCAATAATGGCAACTTCAAGCGCAGCTACAACTTTAGTGCACGCGCTTCCTTTCCAAAGTAACCAGTTGGTTAATCCTGCAACGTTGACTATAGCCGGCTCAAGCACAGTCTATCCAATCGCGGTTGAAGAAGCGAGTCAATTCCCAAGCTACTGGAATAGTTGCGTCGCCGCGAACCCCGGATGGGGAGCTTCATATATTACTGAACCCCTCAGCATCGCTGGGCTAGGAAGCGGCACTGCAATCCCCGCATTGACTGGGGGAACCGCAGACATTGGCGAAATGTCAAGACCGCCACAGACCAGCACTGCCGAATGGCTCGCGCCAACCATGACGAGTATGCAAATTTGGGCAGTCGCACTCGACAGCGTCGCCATAGTCCTGAGCCCTGACATGACTTGGTTCCCATTGAATCTTACAACACTACAGGTCGCTCAACTCTTCGCAGACCAGCCGAGCAACTATACAACACCCTACTACACCACGTACGGTCAATTTCTTGACGCCTACTATGGCGGAGCAATGCACGTCCCGCCCAGCATTAACAGCACGATTCTGAATGAACCGATCAACAGAGCTGTAAGAGACCCCACGTCCGGAACCTTCGACTGCTTCAACAACTACTTCGCGCAGCCGAGCAACTTCCAGTTTGAACACAAAGTCAGTGGCGTCGTGACTGCATCGCAAGAGATGGCACCATACACCTACTGTGAAGAAAACATCAACATCTACAACACAGTTAGCGCCGGAAACCTCGCTTCCGATTCAGACTACATAGGCTTCATATCATTAGGCTACTTGGAAACATACGGCCACATGATCGGCTTAAACATAGCTTACAACCTCGAGAACCTACCAAAATCACTCATCGGTTACGTCCAACCATACAACTGGGGACCATACGTCACTCCGACAAAAGCAAATGTCCTATGGGCATACTCTGGCATTCAAGGACCAGGCGCTACCGGTGAGTACCAAGCATGGAGATACCTGTGGGAAGTAACACCAAGCACCATTCCGAGCACGGGCCCACTCCTAGAAACGGGAGTATGGATCGCCTACATGAGACTACCAGGAACTACTCTAAACGGCACTAGCAACTTTGTTAATGACCAAAGCTATATCCCGCTAAACCCAGACGACATGGCTGGAGGACAAGTACTCAACTCTAGCCTTCTACCGTACAATCCGCTTCCAGGTCAGACTCAGACAATCCCGAACGGCAAAGTTGGCTACGTCGACATAACCTACTTCGTATCTGCATACATCGCCTACAATACTAAGGGAATCTACAACCCCTACGCTGACTTGAATGCAGATGGAAAAATCGACTTCAACGACATAAAACTTTTCGTCGCAGACTACCTTGCCTACTACGCAATTTATGGCTAAATGTCTTGACCAAAAATCATGGAGGAAAAAAAATGACAAGAACTCCAAAAACAAAACTCATACCAGCCTTGGCACTAGCGTTTCTAGTGGTCATGCCATTGCTCCTCGCCACAATGCCCATCGTCAAAGCCAGCGGCAACACGCCAGTGCTCAGTGTCGTGCTTTCAGGCACTACTAGTACTACTTTGATTCCAGCCAAGTCGGTCGGCTCAACTTTCAGTGTCGATGTCCGGGTGGATAACACTAGTGGTGTCAGTCCAGGCATCAACAGCTACAGCTATGGCCTGACCTGGAATCCAGCAGTGCTCAACGTGACCAACGTAAACGACGCTTTCAACGGGTCGTTCTTGAATTCAGGCGCCAACTATGGTACAGTTGAGAGTTTAGGGGACCTCCCTGTCAACAACACAGAAGGGCTACTCATAATCGGCGACATCATCCTCAACACATCCGATTTCGCTGCATGCGCCACCGGTTCAGGTGTCTTGACCACCGTGACCTTTGAGGTAAAAGCCGCAGGCGAGAGCAACATTAACCTTCAACCAAGCGATGCCGGCGTTGCATACCTCACATACCCAGACAGCCAAGGCAACAGCCACGACATAGTCGCTAATACAGTAAATGCAGTATATGTATCACTGACGCCATCCGGCAGCGAAATTGGCATAACAGGCTACAAGCTGGTATTCAACACGACCTTGGCGAATATGTTTGCAAGTGCGCAAAGCATCAACTACAGTTGGACCTACCAAGTGTACGAATACAACGCGACAACGAAGACTTACAGCATAACCGTTGTCAGCGCTGCGACTCCGACGGTGATGGGCTACTCTGTGGCCACAGGCACATCGACAATACTAAGCGGGGAGAAGGGCGCAGTCTTGCCAACGACGCTGAGCTGGAATGTCTGGATCGAAGTCCTAAGCATCTTCGTTTACACGCTGAATGGACAAACCTACACTCTTGCATTTCCAGCGGCATTGCTGAATGTGCACCCAGGGGATATCACCGGTGCTCCCCTGACCTTCCCGTACTTGGGAGCCGTCGGTTCTGTTACAGGCCTAGACCTCCACGTACTGGCGATCTACTGGCTACAAACCGTTCCATCGGGAACCGATCCAACTTCTGCCATAGCTAGAGCAGACATTGGTGGCGCTGGTTCTGTTACAGGCAAGGATCTCCACCTACTGGCACTTGACTGGCTGCAAACGTGGACAAAAACTCCGCCATAGCACACGCAGTTCATAAAATACCCAAGCCAAAACAGATAAAACACACGTTACCAAAACTACCACAACCGGTAGGGCGCAAAATCCCTTCCGGAACTTAGACTAATAAAGTACAGGAAAGTAAAGAGTAAAAAAGAAAATGAATGGAAGCAAAAAGAGCACCATTCTCGCCGTGTTGTTGATAGCAGGCGGGGCACTTGCGAAAGTTTCCATAGCACAATTTAGGCAAATAGAATCGCCTCGCACTCTATCACGAAGCGTCACTACTCCCGTCGCTGACCTCAGCGCTCCACCTGCAATCGACAGCTCGCTTGATGCCGGCCATTACTACAACTCTATATGGAGACCTTTCGCGAATGCGATTCTTGAGCCTTACTTAGCATGTATTTTTGCACACTACTTTCGCACTCCAGCTCGACGAAGCACTTCCTTTCACATCGTGCAACTTGAAGACTTGAACAGTGAAGGAGCTATAAACTTTAAGAATGCAGTTACTTTTGCCAGTAACTGTGTAGCCGATAACTCTTTAACTCACGCGCGTGCTCGAGGTATACATTTCGACGATGAAATAAATTCTAGGGGCACAATCCTCCGCATTGATCACTACCTAATCTTTAGGAGCGCTAGAAAAAAATGAGGAAAGCAGTCATTTATCTTCTTGTAATCATAGCCTTAACTTTTCTGTTTTCCTCCTTGACCAATCAAAGTAAAGCTCAGACAGAACCCAAGCCAACTGTTTGTCTTATTCCTTCAGAGTATTATAACACAACAGCAACACAAGTAAACCAAGCGTTTACGATGAGCATTACGATATCCAATGTCACAGATCTCTGGTCGTGGGACGCGAATATAAGATGGAATCCCAATTACCTAAACATGTCCAGAACGCCAACAGAAGGAAGTTTCATGCGAAAGGCAGGATCCACATTGTTTATCCCTACGCGCCCATTAAAGGGCTCAGAACCAGACATTTCAGATACCCTGTTGGCAAATAGTGGAGCAAATGGAAGCGGCGTCTTAGCTACGCTGTATTTCAAAATACTAAGCCATTGTGCAAAAACCCCGATACAGCTCTTGAACATAACTCTCGAGGCCCCAAACCCACCTAACGCTCCTTATGGAGCTCCCAACCCACTAGTAACCCCAACATCGAATTCTTCTACTGCGATCGTGACTCTTCTTATAAATGGAGCACCGGCGGCCAATGCCGGTCAGGACCAAGAAGTCCGCCAGGGCACTTTGGTAATCTTCAACGGCTCAAACTCGGTACAAATCGGAAGCAACCCGATTTATACATGGTCTTTCGTAGACGGCACTTCAAAGACACTTGAAGGCGTGATTGCAAACTATACGTTTAACACGCCAGGAATATACAATGTTACCCTTACCCTTTCGGATTCGCTGGGAAGTGACAACTCTTCTGTCACAATAACGGTAAAACCCTATCCCAAGCCCACTGCAATAATAATTCTGCAAGGAATTGCCACTGGACAGAACGCTTCAGTGGGGCAGTCTATCACGTTCAACGGATCTGAAAGCTACGAAAAAGAAAACGGAACAATAGTCAGCTACGTATGGAATATGGGAGACGGAATAGGAATAGGAAAAAACCAAACCATAACCTACGCTTATGCACGCCCAGGAAACTTCACAGTGACCTTGATGGTCTTCGACGCGAATAATAACACCGCTATCAATTCGACTGAAATTAATGTCGTCAAGACTTCAAGCTTGATTATAGCCCCAATTCAAGACTCGTCTAGCCCGCCGCTTGATGTCTTAGTAATCATGGTGCTAGTCACGACTTTCGTTTGTGGTGGATCAATCTTCTGGTTGAAAAAAAGAACTTGACGTCAGGCGCCAAATCATGTATAACTGCCTTAACTGTTAAATGTAGTCATTATCATGATTTTCGGTTTCTATATAGAACAAATTGGTCTCAATATACTATTTTGGATAGACTGAATAATTCCGGACAAAACGTCAATCTTGAAGGAGGCAACTAGGACGAAGCGATTGACAATAGCATCATTTCTTTTAGCGGTCGTGTTGGCAAGTGCTACTGCGATTAACTGCTCAAATGCGAGTGGGACGGCGATAATAAACGTTGATTCTGCCACTCAGCAGTTTCCTTCAGCACATCTTGGGGACACCATCGACGTTAACATAGACGTGAGCAGTGTGCAGAATCTCTGGTCATGGGACATAGCTAATCTTAAGTTTAATCCCAACTTCTTGATTTTGACTCAGGTTTCGGAGGGTCCCTTTCTAAAGGCAGCAGGGTCAACCTTGTTCATTTGGACTTCCACATCTACGAACGCCATTAGCAAAGGCGATATCCCAGATATTTCAGATACTTTGCTCGAGTACACCAGTGCGAGTGGAGGAGGGGTTATAGCAACTTTGACTTTTCGAGTGATCTCCCTTGGAACTTCGCAAATCATATTCAACCGAACAACACTGGAGAACAGCGCGAGCGTTATCAGCAGCCAGGCCGTTAATGCAAACATAACAATAGGTGCTTCGAGTAGTTATTTACCTATCTCTTCTACTCCGGACTCTGCCTCATCTGCGGTTGCACTTCCCGCGTGGCTTATTGTGGCAATATCACTCGTGGCAACAACTGTCGCAGGGCTGCTTGTCTCCAGGAAAGTTCGGCGCAGCCGGAAGTAGCAATTTTTCTCGTTAAATTTTCGTAATGTCAAATGTCCACGAAACGAAAATTCGACAAAGAATATCGTAGCTAATGAGATGAAAAAAAGTTGTAGTAACCCCGATGACCATTATGCTTGACTGTGCCTGTAGTGGCCTTTCACATGAATCGTCCTTTTCTTAGCTCCGGGTTTCCGTCGCATAAAAGGTCTGACTCTTGGCATGATTCTATCACCCATTACAAGTAAAAGGATCGATCCGAAGAAAAGTATTGTGAATTTTCACTACGTATTCCCTGTTCATACGCGAACAAGTTTTTGTGACCTTGCCTTCAAGAGATAAAGACAAGTTCACATTCTGTACGAAAAAATACATTAATCAAAAAATGCTCAGAAAACCCCTAGCTTCTCCAAAGATTTGCAAGCCACGCATGCATCCTCAGCGGCTGGACAAGGTTCGCCGCACCGCTTACAAACACCAAATTCTCTTTCTTGCTGTACCATAGCCTTTCCGATTTTCTCGAAGCTTCTAAACACGGCAAATAAGCTCCCAGCGTGCCTTTGCTCAAGTCGATTCAGCCAATACCGTGCATCATTTCGTAACGCCTCGCCTGCGTAGGGGCACGCAACGCTCTGGAACTTTACATTCTTCAAATAGGCGTAAAACGCAGTTTCCCTCTCTGGAACAAGACAAAATGGACGAACACGGCGAACAAAACGCCCGTCAGAATCCATGCTTACCGCGCCAAAATGGCGTACACGCCAAACATCACCATGCACAATGTTCAGCAAATAAGTTTGAACAACATCATCCAAATTATGTCCCAATACTAAGACATCGACTTTGAGCTTTTTCGCCGCCAAGTCTAAAGCGCGACGCCGCAGAACTCCGCAATAAGCACACGATCCAAGGCGCTTCGCACTCGGTAGTTTTCTGGCTTTCTGCACCACTTCATCTAGCGTCACACCAAACAAGCTGTCGAAACTCAAGACGCTGTGCTCAACTCCCAAAAGTTTACAGTTTTCGACAGCAATCCTTAACGCCTCATCACGATAGCCCCTTATTCCCTCATCGATCGAAACCGCAAGCAAGCGGGCTTTTGGGAATCTCCTTTCGATACCTACCAGAACATGCAGAACCCCTATGCTGTCTTTACCGCCTGAAACGGCAACCAAAATCCTGTCATCAAACGCGAACATGCCATATTCAGCTATTGTGGCCCGAACGCGATCCTCTACAGCCTTGAGGAAGCATCTTTTGCACAATTTCTCTCCACTATAAGCCCGTACAAGAACAGCCTCATTCCGTCCACAGAAACTGCACTTCACGGTTCTTTCTCCACCTTAGAGTTTAGACACTAGGCAAACCGAAAAACCAAAGACTCAAGACCACGTTTGACACGAGCAGACCCAAAAAAACCGCGTTGATCAAAACCCGCAGCCGCAACTGGTTTTTTTCTCCGACATAATCTGCAAGAGAATAATAGAGGAACTTCTCGCCGTCAAAAGGGAAAGCTGGAAGCATGTTAAATACTGCGACACTAAAAGCGGCGATGAAAGTCCAATATAGCGTGAGATAGGTGTTAGCCGTGGCTATTCTGTTTAGGCCAAGACGGGAAGGATAATAATCAAGCCCATAAATCCCGATTATCGCCCGACCGCTCAAGTTCTCAGTTGTAACTGTGACTAGGTGATTATTTACTTCGATGGACAGATTCGAGCCGGGTGTAACGTTTGCAAGATAGGCCGAAAGATCTTGAAGTGAGTTGATTGTCTTGTTGTCTACAGCTTGAATCACGTCAAACCGTTGAACGCCAGCGCGTGCAGCTGGCCCATTCGCAAGAGTGGAATTGACCAACACGCCAGCAGAGGGGGCGAACAGACTCGCTAATAGTATAATAACAAGCAGCCCCGTGACCAGGTTCACCGCGGATCCGGCGCCCAGTATTCGAAGCTTCGAAGTTTTCGAAGTCTTTTCGAAGCTCTTTTCTTCGGGCTCCACGAAACCACCGAAGAAAGCTAGCATCACGGCCAAGCCTGCAGATTTCACCTCAACTTTTTCAGCAACAGCGCTAATGCCGTGGGCAAACTCATGCAAGAGCACTATGATGGCCACAGCGACGAAAAAGTAGGGCAACGAATCTAAACTTATAGTAACTCCAGGAATAACTGGCACCACCGGCACGCTTTCAACTGCTGGCAAGAAGAATTTGAGCAAGTTACTAAAGAGAAAGTATGTGGAGTAAATCATTAACCCAAGGGCTAGGGCCATTCCCACGTTTGAAAGCGTCTTCCACAAAAGTGTGTTTTTTCTGCTAATCCTCCCTATCATGCCCTTGAATTTCTCGGACCTATAGGTGAGGAAGAAAGGGAAGATTTTGAAGCCGTGCTTTTCCGCATGAAGAAGCTGGCTAATCGCGTACAAAACGATCCAAAACAGAAGCAAGCCTAGTAGAAAAGTTGTTTCAGGCGTTACCTCCATATAGCCAGCCTCTTTTACGGAATCTTCTAAAGCATCAGTTTAGTATAGTTTTTGCAAGGCCATAAGGAAATGGCTAAGAAACCATTAGGACGCGCTGATCTTATCGAAGTAATTTACGACGATAAACATTGGTGCCTACTTACATTGTTGCGTAGTCAAGCGTTAGAGCTTATGGAAGCGTTAGCACAAGCGAACTTGCCCTCAATCGTACATGGTAGCATCGCACGGGGCGACGTTTCAAAGAAGAGTGATGTTGACGTTTTCTTGCCTGAACAACACTCCTCATTTTCGATTGAGAACGCTTTAGAAGCAGCTGGTTTTCCTTCAAACAAACGTATTCTGATTCAAGCAACGCCCGCCTACGCTTTCAAAGGGTACCTTGAGATAGGAGAGAATAGACGCATCTCATTCCCTCTCTTGAAAATGCGACGAACAGAAAAGGAGTTTTACACGTATGGTGGCGAGCTAGGATTGCAGATGCTAAGGAATAGCGCTCGTGTCGCCGGCGCAGATAAACGGCTGATGTTGATCGAACCCACAACAACAGGGCACGTGAAAAGTGAAATCGTGGGGCGAGAAGAAGACGTTGCCCGGTTTTTGGGCATTTCGGCCGATACGGTTTACGATCGTGTGCGTGCGCTTCTGCGCAGAGATAAGATAGGAAGAACCGGTGTTTTTATTGAAAGAGTTCTTTCCAAAGGCGAAACTTTCGAAATGGTTTTGCAGAGTTTGGCACGTGAAAATCCTGCTGTTCGAAGGCGCTTGAGAACCTAGTTTTCTTGCATCTTCTTTTAATATGTGCATCGCGATGTCTCAAACTGATTCTGTATCCTCTGGCTGAGGGGCAATTCTCATAAGAAAAGCACTCATGTATGAAGAGATGTAGGCTCTAAGATGTTTGCTTCGGAAGTTCTTATCGCTTCGAAAGATTTGACCAAGAAATACAATGGCAATCCCGCAGTAGACGGTATAACGTTCCAGGTCTTCAAAGGCGAGTGCTGCGGTTTTCTCGGTCCAAATGGGGCAGGAAAAACAACTACTGTCAAGATGATCCACTGTGCGTTGCCTTTGTCTTCGGGCACGTTGACTGTAGCTGGAATGAATGTCTCCGAAAAACCAAGAGAAGTAAAGAAAATTATTGGCGTGGCTCCTCAGGAGAACAACCTTGACCCAGATTTCACGGTTTTAAATAACTTGGTGGTGTATGCTCGATATTTCGACATTCCAAAGGTGGAAGCTATCACACGCGCCGAAGGGTTACTCAAGTTCTTTCAGCTCGAAGAGAAACGGAACGTCATAATCGACGCGTTGTCGACAGGAATGAAACGACGGTTGATTCTAGCAAGGGCCTTGATCAACAACCCACAAATACTTTTGTTGGATGAGCCTACGACTGGTCTTGATCCTCAAGCGCGCCATCTAATATGGGACACTGTTCATAGCTTGAAGAAACAGGGTGTAACAATAATTCTGACAACGCATTATATGGATGAGGCCGCTGAGCTGTGTGACCGAATCCTGATCATGGATTATGGCAAAATTATCGAAGAAGGCAAACCGATAGACTTGATTAGAAAGCATGCTGGCGAAGAAGTTCTGGAGGTTGACTACGACGAAAAAGTGATGAAAATGCTTCAGGAGAAATTTCCAGATGCCAGACTGGATGTTGTCAGCGACAGAATTCGTGTCTTCACAAATCAGCCTCATGGAGTGTTCACTACTTTCTTGGAGGATTTTCCAGCAAAGGGGGCTGCTATCCGTAATGCCAATCTAGAGGATGTTTTCTTGAAGCTGACAGGGAGGCAACTAAGAGAATGAAACTGCCCGAACTGACCTACCGAGTCTGGAAGGTATGGAGACGAAACTGGGACGTCTTCATGAAAACTTATAAAGTAAACTTCTTCCCGCCTTTGCTTCAACCGATTCTTTATCTTGTCGCTTTAGGCCTTGGATTGGGAAGCATCGTTGAAACAATACCTGGTTTTAGGTCCTACGTTGAGTTCATAGCACCAGCTTTGATTGCAATGTCTATGATGAACGCTTCATTTTTCGAGTGCACTTACGGTTCATTTGTCCGCATGTATTATCAGAAGACATTTGACGCCATAATCACGACACCAATAAGCATCGAAGAAGTCATAGCTGGAGAACTGTTATGGGGAGCAACCAGAAGCCTAATCGACTCCAGCATAGTGCTTGGCGTAGTCGCCGCCTTCGGATTAATAGGAAGCCAACTGTTTATCATGATCCCAATTATTGCTTTTCTAGCCGGTTTATTGTTTTCAGGCATGGCAATGTGCTTCACTGCGATCGCTTCTAACATAGACTTCTTCAACTACCCTTCGTTCCTCTTTATAACTCCAATGATGCTAATATGCGGGACATTCTTCCCATTGACCATTCTTCCACGGTCAATTCAAATCGCAGCGAATCTTTTTCTGCCTCTTACTCACGCAGTCATTCTATCAAGAGAATTGATGATAGGTAATCTTAACCCATTCGCCATCCTAAGCCTGATTTGGCTCGTCGTAGTCACTTCGATTTTCTTTATACTGAGCATAGGTTTGATGAAGAGAAAACTGATAAAATGAAAAGTTACTTCACTTGAAAGACAAACTCAAGGCTAAATCATCAGTGAGAAGAATAGAAAAGGCGCACGTAACAATACCAGGCACATCAACCGTAGCATGCAACGAATAAGCAAGTTGAGAGTTCCTTGCAGAAGACTACGACGTTCAAAGCTTGCCGTGTGCTACCGTGCTAATAGAGACTAAGAAGGAAAGTGTGACCAAATCGTTCTAGTAAATATTTTAAGATGGATCGAATTAGATAGACTCGCCTGCCAGCGTCGGGAAGATTTCGCCGGGATAATGATAAGCAAAGAGCTTTCATCCCGTAGGCAGAGTGGATAATGCGCAGGCCTTGAGAGCCTGTGAACCTTCATGGTTCGCATGGGTTCGAATCCCATTCCCGGCGCTCTTTAACTGGGCTTATTTCTGGCTTATTTTAGTTTAAGGAGCTTGATTTGAGGCTATTTTGAGGGCATGGTGAAATATAGGCACATGTTTACTGGTAAAAAATCCTCCTATAGAGCAGCGCGCGCTTGTTTTAGGATTCCTTCTCCCATTAGTATCAATTGTTCTGCAGAGAAGCTATACCCCTTGTTGTAGGATGTTATCAAATCAGTCAGTGTAGCGAGCGTTACAACTTCAACTTCGGCGCCTATTACTTCCAGTTCTAGGTCAGGGTTTGAAAAAACAACGATGGGCTCTACCCATACTTTCGAAGTCTCGAAAGTTCTACAAGCGTTGATTGCTCTGTTGACCCAGCTGGCATTGCTTTTTGCTTGGCTGCTTGGGCTGCGTCCTAATGGAAAAGGAACTTGCCAGTAACCATTTTTGTAGGATACTTTGCCACGGTAATTCTTGGTTTCTATGGCAAACACTCCGTTCGGTCCCAGGACAACGTGGTCTATGTTTTCTTTGTGGCCTCTGTCGTTAGTGTAGACAACATCGTTTACTAGATAGTAGTCGTCACTGAGTTTAGATGTAAGAACTTGAGTCACTCTAGTTTCTCCTTCAGCTCCCATTTTGTAGGTGCTGTATCTCCTCGAATAGTACAAGACGCCCGCAACTGGAAAAACGATAGCAAGTATGAATGCCGCTTCATAATCTCCTAGGTCTATTCGCGTTGGAAGTTTTGGAAAGGAGATTAGCACCAAAATCGAGAGAGCAACAATGCAAAGAACGGCCAACCCTAGGCTCTTCTGGGCTTGCCTCTCAAGATATCTCTCCGACGGTTTCAGAATCTTCAAAGCTAAAGTGACCAATCTTTTCGTTCATTACTACCAACGCAATTCGGATATAAGCGCACATTCTCAGCGCTCGCTAAACACTGGTCAAGGAAAGAATAAGCGCACGCCTTTCCAACGTCAGCTAACTAACGCGGTTTCTTATGGAGCGAAGGAGGAAAAGTCGCGTTTGCAGGGCGGGATTTGAACCCGTTTGGGTATAAATCCCTAGGAGGCTAGAACCCGAAACCAAGCAAATCTATGAGTATCTGCTATCGACCACGCCTGCTAATTCCGCGAAGGAATATCATTTTGATAGGAATTTTAGGGAGAATATTATGCTTAGGGAAGACAGCGCTATTGCAAACAAGATCAGAAACATGATGTCCAGTGAGACTCGTCATCCCTGCGGAACCCAGCTTCGTCTGTCTCGCGGCATTATTTGCGTAACTGAGAGGATTGGGCTTCACTATATACTGAAACCAGTCTGGCATTGATTTCTAAGAGATATGGATCGCAGCGCGCGCTAACATCTCGCCTATGCAATAAAACATGTCTTTTCTTAGAGCTCGTGGGTCATATGTACTATGCGGCTTTTAAGCGTCGAATAAACCGCTGATGGGTCCCCAGACTTCTCAACGAATCCAATTGCCCCTGATTTCAGTACCTCAGCGAACAAATCCTTTTCATCATCATAAGAAAACACAATAATGGGCGTCCCGTAACCCTCAGAACGAAGGGTTCTTACCAATTCAGAAGCACTCGCGGCAGCGCCCACTAAAAATCCAGTGAAATCACCTACGATTACATCAGGCACAGTTCTTTCCACCTTGGTCAATGCTTCGTCGTTCGACGATGCAGTTTCTATACAGAGACCGCCTTGAAGCTCTAGGCAACGCTTTTCAGTACTGATAACTTGTGGGTCATAGCATACAAAGAGAACCTTGACCTCGTCTTTTTCATTCTTTTGCGGCATTATGCTCGGCAGCGAAGCTATATAGAGAATATAAGAATACTCTGTAAACTATGTGTTTGATAAGATGCAAAGTGTTTTATTGCAACACAAAATAACGAGTTTCAAGAGGGGTTGCTCCAACTTGATAAACCAGAAGAGTCGGACGATCGGTCGCTCATTCAGAATCGAGGAACGATGGCTAAACATCGTAAATGAAGAAGCAGAAAGAGAGGGCATTAGTCCAAACGCTCTCGTGAACAGAGTCCTTCAGGATTATTGCATATTTGGCAGGAACACGAAACGTTTTCCAACAATTACATTATCACAAAAATTCTTCTCTCAAGTAATCGCGTCCTGTCAAGAAGAAAAGCTAAGAACGATAGCGATAGAACTCGGCGTTAAGAATGTCCGCGACTTGTTTAATACGCTGGGACTCGATCCAAATCCAGAAAACATTTTCTATCTTATTAAGGAATTATTGAGCCACTACTCAAATTGGTTCACATACAGTTATCACATCAAAGAGAAAATGCAAATATTTCATTTGAGACATTGTTATGGCAAAAACTGGAGCATATACATTTCCGAAATGATAACCACCGTAGTCAGCACTTGTCTGAACATCAAACCAAAAATAGAGCTCTCCGAGGAAACAGTAACAATACACATACCCACTGACCAACACGTGCGTAAACTCGAAAGCTAACGCACGCGGGTCTACATCCTCAGGAACCCCAAGTCTAAGATCGGGCGAATCCCTGAGCATCTGTGAACTGCTGCGCGCGCGGTGTAGAAGGCATTCTAAGAGAGTTGTTCGAATTCTATCCTCATCATATTGAGGAAGTAATCCATCGGCTTCTCTTATCACGTTCCGTGTGGCGCATCAGCCTATCCATGAAATGATCGAAATTGTCAAGAATGGTCGAGTCTCGGCTTTTCATTTGAATATGAAATGGGCTTTCCTTATAGCATGCCTAGCAGGACAGAGCTTTAGTAAGGTGAGAAGTCTACTTTGTCCCAGCTGAAGCCGATTGAGTAGTCGAATCCATTGATCTTTAGCTTTGAGAGTTTTTCTCTGAAGTCGAAGATCGCTTGGCCCTCGCAACCCTTCTCGCAAATCATAGTGACGACCATATCGTGTCTACCGTAGGTCTTCCAAACGAGCTTAACATCGTTCTCCTTGAGCAGTAAATCTAAGGCAGCAGCTATATCCTCGTGTGCGATGTCGATGCCAATCAGGATCGCCGAGAGGCCTAGCTTTGTGTAATCCGGGAAACCCATTATTCTCTTGGTGATAAGACCAGCTTTTTCAAGCCTGCTGACCCTTCGAAAGATCGTGCTCCTCGTCACTTGAAGCTTCTCCGCAAGCTCGTCATATGAATAGATGCCTCTACTAATGTTCTGTATTATGCTTTTGTCAAGCTCATCCAACATCATATCTGGTTTGTCCATGCATACGAACGTGCATATTTATGCATAAAAAAGTTGTTTTGTGTCATGAGTTAATTATAAACCAGCATCGCATCAACCATAGTCGTAATGTCTAATCTGAGCGATCGTGAAAGGCTTGTTTCTCGCGAGTCCAGCGAGCTGATTATCTCTAGGCGACTGAGTCGTGCCGCCGTGATGGAATACGCACTAAAGACGTGGACGGGCGAGGAACAAATTGCCAAGAGCCTAGCCCGGGAAGCAATGGCGGTCATCTGCGAGGCTTATGAAAGGAACCCAGCGTTCCTAGGAAACAAGAGCAAAAAGTGGATAGTCGGTGGCTTGTTCTACCTGCTCGGACAGACATGCGGGCACGCAAGAACTCAGAAACAAATCGCTCGGGTCCTAAGCACGACTGAAGTGACGATTCGAGCCTCTCAGCAGAGTTGGCTCACGAACTTTCCAGAATTCTGGACAAGACGGCCCACGTCAAATGTAAAAGTTTGTCAAAGAAAGACCAGCAGTGCGTCAAGGCATTCTCATTCCTAGCGCGCATCTACTGACATCTGTGGCTTGAGTTTTTGGAGCTACATTAGGAAGCCCCTTGGACCCAAGTGTTGTAACCAGAATCAGCGGTTTCACAGTAAAATAACATACATGAGAGTCTATCACGATTTTCTCTGCCATGCGGACAGCTCCATTTTCATTAAGAATGGCTTCGAATATAAACGAACGCGCGTTAATTTGACGAAGTTTTAGTCAAAAAACGCTAAATGCTGCTTGGTTGACACGATTATTGTTGGTGGCATCTTTGAGGAAGGACGATGTTTTCTCAATCGCTGTCGATCCGACGCGGAATAGGATCATTAAGCGTCTAGAAGAGGCGGGAAAGGCTGCTTACTCGGATTTGTTGGATTCCGTGGACACTGTTAGGCATCTTACCAGCACGGGGAATTTCAATTATCACTTGGAATTTCTGCTGAAGAACTCAATCATCACCAAGGATGGTCCTGTCTATAAACTGACTGACAAAGGTCTGGAGATTGCTCGATTCATCAAGGATGTTGACCAATCGTGGTCCAAGCTTGAACCGAAACTGAGAGGTGAAAATATGAGCATATTCAGTTGCGCAGAACGATTTGAGAAGGAAACCGGAACCAAAATGCTGCGAAATTCTAGGAGCTTTCACGGCATGGATATGATAAGCGACGAGAAAAGAGTGATCGGCATCATCGCGCAAGAAGACTGCCGCGGAGAATTCTTCGCCTCATACCAGCCCTTGGCAGTGGAAGACTTTAAACTGTGCGTGAAAAAAGGCTGCAAAGATGAGGGCAATATGCTGATTCTCGCCCATCCAGACTTGAAATACTACGTATCCCCTACAATGCTCAGCCAAGTGTACCAATTCTTGGAAGAAAACTTCGGCGAAGCCCAAATCTTTGCAACGAAGGAACAGCCTCACCCACTTCTCTTCAGAGCCGAAACGATGGGGAAAGATTACAACGGATGCGCATTCATGATCGCCCCATGTGTTTTCTAAAAAATAGATGTGCCATCTAAACCGCGCGCTACAAACAGAAAACAGTGACGCAGAAAAGTCATAGCGAAGCCGAAAGATTTCGAGAAGGCATATTTAGGCAGATTCTTAACTTACTTTCTTCATATACAATACGGGATTTCAGCGCGCTACTTGGTTGGTTGGGACGAATATTATTCGTACTAGAATATGCCTTCGTTGGAAGCACTCCTTTTTAGCCCTTCCATTCTATCATTTTGTTATAGAAGAATCTTATAGACGAGGCTTGCAGGTTGCTAGAGTGGGACAATCCGCGCAAAAGGCGAGACCGATTGAATATTCTTGCGGAAGTATTGGACATCACCAAGGAAGGAAGCCTGAAGACCCAGATAATGTACCGGGCAAATTTGAGTTTTGCTCAGTTGAGCGAGTATCTCGATCTGTTGGTGACCATGAAGCTGATTGGAATAATCAGAGGAAAGCAAAAGACTGTCTACAAGACAACAAACAAGGGCTTGCGGTACCTGCAGAACTATAGAGAGATTATCCAACTACTCAAGAACGACAATGACGACGGGAAACTGGACATCAAAGACGGCCCACCTATCGACTGGGTTAAAAGAACATCATAGAGGACTTCAATTTTTCTCACAATCTCTTGAAAACATGCGTTAGAGCCCGCCATGGCATGAATACGAAAAAGCGTCAAGCTCTCGTGTAAGTAGCGGAAACGATAGTAAAATGTAGTCATTTCAATGGCTATTAAGTTGGTTTTTGGTCGCGAATTGATAGCATCTGGGCAAAGTTTGAACGAGAGTTTGAAGCTATCCCGGGCTACCAAGATCGCTATATTTTAATCTCGTTTCTATAGCAGAACAACGTCAATTCGACAGAATTTATAGCACCATCATGCATTACCATGGAACTGTCGGGGCAATGTTCCAACTCTAACGCACGCTACAAAGCCAAGATTCTTTGGGTAAAGTGCGCGCGCTATCATCTACGCGCGCCGCGACAGCTGGCTTCTCAAAGATGCTCTCTTATCGCGCGCGTGAAAAGCTGCTTAGCTTGTTCGGTTGAATATTGCGGTACCATTATCATGCGTGCTTCCACTTATGTCCTCTTTCAACTCCGACGTCGGTCTTAGAATTGCGGCGTTATTCACCAGCGGTGTATCTCCTAAGAATTTGTTGAGAATGCTTACGTACCTTTCATGGTCGTATATCCACTCTCCTTTCCTGAAGCATTGGTACGGAATCGTTTGCCTGATTGAACTCGACAAGTCCTGAATCGCATATTGATAGTCTTTCAAAAAGCCGCTTCTCACGAGTCCTGATAAGATCTCGAGAAACCTTCTGAATTCGGATCTTGGGAAGTATAAATATCCATAAAGCTGGTTCTTGCCTAAAGTTTTGCCGAATGCTGTCACGAAGGGTTTATCCAGCAGTGAAGATGCAAACCTCGCTAGGTTTCGCTCTTCATCAAAGCTGAATGTGAATAAGGAGCGCTCTGAATCTTTTCCGAAATGAAATACTGTTGCCTCAAAGCCTTGTAAGAGGTCTCTGCCTACGAGATGATTGTAATAATGGTATCTGGCCAATTGAGGGGAAAGGCCTAATCTTTTGGCCAGGCTCTTGAAACTGATAGTAGCGTCCTTTTCAAGCTCTTTCAAGGTAAGCACATCGATCTCATCGGCTTGAACAGAGAAGGCCTTAGGTTCGACTAAGCCAAGGGGCAGATCCGTGTCTGCGGTCTCAATCTCCTGAACCCATCCGTCCCAATCAAAATCCCAGGTTTTGGTCTCTGGATTAAACCATTTGTGTTTCAATGGAACCGAATAGAACCATGTTGACCAAAAGATCTGAGCTCTCCTGCATAAGCCAGTTCTTTCCAATTCACTGATAAAATATTCAAATGCACTGCGATTTCCAGCGGGAACAGTGAATATTCCGACGCATCCTTCGAACATGCCGTAACATCTGCTTACGAATGTCCAGAAATCGTTAATTTTCAACGCGTCAAGAAGAGAACTTTCGTATCCAGGAACGCCTTCAGCGAATACTAAGGCCTTCCCGAGTCCAAGATTCGCATGATAAATATTTGCGTGAAATCTCAAAAAAGTCTGGGAATTGAGGCGTTTAAGCCTTTTTCGCAGTGTTTCAGGCGGCATACGGAGCTTTCTTGAAACTTCAGTCACATTTCTAGGGCCATAGGTCTCTAAGGCTTCAAGCACCTGCAAATCGACCATGTCAAATGGCTTGTGCATTGTTGACCGCTCTGCGAGCTGTGACAACAATAGTTCTGTCTTTCTGCTTTTAAAAGTAACCTTAGTTTGGAACTGGGCTGTCAACGTCGTCTCCGCCACACGGCTGGACACTTCCATGTCCTGAAGCAAAGGTTGCTGTCTTTGGGCTGCTTGAAATAGTGCTCAAGCTTACTAAAGCGATTGTTCCGAACGATGCGAAGAGCAGAAGGCACAACAGGAATACAGCTTTAAAATTCGTTCGCGTCACCTCCTTTGTTTTCTCACCCAAAAAGTACTTAGTCTAGGTGGAAAGCAAAAAACCTATATGAAATTAACTTCTAGAACTTTGTTCCATCTTTAGAGGAGGCGAGGCGCTGGGCGAAGCTCCCAGAGTTGATCAGAAAATATGATTGCGCTAATACAGCCCTCAAGAAGCTTGAAGAAAACGCTGACAAATCCCGAAACAATTACGTCTTGAGGCGGCTGAATCGCGTCGACGCATACTTCAGTATGTCTAACGTGTGGGGAGGGCAGGAACCAGCTGCTCGGGCTGTGGCCTCAGAGAGTGTGAGAATCATCACTGAGGCTTATGAAAAGGCAGCCTCTTTCTTTGGGAGCAAAAGCAAAGAATGGGTTTTGGGTGGCTTGTTCTATTTACTCGGACAGAGGGGCGTGTCAAAAACACAGAAGCAAATAGCAAGATGTTTGGACACCAGCCAGATGACGATTAGGAACTCCTATCAAGACTGGGACGCTTTCCCGAATTCTGGCCTGAAGCCACAGCACGTCTGAAAGGAAGGCATTGCAATAGAAGGAAACCATCCTTCAATCCTCGTTCGGGACCGATGGTCAAGCTTCTGTGAATGAATATCGCGCACCCGTGATCGCATGAGCTTTTTTGCTTTAGTTAATTGCGGAAGCGAACCTTTATTCAAACCTTACGAATATCCTATGCCGCGCTCATCGATTCTTTTCTAAAGTCGCTTTGTCGGGATGGTCTGGGACCTGGACCAATTCGATGCTCTGTTGTTTAATTCGTTTTCAATCTTGATTTCGCGTTCATAATTCCTTTTACTTCCCCGTCGACTAATGACGATATAGGACAAAAAAGGAAACATAACGCGCTTCAGGTGAGGAAGCTTGGATGAACAGCTCAGAATCCTCGTAATCGACGACGACCAAAGCATAAGAAGAACGACCTCTGCAATATTGGAAAATGAAGGATATGTCGTTGACACGGCTGAGAATGGAAAAGAGGCAATAGAGAAGTCGAAGGCCGACCTCTACAGGATTGCGCTGATAGATTTTCGGCTTCCAGACATGGAGGGGACGAAATTGCTGCCTGCACTAAGAGAAACAACTCCGAAGATGGTGAAAATCATGGTAACAGGATATCCTACAGTACAAAACGCGATCGAATGCGTGAACAAGCATGCAGACGCTTATTTTACAAAACCCGTAGACTACGAGACATTGCTTAAGACAATTAGAACCTTGATTCAAAAGCAAAAGAAGCTTCTGTAAAGTCTTCGGCTGATAAATCTTCGCGTGAAAAATCGGTCGATGGCTTGCGAAAGGCAAAACGCGAAATGAAGCTTGCGGAATGGCAATCAAAGGACAGAACAAATGGAAAACTCTAATTCAGAATGTAAGGAAAAAGAAATAAAGCAGGCATTTTTGACCCCCTATTCTTTAGTCTGGAAGTCCAGATTTAGAAAATGGTCGTCGTTAATTTTTTTGGGGTGTTACCGCGACCTTTTCCCGAGGGGTTGCCGGTTGTGCTGGGATAGTTTGGATTGCCCTTGCCCCCCTTTACTACCTTTTCCCATTTTTTCACCTCTTGTCCAACTTTAGAAACGGAGAGTGCATGCAAGCAGCGAAGAACCCGCCTGCATGCCAACAGTTAAGGACAGTTGAAAGCAGAACTGTCCTTGCACTGCACTCTTTGGGATGTCTTATGGTTGAATCAAATTAAATTAGGAGTTAACCGTAGATAATACGCTTTTGTTTTTTGGATATAGATTCGTAATTTATGTGCTTAAAAAACAAATTTTGAAAAGGATTAAATACCTGCTCATTAGTAATAAGGGTAAAGATGATGGAGGGAAATGTAGGGAACTGATTTTCTGAGATCTCCTTCTCTATTCAGCTCTACCTTTCTCTTCCTGAGAGGGATGGAGCTAACCTCAGATATAGTTTATGAAAGAATCTTATGTAACAATCTTCTATGCGCGACAGACGTAGTCTAACCATTAATTGGCAGGCGTCTTTGTGAAAACTAGTCCGTGCCTGCCCACTGGTCTGTAAGCGCGCGATCTTTTGGAGTGATTGCTCGATCATAGATTATAGAGGTAATCTCTTTGGCGTTTGGCCCTAGCTACGGCATAGCTTATGAGTTCTGGA
Source organism: Bathyarchaeia archaeon (assembly GCA_035319765.1). GTDB lineage: Archaea > Thermoproteota > Bathyarchaeia > Bathyarchaeales > SOJC01 > DATHCB01. The sequence goes on from DATHCB010000040.1 coordinate 20,876, forward strand.
GTGGGCTAGACATGATTACGCGCCGAATTAAGGAGATGGATAACGCTCCTATTAATGCCGTATCCTAATTGCAAATGTAGAAGGCTTCTTGAATGCGAGTAGCTCGCGCGCACAACAATCTTAGACTAAACAGTTTTGCCTTTTTTTAGTGTTAGGATGTGTTTTGCGATTTCCGACCTGCTCAGAATTCTGAAGTGACTTTGGTCGTTAAGGTCTACGAGGAAGGTTTCATTTTCCTCTAATTTCAGGTAGGGTATCTGTCTCACTATTTCCATGCCTTTGGTATAGGCTTCATAGCTTTCGTACAAGGTTATGAAGAGCACGTCTTTGTCGAATCCCATGCCGTAGACAGCCATTAAGTCGGCGTTTGGGTTCTCTTTCTCCAACTCCTTCGATTTCCTTCTGATTTCTGCCATTTCTTCCTTGGTTGGTGCTTTTTTCCTCTTGACCATCGTGATGCCAACCAGTTTGTACCCGAGTTTTCTGAAATCAGGTATTACGGTATATTCTTTTATGACCCCCTGCTTTTCCAAGCTTGCAATAGTCCGTGAAACAGTGGGCTGCGAAACTCCGATTGCCTGAGCAAGTTCTCTGTCACTTCTGCGGCTGTCTTTCATGAGCTCGGAGATCAGCTTCAACTCAACGTCTTTCATAATTGCTCACCTTTCCTCTTTCAAATTAATCAAGCCGAAGATAAGTTAAAAATTTTGTGAGGCAAACTTTAACAAAAAGTAATCTCGCTAATCTATTTCAAAATATAAAAGAAGCGCACGCTTAACTCACGCAAAAAATCAAGTCGCATGTTCACAGAGCTCAAACTTTTGCATTAAGGAGGTAAAGTTCTTTTCCCGCTTTGTTAAGCTTCGGTATTTCCATGACGAAACGTGCTCCTTTGCCGGGTTCGCCTTTCTCCTGTATGCTCCAGCCGTAGATTTCCATCATCTTTTGTATTAGGTACAAACCATACCCCGATCCCTTCCCGCTGGTGTAGCCTCTTTGAAAGAGCATCGGCTTCTTGTCCAGAGATATGCCTCCGCCGTCGTCCTCGTAGATCAGTCTCAGATGATCGTCGCTCGCTCTTTCATAGTGAACTTTTATCTGGGTGAGATTTTGCGCGTATTTCAAAGAATCATCAATGAGGTTATAGAAAGCCTGTCTAAGCAAAGAATCTGCAAGTACCGTAAGGCCGTCGCAGTCGATTACCACTTTCACGGTCTCTAAGGCAGGGAACAACGACACCGCTTCGTTCACCGTCTTCTCCACGTCCACGTAAGTAGGCTTCTCAACACCAAGCATCTCGTAGATCTTCGCGAAGTCAAAGATCCCCACCACATCATTGACTGCTCCTTGAATCTTTCCCAAATAACCCTTAGCTTCATCATTTCCTGCTACGCACTCTTTCAACAAGTAAGCGTATGTCGTAACGATACTAAGCCTGTTCCTGGCATCGTGTCTCGTCAAACCTCCAATGACACGTAACTTCTCGTTCATTGTAGTCAAGGCTTCTTCCGCCTTTTTCAGGTGTGAGATGTCCTTGTAGACCGCAACATGGCCCGTGAGTGCACCTTGTGCGGTAATTGGGGCAGCGGACACCGAAACGGGCACTAGCGATCCCTGTTTCGTTTTTCTCACTGTATCATGATGGACGTTCCCTCTGATCGCTCTCTCATTCAATTCCTCGGCTTCGCTTTCCTTGTCTGCAGGAACTATCAAGTTGTCAAGGTCCTTACCGAGGGCTTCTTC
>DATHCB010000041.1:0-31504 GCA_035319765.1 Bathyarchaeia archaeon
GTATTTTAGAAACTTGGGTAGCGCGTTTTTCCACATTCCGGGGTAGCCGCCGTCTGCTTCGGAAAGGCAGAGTACGAGGTCTTTGGCTTTCGCGTAGTTGGCGAAGAAAATTAAGTCGGCTATGTGGCCTGATAAAGGGCGAAGGTCCGCTGTTTCGGTATTGAATACTTCCCTCGCCAGCTTTTCTCCATAGCGTTCTATTTCGTCGATGAACTTCGTCCCCATGTAAAACTTATGACTTGACGTATATCGATGTGTTAGCTCAGAAGATAGAAGAACTCGGGCTTGTGGGCTCATCACGTTTTCTGAGGGAATTAGATTTATACATTCATGTTCACGCCATTGTTCATGTCTTTCCACAATGTTGAGAATTTCATCTATCGTAGTTTGCACGCTCCGCTTTATCACAATTCAGACATGGATATACTTGACTGTTGTGTTTCCAAGGATAAAAGTTTAAAATGTACCTTTACTAACAAATGTTCAAACCATGGCATAACCCTGAAGAGGGAAAATGCGTGCACACCTTCATCAAAGCTAGACGGTTTGCTACTATAATACTCATCATTCTATCTGTGACCTTGGGTATTTTTTCTTTTTTGCCCCGAGCTCTTGCGTTAGTGCACCCTGTGTTAACGATCACCCGAAATGAAGGTTATGTGGGTGAGACTGTGACGGTCAACGGTAGCTCCCTTACTCATGGTGGAAAATATGCGATATTTTTTGACAACATATCTGTTTTAACGCAAAATAAGACTGCTAACGACGCAGGAAATTTTACAGACACGACGTTCGTTGTTCCACCGGAGGCGAATGGAACCTACGAAGTTAAGTTGTATGACATTTCGTCAGGTAATATGTCGAGTCCAGTAAATTTCACTATAGAAACGGCATACTATGTAAGGGCTATCAATATACCTGCTCAACCAAACCAACTGCAAGAAGGCGCGCAAGTGGAGATACAAGCAAACATGACAGGTGGAGACGCCTCAACAAACTATAGCCGCACCATAAGAGTTTACCTTCCATCTCCAGCAAACTCCACTTACTATAATGCTACGGTCGCGCTATCAACGAACCAAAATGGCACAGCATCAAATAGCACCCTTGTCTACCCAGGAGACTTTACTAACGGCGCTCACACTAATTATACAGGTACATACCAAATTCGCCTATATTCTAACGCAACAAATATCGGAGCGAAGGCTCCATTCGTAATTGGATTGACAAATGCTACTCTCTACCAAAGACTTGACTTTGTGGACATCAAAGCTACGAATTACACGGCAGTTGCAAACGAAAATGCAACCGTCATTATTAAATTCAGCAACGAGACTCTAGTTTCGCGGAAAATCCAAGCTCTTTACGGCACAGTCACCTTTGATACTTGGCAAGTTCCAGTGAACTCGTCCGAAGGTTCATACATGGTGACCGTTACGGCAATAGGTAGTGTAAATAAAACAGTTCCAGACACACAAAACTTCACTGTGCCAGGTGTCTTACTGAATATTAAAACGATAAATCTGAATGGAGCGAATGTAACAGGGGTTAGCACCACTGTTTATGAAAACGAAACACTTGTCGCCAGAAGTTCAACAAATTCAAGCGGATGGGCAACAAGCACTCTAACCCGAGGAGGGAATTACACGTTAAAGGCTTTCTGGGAAGGCGCTTTTAACCCTGTTAATACGACAAATGTTTTTGTCGAAAAGAATTCTTCTTGGATCCTAAGGTGCCAAATCGCAGACTTGGAATTCATAGTCAAAGATTCTGCCAATCGTACTTTGCCTCTTGTGCTTCTGAACGTGACAGCCACTTACCTGACGTCTGAGAATGTGTCTGAAACAGCTATAGAAGACAATTTAACGAGCACTGGAGGAGAAGGGATATTCTCTAACCAGCTTGTTATGGCAAATTACACCATACGCGCCTACCGCGCACCCTATCAAGCACAACTACTATTCAATACAACCAAGCTATTCGCAAACAATAGCTCAATAGCCCAGTTTGTAAATCAAAGCATACCCATAATCTGCCCGCTGCTTAGCTTGACCGTTCATGCTGAAGACGCAAAAAACGCCCCCTTGGCGGGATATCCTGTTCAGATTTACGAATTCGCCGGCGGTCCATACCCTCTAGGTAATGAAACGACCGACGCCTCTGGCAACGTGACTTTCACCGCTTCGCTTGGAGAATATCAAGTTCGCCTTTACAATCCTAATGAAACTATACTCCTTAACGAGACATATTACAACCTGGTCAATGCCAGCGCTTTCTTCCTTATGCGCAGTAGCATATGTCACGCTAATCTTTCGGTAACAGTCTTAGACTACCTTGGTTTGCCAATGTCGAACGTTGAAGTGGAACTCGAACGTGACGGTGCCGCCACGGTGACATTAAAGACTAATGAGAAAGGAGTGGCATTCTTCAATGGCATCATTGGCGGGAACTGCTTTATTTCAATAAGCGCCGGAACTGGGTCTCCTATTGGAACGGCAAACGTCTTTGTGGAAGGAAATTCTGCGACAACCGTGACCGTGGGGGGCTACGTTAGCGTTTTTGGGCTTCTCGTCGGCACAAGTCAGTTCGCAGTTATCCTAACTTTCATAGTGTTCATAGTTCTTCTGCTCTTTTTCCTGTTCTACCGAAGGAGAAGCCAAGTCCAAAAGGAAAAGAAAACTGAGACCGAGAGCTAAAATCCAAAAAGCTTTATAACCTCAACGAAGATAGCCATATAATGTTTTTGCAATAGTGCGAACCTTTTGAAAGCCGAATGATGGAATGGTCGTGCATAAATTGCCAGAGAAAAAATGTTTTCCAACGTGTGAATTGTTCAAGTGCGGCAAAAGCTCTGCTACATATCGTGGCAACACGGTTTGGTGCAAATGGACAGAAGACGACTGCGAAGTCTCAAACTGCCAATACGCTGTATGCGCCAAAAGAAGGCTCCTTCCAGCGGGCATCTGCGGAGAAACAGTAAAAAGAAGAACGGCAGAAAGCGAGCCGGAAGAAACGATAAAGCCCGCCGTGAGGCTTAAAGGAAAAGCCTTCAGACGCGTAGGTGAAAAAGAGCTTTACTAGCTACGTTCTTTTCGTTTTCCGAACAGAATGACGTAAAAGAGAAATAATCACTCTGACGTATCGCCATTCTGGGTGAGCTGTTTTGACTAGTGGAAGGTTCGTTTGCCTTGCGGGTGGAGTTGGAGCCGCCAAGTTTCTGCAAGGATTTGTAGATGTTGTTTCGGCAGAGGACGTTGCTGTTGTGGTCAACACGGGCGACGACATAGAGCTTCATGGACTGCATCTATCTCCCGATCTTGATATAATAATGTACACTTTGGCGGGCATCGTTGAAGAATCAAAAGGTTGGGGAATAAGAGACGATACTTTCCATTGCCTCAGCATGCTGCGGCGCTATGGATGCGAAACATGGTTTAACCTTGGCGACAGGGATCTTGCAACACATCTTTACCGAACCAAGCTATTAAAGGACGGCTTGACCCTTTGCGAAGTTACGGCCAAATTGGGTCTGCAACTAGGACTTCGTGAAGCGGTTTTGCCTATGACCAATGATAAGTTTGAGACAAGAATCTTAACTGACAAGGGTGAGATGCATTTTCAAGAGTATATGGTGAAATATGCTATGCAAGGCGACGTGCTGGGTGTCAAGTTCGAAGGATGTAAACAGGCCAAGCCTTGTCCCGAGGCTTTAGACGCCATACTTCACGCTTCTGGAATAATAGTCTGTCCAAGCAATCCTATAGTGAGCATCGGCACGATTCTTTCTGTTGAAGGAATCAGAGAAGCTTTGAAAGAGACGAAGGCGAGGATCGTTTCCATAAGTCCAATTGTTGCAGGCACGGCTGTGAAAGGTCCTGCCGCGACGCTGATGCACAGCCTTGGAATGGAGGTTTCAGCTTTTTCAGTTGCCGCTCTTTACAAAGATTTCGTTGACCTTTTCATTCTGGATACGGTCGACAAGAGTCTGGAACAGCGTATTAAAGCGATAGGTGTACGGACTCTTGCTACAAACACTCTCATGAGGACTCGAGAGGATAAGGTTCGACTAGCAAAAGTCGTTCTGTCCAGTTTGGGAGGCTAGTTCTTAGATGGCTTTAACTCTCTTCACCACAGGTGGCCTTATCTTCTTGAGAACACGAAAGCCGCAGACTGTGCACTTCATTCCTCCACCGCGATGTTCTAGTTCTTCTGTGAGCACCTTTGCGCCGCATCTTACGCACTCGTAAACAAGCTTAACATTTTCTTCCTGTGCCATGTTTGCTCCCTTTGCTTCATAGACCTGATAAATCTGAATTTAAACATTTCCGAAAACCTTAGGTCCTAGTGCGCTTCAATGCCCATAACAATAGACCTAAAACGTCGGAGCCGAAACTAGCTTCATAGAAGATCCTTGCGAATAAGAAATGGAATACGCAGCAGAAAAATCGCTTTCTGCACGTTTAATATGGAGGACACTAGAACGGTCTTTCAACGTTCGCTCAATATAGTAGTAACGGCGATTCTTCTGATTGAACGTTTTGTTCTCAGCAAAACAGTAGAGCGGGATTCTATTGACAAAAAGTGATCTCTCTGCGCTGCTTGACGGTAAATTGCGGCCAGAAGAGCTTAAGCTCGTTTACAAATCCTACGACATCATTGGCGATATTGCAGTGATTCGCGTTCCAGAGAAATTAGTGCACCAGAGCACCATTATAGCGGAGGCAATTTTCCAGCTTCATAGTAACGTCAAGGCAGTTTGGCGACAATCGAGCGCCGTGTACGGGAGATTCCGATTACGAAAACTCGACCATGTGGCGGGAGAAATGAGAACATTGACAACTTACAAGGAGCATGGATGCATATTCAGTGTGGATTTGAAGAGTTGCTTTTTTTCGCCTCGACTTTCTCATGAAAGAATGCGGATTACGGGGCTGGTTCACAACGGTGAAGTTATTGTAAATATGTTTGCTGGCGTCGGCTCCTTTTCAATGGTAATCGCGAAACACTCTCAGGCGAAAAGGGTTTTTTCGATAGACGTTAATCCAGAGGCGGTTGGTTTCATGCGTGAGAACATCTTGCTTAATCACGTCCTGAATCGGGTTATCCCCGTAGAAGGAGACTCGAAAACCATCATCAAAGAAAGATTGCGTAAAACGGCAGATAGAATCCTTATGCCGTTGCCAGAGAAAGCCTTTGAGTACCTTGACTATGGCATCGAGGCTCTAAAGCCTGAAGGCGGTTGGGTTCACTACTATGATTTTGAGCACGCAAGAAAAGGCGAAAGCTCCATCGGCAAGGTTAAGGCTAAGGTGTCTCAAAAACTGTCGCTCATGAACGTCAGTTTTAGTATTCCATTTAGTCGCATTGTGCGTGATACCGGGCCTAGGTGGCAACAAGTCGTTCTCGACGTTCAAATCTTCGGAAAAGATTGACTCTCAACAAATCTTTTATGTCCAAAATTTCATTACAACTCAACAATAGGAGGAACCCGAAATCAAGAGAACACTGATGGACATTCTCGCCTGTCCAATCGACAAGTATTCTCCACTTGAGTTGCACGTGTTTGAAGAGAAGGAGGAAATAGTCGAAGGATTAATTGTCTGTCCCAAGTGCCTGCGTTGGTATCCCATTCGCGAAGAAATCCCGGAGATGTTGCCAGATGAACTGCGAGAGGAGCAGGATGAAATGCCGTTCTTGAAGAAATGGAAGGACAAGTTTCCCAAGCAGATACTGGAGCAGGGAAAACCATTCAATATAAAGGCCAAGGTGAAGCGAGAAAAGAATCCGTGAAGGGAGCCTAGACAAGCCCAAGTCTCAGCTTTACCGCACTGTTTTGTTTTGAGGATTTGAAAGCTGCTTCCGCGATTTGCAACGCCTTTAAACCGTCCACGCCCGTAACCTTAGGCGTTCTATTGTTCAAAACACAGTCGATGAAATGTTGCAGTTCGAGTTTAAGAGGTTCTTGGAAAGCATGCCGAGAAGTCGTGCTTTGCCCTGCGGTCTCCACAGTAATTTCCTGCGTTAGATAGTTGAGGTTAAGAATGGCCTTGCTTCCTGTTATCAGCAGGCTGCGGGTTTTATATGGTGTGAGCCAGTTTGCTTCTACAAAGGCTGTTCTGCCCCGTTCGAAGGTTAGCATGATTTGGGCATAATCCTCATATTTTGAATGCCTCAGGTTGCCGATCTTTGCAAAGACCGCTTTCGGATCTTCATCGAAAATGTACCGCATGACGTCTATGTCATGAATCGCCGTGTCTTTCACGACGCCAACATCGCCTATTCTTTCGGGCCACTCAGAAACCCTCTTGGACGTAGCAGAAACAATCGTGCCAATCTCTCCTCTGTAAATCATGTTTTTTAGGTTTTGAACTCCTGGGTTGAATCTTTCGATGAATCCGACCATTAGGCGTCTGTTTCTTCTTTCTGCGAATTGTACTATTCTTTTTGCTTCACGAACTGTGCTCGCTAAGGGTTTTTCCACTAACGCGTCTTTTCCCGCTCTGATTGCCTTTACTGCCTCTTCGGCATGAGTAGTTGTCCAAGTGCAGACACTAACCGCTCGAATGTCCTTTCGTTGAAAGAGCTTTCGACTGTCGGTGTACGCATCAACCTTGTATTGGCTCGCAATTGCTGTGACCCGCTCTTTATTTACGTCACAAACTGCTTTCAATTCAGTTTCTGGCAGTTCGCTGAAGACTCGGACGTGATTTCTGCCCCAAAATCCGATTCCTATAACTGCCACGCCGAGTTTGTTCACTTTGTCCAGACTCCTCTCCCGAAGCCACGGTAAATTATGCCTTCTCTCTCTGTTTTGACTGGGTTTATGACGTGACCCAAGTCCACGATAGCAGCCGGTTTTCGTGCAAGGAACTTGAACTTCCTAAGATTTATGCGCTTAAACGCATTATGCCCAACCATGACGAGAAGACAGTCAACGCCTTCCATGGCCTTTATCAGAGTTCTCGCCGGCGGATAACCCAATTCTTCCAATTCTTCATAGGCGAATAATGGGTCAAAAACATGCACGTAAACGTTCTTCTTTTTCAATTTTTTTACCAGATTTATCGTAAGGGAGCCCCCCGGCTCTTTTACGTTCGGCCTATAAGATACACCCAGCACTGAGACTCTTGTTCTGGCTAAAGGCTTGCCGCACGCTTGCATTGCATCTCTAACTAGGTGAATTGCGTGGTCAACCATATCGTCATTCAGATCCCTCGCTAGCTGCGTCATTCGAAGCTTCATGTCAACATTTTCTGCTTCTTCGATGAGCATATATGGGTCTTTAAGGAGATTACCACCTACGATTCTGGGAATAGGCAGACGACAGTAGGGGTCTGAAAGCAGAGCTTTCTGGACTTCTAGGTAATCTACGCCAATTTTCTCACAAAAACATGCGAATTCGTTCGTTAAAGCTAGGTTAGCGTCACGGTAGACGTTCTGGAAAAGTTTCACTGTCTCTGCCACTTTTATGTTACTCACCTCGATTATATTGGCTTTCACGACGGTGCTTAAAATCTGAGAAGCCACGTTCAGACTGTTCTTGTCTAACGCGCCGACAACCCTTACACAGTTCTGAAGATCCCGCAGAACTCGGCCGGGTGCGGCACGAATTGGACTGTACGCAAAAGCAAAATCCTTCCCTGTTTTCAATCCTGAGGCGTTTTCCAATGTCTTCTTTACCAGAGTTTGCATCACTCCTGGACCAACTGTGCTCGCCAAAATGAACAAGCAACCTGCATGCATTCCCATTCCGATGTCTTTGCATGCCTTTTCTAATGGGGCATAGTCGGGTCTTTTCTTATCATCGATTGACGTCTGCACCACGAGCATTATGATGTCGCTTGTTGTTGCTGCATTTCTAGTTTCGTTCGAGGAAGTAAGATGCTTTTCTTTAATGTTCTTCCGCAGAAGTGGGTCCAAGTCGGGTTCAAGAAAGGAGGCTCTTCCTCTTTTTAGAGAAGCCAGCACCTGCGGATTTGAGTCGACGCCTATAACCTTGAATCCAGCTTCTGCGAAGAGAGCGGCATGTGGCAGTCCCATACGTCCGCAGCCTATAACGGAGAGCGTGTAGTTTGCTCGTTTTTCAGGGGTGTTAATGTCTTCCTTCTGGAGATTCATAACGCTAGGCACTGGTGCTTCTCACCGATTTGTAACGGTAATCTTAGGCTTTAGACAATTTGAGGTATATAGGCTTAAGCTTAGATAATCTCGACCTTGAAGTCTGCAAAAAAGCATCGTCCCAAGGTTATAGACTTCTTGCCCAAGTAGAATCACGTGCTCACATATCGGTAAGTTAACTGTATGAAAATATGATAAACGCCCAGCCTGCACAAAGTTTATTTTGGTTCGCGGTTTCATGTCTAGTGAGAGGGAGAAGTATGGACCACTCTATTATTCAATCGCCTCTTTGTGTGCCTAGATGGGGTAAAACATGGCTTTTTGCTAGGCTGAGTAGCGTTTCTCAATGCAAGTGGAGGTTGACCCTAGTTGAATATTCGTGAGATCCCGAATCAGTTAGCGGTTTTCGTCGTGGTCTTTCTTCTCACTTTTGCTCTTCTCGGAAACCCTGTTATGGTCGGCGCTTATCAGGGTCAGAGTGCAGGTTCCGCTGCGTCTTCCTCCATGTCCAGTTCATCAGTCAGTTCTTCTTCGGTGCCTCAACAGTTTTCAGCAGTTCCAACCAGCATCCCTGAGAACTTGAGCGAGGCAACACCAATCGGGCCTCTGTCTGCGAGTAAGCAACTGAACCTTCAGTTCATACTACCACCAGGAAATCCTGAAAGCCTCAACACGTTTCTAAGCCAGGTGTACGATCCCACCTCGTCGATGTACCATCATTTTCTAACTCCAGCTGAGTTCTACTCGCTCTACGGCCCTGATCCAGCCGAAGTGAGTGGACTAACAACTTACATGCAATCGGATGGCCTGCAAGTTCAGTTCGGCGCTACGAATCCGAATGCGGCTGAAGTGAGCGGGACCGTGTCGCAGATACAAGACGCTCTAAAGACGCAGATCGACTCCTTCAACTGGAACGGCCAAGTCTTCTACTCGGCTGCGTCCCCTGCACAGCTTCCTTCGCCATTTTCAAATGTTCAGATGGTCTATGGGCTAGAAAACTTCACTTCCCAACCTGGAGGCACAAAAGCCCTCCCACTCTATCGTACCCTCGGGGCCATCACTCCGAGCCAGCTTGACTATTATTCTCTATATTATTCTCCCTTGGAAATCAGGCAAGCCTACAACGCAACCAGTCTACTCAACGCAGGATATTAAGGAAAGGGCGTTTCGATCGCGATCATTGATGCTTATGGAGACCCCTACATACGGCAAGAACTCGAGAACTTCAGCGCCGAATTCGGACTTCCGCTATCAAGCGGAACCCTGCACATAATTCCCGTCGGGCCATACGAGCCTGAGAATGGAATAACCTACGGATGGAACGTGGAGATCGCGCTTGATGTAGAGTGGGCGCCTAATGCCACGATAAACCTCTACATAGCCAACGACAGTGGAAATGCATTGTACAACGCTGTTTTAGAGGCGACTCTCGGATACAATGGCAAAGCAATAGGCGTTTACACTAACAATATCATTTCAATGAGCTGGGGAGAACCTGAGAATGACTTCGGCTCTTCAACTCCAGCGGACAATATTTTCGGTCTCAACTATCCCTGGCTAGACCAAGTGTTCCAGATGGACGCCGCACTAGGAATAACCGCGTTCGCAAGCAGCGGCGACTGGGGCGCCTACGATCAGGCTGCTGGTCAAACGTTTCCTTACGGCGGAGCGAGCTACCCGTCAACGGATGCATATGTCACGGGCGTGGGCGGAACGTCTCTGTACATGAACACTACCTCGGGGTACAATCAATGGCCATACATGAACGCTACAGGAATATACGGAAACGAAACGGCCTGGAGTTGGAACAACTTTTGGTTTTTTTGGGGGACCGGCGGCGGGTGGAGCACTTTTTTTGGTCAGCCCTCCTGGCAAATCGGCCCTGGTGTCATAAACAATGGGGAAAGAGGAAGCCCTGATGTCGCCTGGGATGCTGATCCTCAAACGGGAGTTCTGGTGTCAGTGTTCGACGCCAGTAGCAACTCTTATTCCTATTACATTGTTGGTGGCACAAGCGTTGGCTCTCCCTGTTGGGCTGGGTCGATGGCCCTAATCGACCAAAAGGCTGGAAGGTCCCTAGGGTTTCTTAACCCCACGATATACTCGATTCTAAACAACAGCGCAGAATACTCTGAGACCTTCCACGACGTCAGGATTGGAAACAATAATCCCAACAGCGCAACGAAGGGCTGGGACCCTCTTACAGGCGTAGGCTCACCGAACCTAGGCAAACTCGCAGACATCCTCGCACCGACCGGTCAATTCCCCGTCGTAGTGACAAACGACTTTTCCAACACCCTCGGCTGAGCGTACTCTTACAGCCAAGTGCTCAACCTCACCGCCATCGTTGCGAACAATCGAACGATAACTGGTCCAGTGACCGCAACTATCACATCGAGCACTGGAGTCACAGTCACTTCCAACCTTGCGATGGCCTATAGTGCACGACAAGGAGCATGGATCGGGAGTTATGCGATCAAACCCGAGGACCCGCCAGGCGAATGGTCGGTAACAGTCACCGCTTCTAACGCCTCTTTCTCAGGAGAAGGCTACACAACCCTCGCCGTGGGCGACGCCGTAACCATCTGGACTCCATCAAGCTGGACGAGACAATTCTACCAGGTGGGAGACACGATCAGCGTAACTTCGTATATCGGTGACACGAGTGGCAAAAACGTGACGAACGGAGCTTATACGGCCACTTTCTACCTAGCCAAGAATCAAAGCACTGATAACGGATTGGGAAAAATCGAGGGGAAGGTCGAGCTTCAATATGACCGGTTGAATGAACTTTGGGAAGGAAACTTCACGATTCCGAGTGGCGCCGACCAAACCGCTTGGATAACCGTCGTCAATGGGACCGACCTGAACGGAAACAAAGGAAGCGCATACACATGGGTAAACGTTGGCCTTCTAGGACTGATACTAATCGATAAGTCGACTTATGTCTTGGGCGACAAGATTTCTATATTCGCCGGAATTGCTTACGTAGGCTATAATTCAGGACCGCAAACGGGCACCTTCACAGCTGAGATTTACGCTGGTTCAACCTTCATTGCAAAAATTCCGTTGACTTACAAGTTCATTTGGATACAGGATCCGTTTCCTTCGACAGATTACTGGGGAGGGTGGCCTTGGACCGGCGTCTTTAGCATATCTGCTACTGAACCAGCAGGCTTCTACACGATAACGGTCAATGGAACCGACGGAAAGGGTAACTCCGGAAACTTCTCCACTGTGGTCAGGGTGGCTCCATACACGCTGAGTGTTCAGGTGAGTGTACCTAACCCAACCGTTCCCCTTCGAAACGGAAACGAATCCTGGATCCTGGCAAAAGTAACTTATCCCGATGGCCGCCCGATGACCGTAGGCACGGTTGATGGATTCGTACTTCTAAACCCAGGCGACGACATTAATAGCCCTACAATAAGTCAGGTCACTATGACCTATAACTCTACCGCGGGCGGGTTCATCGCAGCCCGCTTTCTAAAAACGATAAACGCCACAACATCATTGCTTTTTGGCTACCCTACAACGTCTCGAATTGGGAAATACTTGGTAGACGTCGAGGCCTACAATGCGCTAGGAGACTATGGTAACGGAACTGCGTCGTTCTCCGTAATGGCGATGAACCACGCAGCAATCAACATAACCAGAAACACCGATTTCAATGCTACCAACGGCGTCATAGGAGGAGACGGTAACGCCGGAGACTCGTACTTGATTGCCGGATGGAATGTTTCCTCGATCTCAATCACAAATGTCACCTCCAAATACGAGTTACTCAACGACTACGTAAGCGGGTGCGCTGGGAACGGAATTACAATCAACACGCCCGACTCTAGACCAACGGTCATAAACGTATACGCAGTCCGAAACAGAGGCAACGGACTGTACGCTAATGATTCACCTGCTGGCACCTACTCCGGCATAGTAGCAGGAGACAACGGAAAAGATGGAATACTCGTCATAAACGACACCTTGGCCGGAAACGGTGCCATTGAATACAGCTACGCATTCGACAACGCGCTAAACGGAATCGTATATCAGGCTTCCAGTCAACCAACCAATTCGCAAAGTTTCGTAAATGAACCAAGTTTCATAAGCGACGTAGCAATCGACAACGCTCAGGACGGGCTATTGTCCCAAGACACTAAGAACACCGAGTTCTGGAACAACCAGGTAATAGGTAATAGAGTTGGAGTAGAAGTGACGGGGCAACAAGGTTCTTGGTACGGTTGTTCCATAATTGAAGCCACCCAAGCTTGCAACAATACCATCGGAATCTACGTAGACGGTTTGGATCAAAACCTCTCTGGAAACCCATCGTACGCAGAAGTCTACGGAAACATTCCTATGCAAGATGGAGTCGGTATATACGCTGCGAACCATGCCGTTATTGACGCTGAAGGAAACCTTCCTTACGAAAATAATATTGGAATATCCACTGTGGATTCACTCGCATACTTGATCGGCAATATTGTTCAAGACAATTCGGTTACGGGCATTCAAGTCGTTGGGCGCAGCCCGTTCACGGCACAGAAACCACCGCGTGGATACATAATTCTCACTTTCGAACTCGGTCCTGGGTTTGCAAGCGTCGTCGATTATAATTTCGTAGGGTTCAGTGGCAATTCTACCGTGGCCAGTGGCTCCGGGATTTCGGTCAGTGATTCAGACTCTTCGTATATTGTGGACAACCAAGTCACGTTAAATCAGGGCGCAGGTATCGAGTTTAATAACATAACAGGAGTCAACTCGGGGAACCCAACGACCATTGCGTTGGGAAACAGCGTGCTCAACAACACCAAAGAAGACATAGAAGCAAACAATGTAGCGTACGTAAGGTTCAGTGGCCAAGATGTTGAACGCGCCGACGTCGGCATCATTCTCAACTCCTGCTCAAACAACACCATTATCGGAAACAACGTTACGACAAACACGGAAGGCGTTGCACTCTTTTCTTCTTCGAGCAACATCATTTATGGAAATAACATTACACGCAACGATCAAGGCATGCTGCTCAGTTCTTCTTCAAACAACGTGATATACCACAACGATTTCATTAACAACACTCGTCAGATAATCAGTGACGAGTCACCGAACACCTGGGATAATGGCTACCCCTCTGGAGGCAACTACTGGAGCGATTACCAAACAAGGTACCCGAACGCAACTGAAATAGACGGTCGTGGCATATGGAATACATCTTACTCCATCGACACAAACAATACCGACCATTATCCACTCGTAAAACCGTGGGTGCCGTACAGCATCACGTTTGATCAATATGGAGTTTACCCAGACTTTACCGGCACGTTGGTGACCATAGACGGAGTTAACTATACGACAGCAGATCTCGGCTTAGCGACGTTCGTGTGGAACCAAGGCTCGGTGCACACTTTTTCGTTCGCTTCACCCCTCATCGTAAACAGCAGCGAACGGTACCTCTGGACATCCACAGTAGGCCTTTCAACCGTCGAGAGCGGATCTCTAAACGTGACACATTCTGGTACGGTGACCGGAAATTATTGGATGCAGTACAGAGTCACATTCGACCAGGCGGGCGTTGGAAGCGACTTTAAGGGCACCGTCGTCAGCATCGATGGAACGAATTACACGATGACAAGCCTTCCAAATGCGTTCTGGTGGTGGTTCGGGTCGTGGCACAACTACTCTTTCGTTTCGCCCTTGACTGTGAACTCGACAACGAGGTACGTTTGGAACTACACCTCTGGATTGTCAACCCTTCAAAACCAAACGTGGTTTTTCTTTGTTGCCCCAGGAGAGATGGTTGGAAACTATATTCCGCAAGACGCTTTGAAGTTTGACGAGTCTGGTATTGGCTCAGACTTCAATGGTACGATGCTTTTTGTCGACGGCGTACATTACAACCGCACGCAACTGCCTCTGGCACTGTACTGGCAGGTAGGTTCCACGCATACTTTCGCCTTAAATTCACCCCTGACCGTCACCACAGACGCTAAACGGTACGCCTGGACGAGTGCAACTGGCTTATCGACAATACAAAACGGTGCCTTAACAGTCGTCATGTCTGGCAGTGTGACAGGCGACTACAAGACACAGTACTACCTTGCAGTGGCGACTGTTCCAATAGGCATCACGACGATCGCGGGACAAGGCTGGTACGATGCGTCCTCAGTAGTGCTGCTCGCGGCGCCCAAGGGGCCTTTCCAGCCGTTCCTTTACTGGGACGTAGACGGCGTCTCTCAAGGCACCTCGGTGAACCCAGTTACCGTGCAGATGAACGCACCACACACGGCAACAGCCTACTACTCCGCACAACTCGTAGGCGGCGAATCAGTCCCAACAAACTCGGATCAGCTGCTCGCTCCATGGATAACAACGATCCTCCTAGCCACGATAATCCTAACAGTTGCCAGTCTAGTAACAAACAAGAGAAAAAGAAGACTTCACTTCAATCGTTCTAATTGCTTTAATTTTTCTGCAGCGCACTAATTTTGAGTTATTTAACGATTGTTTCAATACAGGAATTCTTTGCAATATGCTCCTGTTGCGGTATTTTTTCCCTTTAGTGCATTATTAGAGGTTCAGAGGATGGGCGAAAAAATCTAAAGTTCTAATTACGCTGCGCGCTAGGGACAGGCTTTGGAATGGGGTCAGTTCTTTGTTTTCTTTATTAATTCGTTCAATTGTGCTTTGTACTTCTTGATCAGTTGCGTTGCTACCTCTTTTGTCTTCGCTTCTGCGTAGAAGCGGTATATTGACTCTGTTCCGCTTGGTCTTATTAGAATTGAGCTCTTGTTTTCGAACCATAGCTTTGCGCCATCTGTCGTATCTACTTTTGCGTTTCTCACTGATTTCATGAAGGCCTCTAAAACTGGTTCCTTTAGGCTGTCGGGGCATTCTGTCTTGTCTTTTTCAATGAAGTATCGTGGCAGTTCAGCTATTAGCTGGGATAGTTTCTTTTCGGTTCTGGCCATTATGTTCAGAATCAGTGCGCTCGTCATGGCGCCATCCCGGACTGGCTGATGTGGGCCGTAGAAGACTCCGCCGTTCTCTTCTCCTCCGAGCTTCGTTTTTAGTTTTTTCATCATCATCGAAACTGTGGTGCTTCCAACTTTTGTCCATGCTATCCTGCCACCATATTCGTCGGCGATTTCCTTGACGACGGAGGATGAGCTTACAGGTGTTACTATGGTTTCGTCCTTATGATCTTGGAGAAAGTACTTCTCGACCAGAGCGAAAGTGCGGTCTCCCGGGTGAATTTCTCCTTTTTCGTCTACGAAAATTGAGCGATCGGCGTCGCCGTCGTAGGCGATTCCTACATCTGCACTTAACGTCTTAACGGTGGCGGCCAGTTCTCCGAGGTTTTCCGGTCGCGGTTCTGAAGGTCGATTGGGGAAGGTGCCGTCCAAGTTTGCATTTAGCGCGGTGATCTTGCAGCCCAAATCCCTTAGCAGGTACGGTGCCGCGAGTCCGCCGGTTCCATTTCCCGGGTCGATGATCACATGGTAATGTTTGTTCTTAATGGCGCCCACGTCAACGTGTGTTTTTATGGCCTCGATGTATTCGTCTAGTATTCCGGGCAACACGTAAGCTTGCCCGATTCTGCTGTATTCTTTCAGCGCGAATTTTTCCACGGAGAATATGTTCTCGATTTTCACCTCGTCTTCGCGCGGTATTTCAACACCGTCGCTGGCTGTGACCTTTATCCCGTTGTACTGCGGCGGGTTATGAGAAGCTGTAATTATTACTCCACCGTCCATTTCGTGTTTTCTAACCGCGTATTGGATCGCAGGCGTTGGCGCCGTTCCAGCATCATAGACGTTGCAGCCAGTTGCTGTCAGTCCACTCATTATAGCATGTGCGAACATTATGTTGCTCGTTCTGCCGTCATAGCCGACCAGGAGTTGTGCTTCTTTGAAGAACGTTCCAATAGCTGCTCCGACTTTTGTGACGAACTCTGGTGTGAGGTCTTGGTTAACTACTCCTCTTATCCCGTTTGTTCCAAACAATCTGCCCTGTTGACTCATGCTTTCTCCTCGCGCAGTTTCTACATCAGGCTTCTAGGTGTGAGCACGCTTTCTGTAACCTCTTTTGAGGGGCAAACGGTCACGCCTTGTGTGAGCGTTAGGTTGTCTCTTATCATTGCATAGTCGCCTATAACGCAGTTGTCTTCGATCTTTACCCATTTGCCCAGAATGGCGCCTTCGCCGATTATGGCATTCTTTATTGAGGTAAAGTCCGAAATTATGGCGTTCGGGAAGATCATCGAGTTTTCTATGCGCACTCCCTTCCCAACTGTGGCGCCATCTCCGACCGCTACGTACGGGCCTATCTCAGACTTGTCGCCGATTTCGACGTTTTTTCCGATGACTACTGGGTTTTCTATTTTGACTCTCTTCTCAACGTTGGTTGTCTTTGTCCTGTATTCCTTTTTCTCCTCGGTTTCGAGCAAGAGTCTGTTGGCACGCAAGTAGTCCTCATATTTACCGATATCGATCCATAGTCCTTCAAAATTGTAACCGCAGAGTTTCTTTTGAGCAACAAGTTCTGGAAAGACCTCGCGTTCAATCGATACGCGTTGCTCTGCTGGTATGTAGTCGAAGATTTGTGGTTCGAGAACGTAGATGCCTGCGTTGACCAAGTTACTTGGAGCTTTGCCCTTTGGCGGCTTTTCTATAAAGCGCGTGATTAGGTTGTTCTCGGCGAGCTCCGCCGTGCCATATCTGCTTGGTTCTTCAATTCTGTAAAGCATAATAGAAGCCATGGCGTCGTTTTTTTGATGTAGTTTCACAACTTCAGAGAAATCTATAGTGGTTAGGATGTCGCCGTTCAAGACCAGAAAGGGCTCGTCGTGTCCTATGATCGATTCTGCCTTTTTGAGTGGTCCTCCTGTTCCCAGTGGCATTGTTTCTCTCGAGTAGTGCAGTTTCATCTTATAGGCCGTATGGCCATAGCGGTGTATGAAAGCGTCAGCCATATAGTTCACGGCCAGGATGACCTCAGACACACCGCTCTTGGCGAGATTTTTGAACGTCCAATCGAGCAGCGGTTCGTTGGCTATGGGAAAAAGCAGTTTGGGCCTAGTGCAACTCAAAGGTCTCAGCCTTGTGCCGAATCCGCCGGCAAGAATGACCGCTTTCAACTGATCGCCACCATTTATTGGGCTAAATACGGACGGAGCGGAATAGATAAAACTATTGATACCTACGGGCTGCTGTGTATGCTGCAAGCGCTATCGCACGGACGACAAGTGATACCCCTATGAGGGCAACGAGTAGACCCCAAAAAGCGTACCATCTCTGATGCTGCAAATACAGAGTCATCAATGTCGTCATGCTGCTTAGGTATCTGTTGGTGAGAAAAGCCGTGCCGAACCAGAACACTATGTTGCCAAAGCTGCGAGTTATTCTTCTGTAGCGCGAGCCTATGCCAATTCTGAGGATCAGGATGGCTATCTCGAAGAAGGCCCAAACAAGACTGAATTGGAAAACTGCTGTATATACCGTGGTGTACTGGGAGGGAGTGACAGGTGCTGGAAGGTAGATGCCAGTGTGAGGCACGCGAACCGCGTTGAAATCTTGAAACAGGCCGATCGTTTTGCCCAAAAGGTCCGGTATGGTTATGAAGAGTATGCCGATGAGCAGAAAGAAGAATCCTGCTGTCAACGCTCCGAAGAGGCCCTCGTTGTGTCTGCGACGATGTGCTGTTGCGGTTTCTGTCACATGTTTTCCTCAAATGTGTAGACTTAATTGTCTTGCGCATATAACGTTTTTTTGTTGGAAGCCAGTCTGTATGTTTTAAATACTCAGATTTGGAATAACAACCGTTTGGTGACTGATTTGCCTGCGTGTCCGAAATGTGGCGCGACGGTAAGTGAAGACATGGCTTTTTGTCCAAAATGCGGAGGATCCTTGAAGGGCGGCTCGTCAAGAGATTTTGAAGACTGGGGAAAGGAATTCGGCCAAAGGATGGAACGATGGGGCAGAGATTTTGAGAGCAGAATGGGTGAACGCGCTCACACGTGGGAAGAGGGAAGGTTCGAAAAGGAGGAAAAAGGCGAGAAGTACGAAGCACGAGAATGGACTTATGTGGGCATGTTTTTGGGTCCTTTGATCGGCGGTTTGATTTTGATCTTTCTCGGCGTGTTGTTCTATCTCGAGGTAACTGGGCGCCTAAGTGCAGAAGCTGTTGGAGCGGTGTTTTTCATCGTCATCGGCGTCATAATTCTAGCAGCTGCGCTGTATGCGGCGGTCATGGCTCGAAGGAGGCATCCCAGTCCGTAGTAATTTACAAGCTTTGGCAGAACAAAATACATTCGTCGTAATAAATGCCTTCGGATTGCTAAGAGGTTTAACTTTCCAGTTAATCTTACAATCCTTTCTCATAGACTCCTTCTAAAGCTATCGTCATTTTCTTAAAGATGCAACTGTATCTCGCATGTTTTGGTAAAACGAAGTATTGTCCATTTTTAACTGTCTTCTTTTCTCCGTTCTCAAATGCAAATTCCATGCTCCCTTCGAGTAGCAGCATAAAAACATCGCGAGGATTTTCATGAAGGGGACAAGTCGTCTCACCTTTAATGCGCGCGCTACTTTTAATGCTTTTCCCGGCTACTACGTACAGTTTAAAACCATCTGCTTCGCCGATTTGCACAAACTCGTCTGCACTCTTATTTTCTGCTAATCTTTTCTCTGCACATTCTCTGACTTTGCTGACGCTTCTTCAATGTCGAATGGTTTGAATGCCATCCTCCAGCCTCTAAGAAGATCATTCTTAGAATAGACTTTTTGGGGCTTGCGGCATAAAAAATATTCGTGATTATTAGGATATTAGCACTCGCTCAGCCCGCAGATCCGTAGGTTTGAAAGGGTCTTCTTTCTTTAGAATCTTGGGCACAGAAAACCTTACTTTCGGAGACCCCCCAATTCTCCTCCGTAAGAAGGGGCCCGTAGCCTAGGCAGGATTAGGGCATCGGCCTTCGGAGCCGGAGGTCTTGGGTTCAAATCCCAACGGGCCCGCCAAAAACAATAAACCGCTTAGGCGCAGAGGAATGTTTATGGAATTTGCAACCGTGAAAATCGAGGTGCCAAAGGATTGCAATGTTATCTTGGGTATGGCGCACTTCATCAAGACTGTTGAAGACTTGTACGAGGCCTTGATGAACGCTGTGCCTGGCATAAAGTTCGGTGTCGGCTTCTGTGAAAGTTCAGGTCCATGCTTAGTGCGTTGTGAGGGCAACGATGAAGAACTGAAGCGGCTGGCCTCGAAAACTGCGTTTGCACTCGCGGCAGGGCACTCTTTCATCGTTTTCTTAAAGAATGCGTATCCGCTCAACGTACTGGACAAGGTTAAGCAGGTCCCCGAAGTGTGTACCATTTATGCTGCTACGGCTAACTCGTTAGAAGTTATAATCATTGAAACGGCGCAGGGCAGAGGCATAATCGGCGTTGTCGACGGTTTCAAGAGCAAAGGCATCGAAACTGAAGACGATGTGAAGACCCGAAAAAAGTTCTTGCGAAAGATAGGCTATAAGCTATGACCGAGAAAAAAATAAAGCCTGCTTTCAAACTCTGGTTCCAAATCGACGAAGACTACGTCTTTGGCGAGGGCGCCTATGAGCTTCTGGAGCAAATAAGAGAGAAAAAATCCATCAGCGCCGCGGCAAAGGCAGCGCAAATGTCCTACCGCTATGCGTGGGCGCACATTAAGGAAATAGAGGAGCATTTGGGGGAATCGATAGTTAGTACCCAAAAAGGCGGGAGGCAAGGAGGCAGAACCGAAATCACAGAAGCAGGGCTTTCATTGCTCACGAATTACAAAAGATTAAAAGAACTTATGACACAAGTGTGCAGAATAGCATAATTTTATCAAATCTCTGCATCAAGATGCCTAAGAAGCGAACAATTTTCTAGGTTTAAGATACCTAAAAATTTATTAATCTGAAAAATAAGTTGGTTTCGAATAAGTTATTTGGAGGAAAATTAAAAATGAAAAAACTGAGACTATTCTCTGTTGCTCTCGCGTGCATAATCATCTCAGGCATATTATCTCAGGGCGCATTCGCACTGTATCAAACCACCGACCCATGGTCCATGTGGAGACACGACGCCGCACGCACAGGACTGGGAACATCGACAGCGCCAACATCAACAACAAGCCAGACAATTTGGACGTGGTCACACGATCTTTCCACCGAGGTGCCGTTAGTTGTAAACGGAATGGCAATAATCACCGATAGCAGCAAAGTGTACGCTTTAGATGAGACCGATGGCGTACAATTATGGAACACATCATTCACGATTCAGGGTTCACCTACCGATCCAGCTTATGCCAACGGAATAATATTCTTTGGTACAACAGATGGCTACTTGTATAGCATAAACGCCACTAACGGCAACTATATCACGGACTATGAAGTCTATCCAGATACAATATACACTAGCCCAGCAGTCGTGAATGGAATAGTTTACTTTGGAACGTATGAAGGCTACATTTACGCCCTCACCGCGTCAACTCTAAGTTATTTATGGTCATACGATGTCGGCAGCCCAATATACTCTTCTCCTACTATCTACCAAAACTGGCTATACTTCGGATGCAACAACGACAATATTTACGCATTGAATATCACTGGTACCAAGCCTGTCCTTAAATGGGAATTTGCCACAAACGGAAGCATAACTTCCACAGCGGCTTACGGCGACGGCATGATATTTATCGGCACTTCTTCTACGGACCACGCGCTTCTAGCACTCAACGCAACATCATCAAATATTAAAGGACAACTAATATGGAAATATGTACTAACAAGCAGCTACGCCATTGACACATCCCCTGCGTTCGCAACTATCGGAACACAACCCTTTGTCTTTTTCACAAATGGTGAATCCGATATTGCATACGCCTTATACGCCAACGTTGCCCCAGGAATTTATCAGGAGACTAACCCGGCTATTCGCGCTTGGAGCAAGACGGTAGGGTACGGTGCGAGCAATCCTGCAGTGGCTGGAGGCGAAGTGTTCTTCGGTTGCTACGACCCTGACAATCTTTATGCGTTGAATGCCACGACAGGTCTTACGAACTGGACGCACTTATTCACGGAAGAGGCCGGTGAACCGATAGTCGCCGATGGACGAATATTCGTTACTAATTATTACACTGGCCTAACGAGTTTTGGACTGCAGTACCCACCCCAAACATACTACTACACTATTCCCTATTCTGGTCAAAAATTCGTCATTAAACTCGTCATCAACGCAACACCAGGGCAGCAAATAACCAATCAGTCCCTATTAACGAAGGATGAACTGAGCTATACCTTGCAAGGGATATCAGGCAATATTGGAGTGTCCAACATAACCATACCAACGCGGTATCTTAATGCTAGTAGCCCATCGGGATGGATAGTTACGGTTGATGGTGGATCACCGCTATCGGGACCAATCGTAGTGAGCAACGGCACATACACCTCGTTATTCTTCACCTATCTCCAAGGAACTAGCGACAGCGTGGTTATCACGGGCACATCTGCTGTCCCAGAGTTTCCGATAGCCATAATTGCACCGTTGCTTGTCGCAGTTTCCCTGATAGCCGTCGCATTCGCGAAGAAAAAAATGCCTAAAAAATAGCGCGCGCTAAAAACCTCTCTTTTTTATAATATAAACTTCGCAATTAGTGGTTAGAAGAAGGAATCATAATGACTAAAAAGCTAACTTTTATTTACATTTTGAAGCTAGTATACTCAAAATCGCTGGCAAGAATATCGCAGAAAGCAATCGTTGGCGAGCATTTTGAGCATCTCAAAGAAGCCCATGGGGGGAAGGCTCTTTCTCGCAGGTCGATGCCTAAGCGGCGAATTCGGAATCGTTATCTTCTATGCAGACTTTGAAAAACAGGCCGAAGATTTCATGGGAAACTACGCTGCAATAAAAAGAGGCAGTGATGACGGCCGAATTGTACCGTTTCAACATAGCGCTTAAAGAGAAAGCCTAACCAAGGGTAACCGTGAGGCTGTAGCGTAGTGACAGAAAAACTCAGCAAGGTGAAATTCACGAACTTGGACAAAATTCTCTACCCCGAAATGAAAATTACGAAGGCCAAAGTGATCGAGTTCTACATAAAAATGGCTCCGAAAATGCTGGGGTTCTTGATCGACAGGCCAGCAGTTTTAACTAGATTCCCAAACGGAGCGGATAAAGAGGGCTTCTACGAAAAAGATGCTCCGATTGGAGCTCCTTCTTGGGTGAAGACTTATGAGAGATACTCCGAGTCCGCAGAGCGCGAAATCGCATATGTACTCTGCAACGATTTGGACACACTGGTTTGGTTTGGCAACCTTGCGGCCCTTGAGATTCATATGACCCTTTCTAGTGTAAATGCTTTTGAGAGTCCAGATTTTGTCTTGTTCGACATAGATCCTGAGCCGCCTTTGGGCTTTGATGACGTGGTCAATGTGGCTTTGATGTTGAAGGAAAAACTTGATGACTTGGGCATGCGTTCTTACATTAAGACTTCGGGCAAGAAAGGGATGCATATAATAATTCCTGTAAAGGAGGGATACAGGTTTCAACTGACCAGAGAATTCGCTCGTGTGATTGGAAAACAATTGGCCAAAGAATCTGAACTTATTGTCTCTGAGTTTTCCAGGTCAAGGGAGCCGGGAACCATCTTCGTTGATTACTTGCAGAATTCGCATGGCAGGACCATGATATGCCCGTATGGTTTGAGGGCCACGGCGTTGGCAACGGTGTCGACTCCTCTGGAGTGGGAAGAAGTAAAGAAAGGATTAAAGCCCGAAGACTTCACCTTATTCAGTGTCGTCAAGCGTGAAAAGAGTCCTTGGGAAGGGGTGTTGGAGGACAGACAAAGACTCGAGGTGAGTTGAAATTGTCGAGTGAAAAGACGCCCAAAATTCCTAAACGACCCATATGGACGGGGAGCATTACCATTGGCTTGGTCAACGTACCAGTGAAACTGTACGCTATGATCTTTGACAAAGGCGTGTCCTTCAGGTTTCTTCACAAAATGGATGGGCAACCGTTGAAGTATGAACGCGTCTGCATCAAAGAGGATAAAGTGGTCCCTTGGGAAGAAACCACAAAAGGCTACGAGATAAGCGAGGACCAATTTATTGTCTTCAGCAAGGAGGAGCTGCAAGCAGCCAGACCTGAATCGGACCGAAGAATTCGTATTGACAAGTTCGTCGATTATTTGTCGGTTGATCCAATCTATTTCGAGAGATCGTATGCTCTCACTCCTGAAAAGGATTCCGAGGCGTACAGTTTGCTCTTGAATGCTCTGCAGAGAATGGGCAAAGCAGCAGCTGGCAGACTTACTCTGAGGACTAAGGAATATCCAGTTCTGGTTCATCCTTACAAGGGTGCGTTGGTCGTGACAGCGCTTAGGTACGCCTACGAGGTTGCCGACCCGAGCGGCTTGGAGGAATTGAAGGAGCTGAAGGAACCGAAAAAAGAAGAATTAGACTTGGCAAGAAAGATCATCACGGACCTCTCAGGCGAGTTCAACATATCGGAGTATGGAGACACATACGAAGAGAAGATTAAAGAGCTGATCCAGAAGAAAATGCAAGGCGAAACGATCACGGTTGAAAAACCTGTGAAAGAGGAAGCCATACAACTCATGGCTGCGCTGAAGGACACTCTTAAACAGTTGAAGCATGAATGAAGCGACGCTATAAACCTATGCTCGCCCAATCGGCCAAGGCGCCTTTCACCTCTAAAGACTGGATATTCGAGATCAAATGGGACGGGTTTAGGGCAATCAGCTACACAAGCGGTGGCAAAATTGAAGTTAGAAGCCGGAACGACAAGGAGTTAAGATATACTTTTCCAGAATTAGAAGAACTAGGCTCGCTCGCTGGCAACACAGTGCTTGATGGCGAAATTGTTGTAATGCAGGATGGCAGACCAGATTTTCAAGCTTTATTGGAGAGAAACAGAGCTAATCCGACTCGGGACATTAGGTACCAGGCGTCCAAGCGTCCGGCCATCTATGTGGTCTTCGACGTGCTCGAGAAGGACGGCAAGTCTCTTGTTCATTTTCCCTTATTCGAAAGAAAAAGAATTTTGAAAGAAAGTGTGAGAGAGGGAAAGAACGTAATAGTGTCAGAGTTCGTGGAAACAGATGGCGAATCCTACTTTCAAGCCGCCCTTGAGAAGGGTTTAGAGGGAATAATGGCAAAGAAGATTGACAGCCCATACGAGCCCGGCGTGAGAAGCAGTAACTGGTTGAAGATTAAGGAAGCCTCCACTTGCGATTGCGTAATCTTCGGGTACACGAGAGGCGAGGGCGACAGAGAAAAGACGTTTGGAGCATTAATACTGGGGCTGTATGACCCAAGCGAGCGGCTTTACGTTTATGTGGGAAAAGTCGGCACGGGGTTTTCTCAGAGTGTGATTGAACTCTTGCTAAAGACTTTCAGCGGTCTCAGGATTGAGGAAAAGACCTTGCAGGATGTAGATGTTGCTGAGGAAGTGACTTGGCTCAAGCCTGAGCTTGTCGGCGAGGTCGTTTATCAGTCCGTCACAAAAGACGAGCGACTTCGTATGCCTAGGTTCCGTGGTCTCAGAGTTGACAAGCCACCCATGGATTGCACTTTGGATCAAATAAGATCGCAGCAGGAAAACTGGAGTTAAGATGAATAGGCTTCATATAGGCACGATGGGGTGGAGCTACGATTTTTGGGTTGGAAAATTATATCCAGAAGGCACCGCCTCAAAAGACTTCTTGTACGAGTACTCGAAGCACTTCAATACGGTTGAAATAGATAGCACGTTCTACCGAATCCCTTCTAAAGAAACCGTGATAAAGTGGAAGGAACAGACGCCTGCAGGCTTCTTATTTTCTGCCAAGTTTCCTCAGATCGTAACTCGCGTGAAAATGCTGCAAGAATGCGAAGATGAGGTGAAAGTGTTTATTGAAAGAATTTCCGAGCTGCAAAACAAACTCGGGCCTCTGTTACTTCAATTCCCCTCTGCCTTCAAACCGGAACATATCAATCTCTTGCGTGATTTCTTGCCTACGCTGCCCAAGAAACACCGTTTCGTCGTGGAGGTAAGAAATCGAAAGCTTTTGGAAGACAACTTCTACTCGGTTCTAAAAGAAAATGGTGTCGTTTTGGCTTTAGTGGACAGCCCCTTTATGCCAAGCGTAGAGGTGATGCCAGCTGATTTTGCTTACGTACGATGGCAAGGAGATCGTGGAAAGGTGAAAGGACTGCAGGGTCAAGTTGAGATTGACAGAACGATCAGCATTAAGGAATGGGCAAAGAGAATAAAGACATTCTTGGATACATCAAAGGACGTTTTCGGATATTTCAGCAAGTATTATTCTGGTTATCCATCTAATGATGCGGACCAACTCTTAAGTTTCATAGGCGCCTAAATCGCTTTTGCTTTCTCTCATTAAATGAGTTCGCGACCTTACAACGAACAGGTCTGAAGCGCACGCTAGTTGGAGAGAGACGCCAACTGTTACCGCAAGACTTTAATCGCCTCAGAGCCACAATGGTTCTCCTTTAGGATTGCTATGGGTCAGAATCTGCCAAGAAAGCAGCTAGAAGTGCTTTCAATCCATACTAGGACACCACACTGTTTTGGAACACTCCGGCAACACGTCATCATTTGTAATGAATGTTCGAAACAATTCGAATGCTTGCGGGAATACAAATCACGTGAGCTATTACAAGTGCATGCTTAAATCAACCGCGTAAGCTTAAACAGCGCATTCGATCCGTTTAACTTGAAGTGCGGTTCGGGCCAGTTCAGGTGAGTGACTCTTGGGATGCACAAGATTAAAGTTTTGATCTCTTTCGATCTCCCAAACATTTACGTCGAGAGGATAAGGAATGTTTCGCCGAATCTCGAGGTAATGCAGAGCAGGGACAAGGACGAGGCTCTAGATCTTATCCATGATGTCGACATTCTGTTTGCTGGGTTTTTTTCGCTACAATTGTTCTTGGCAGCAAAGAAATTGAGATGGATCCAAGCTTGGGGCGCGGGCGTTGATAGACTCCTCCTTCCACAAGTTGTCAAGAGCGACGTAGTCGTAACGAACGCGGGAGGCGTCCATCCAACGCCAGTTTCTGAACACGCCATTGCGCTTATGCTCTGTCTTTGTCGAAAGCTACATTTGTACATTAGAAATGAATCTGAGAGAAGATGGGAAAGGTTCGAATCAGGGGAATCCATCGAACAGGTTGAGGAGCTATCGGGCAAGACCGTGGGAATAATAGGGCTAGGCAGAATCGGTGCGGAGCTCGCCAAAAAGGCGAAATGTCTCGGAATGAGAGTGATCGCAACAAAACGTCATCCTTCTCGTCATGCATCAACGACCGTTGATTTGCTCATTCGCCCTTCCAACCTTAAAAGGCTCTTGGCTGAATCAGACTTCGTTGTTCTCACACTGCCACTTACCAATGAGACTGAGGGAATGATTGGAGAAGCACAGTTGAAGAGCATGAAGCAAACTGGCTATCTGATCAACGTAAGCAGGGGAAAAATCGTCCAAGAGGACAAGCTTATCGAGGCAGTGAAGCAAAGACTGATCGCAGGCGCAGGACTGGACACTTTCGAAAACGAGCCACTACCCGAAAGCAGCGAGCTCTGGGGTCTTAGAAACGTGATAATTACTCCACATATCGCCGGGCAGACACCACACTACATGGATAGCGTAACTAACATATTCTGCGAAAATCTTAATCGATTCATACACAAGCAGCCCCTCATTAACGCAGTGGACAAAAAGCTTGGTTACTGACAAGAACGATACGCATTCCGCGCTCCTGCCTTAGACTTATATTCGCAACTCTGATATCTGTCTAATCGTGCGTGGACAAAGTCATGAGTTCCAATATAGAAGATTTGATGGACAAAGCCATTAAGCATGCCATATCAACAGGGGCACGCTTTGCCGAAGTAAAGGGTGAAGACACAAAAACGCTCACTATCGGAGCCATAAACAGGGAGATACGCACGGTCTCTCAAGTCTCAAATGTCGGCGTCGGAGTAAGAACTTTCTTCAAAAAGAGTTCAGGCTTTTCTTTTTCAAACGTTCTTGACGAGAAGAACATTTTCCGGGCAGTAGAAACGGCTATGAAAATCGCCAGAGCCTCAACGAAGAAAACGCTAGTTGACTTTAAACCTGCGCCAGTTAAGACCATTCTGGAAAAGAAGACGACGAGCGTTGATAAACATCCTAAGGAGGTTTCGCTTGAGGATAAGAAAGATCTATGTCTGAGGGAGAACAGCACGGCGATAGAAGTTAGCAAGAACATATCCAACGTTAACGGCACATTCGGTGAGTACTATGGAACCATATACTATGCAAGCAGCGAAGGAACAAAGACGTCCTATGAACCATTGCTAACAGGATTGCGAGTTGTCTGTGTAGCCAAAAGAGGAGCAACCATAGTGGACGCCCAAGACGGGCATGGAGGAAGTATAGGGCTCAGTACATTCGAAGAGGAGGCGCATACCCCGGAGAGTATGGCAAAAAACGCGGCTAATTGGGCGCTGGAAAAACTGAAAGCAAAACCAGCTCCTGCCGGGAAATTCGAAGCTCTTATCGACCCGCGACTTGCAGGAGTGCTAGCGCATGAGTCTTTCGGGCACTTATCTGAAGGGGATTTCGTAGTCATAGGCGGTTCTCCTTTGTCGGGAAAGATTGGAAAGGAATTGGGGACGGAAGATGTGACGATAATTGATGAGGGTATGCCCGAGAAAGGGGGATATGCTCTTCCTTTTGACGATGAGGGAGTGCCGTGCAATCGTGTTGAGATTCTCAAGAAAGGAGTTCTTCGGCATTATCTTCAGAGTCGAGTCACAGCCACAGCGTTGAAGGAGGAGCCGACTGGGAACGCTAGGAGTCAAGATTACTCTTTTGAGCCAATAGTGAGGATGAGAAATACTTACTTTGATCGTGGCGACAGGAAGTTCGAGGAAGCCTTGAAGGAGCTTAACCAAGGAATTTATGCTATCGATACATCGGGAGGTCAGGTTGAGGACACAGGCACTTTTCTGTTCAAGGCTGTGAGAGGCTATTGGGTCGAGAAGGGCGAGCTGAAATATCCTTTGAGAGACGTAGCGCTAACCGGCAATATACTCGAGCTTCTCAAGAAGATTGACACGATCTGCGACGATCTGCGGATAGATGCCACACCATTCGGTGGTTGCGGCAAGATTAACCAGAGGGCGTATGTTGGGACTGGTGGTCCACACATAAAAATCAAGGATGTTCTGTTTGGAGGTGCAGCATAAACATGGATGAGCAAGAACTATTGTATGTGGGAAACAAGGCTGTAAAACATGCTCAAGCATCGGGGGCTGATGAGGCCGAAGCATTCGTCTACATGGAAAATCAAGCCGTAGTGCAGTTAGTAGGCGGAATATTCGCCTCCAGAAGCGGGGCAGTCAAAGGGCTGAAAGGAACGTTTGCAAGAATAGCAGAACCCTGGCTTAAGAAGAAAGGCTTGTCTATGATAAGTAGCGGCCAAAAAGCTGGCGTTGGAATAAGATCAGTAGTAAACAAGGCCGTGGGATTCTCGAGTGTTTCAAGCATTGAGGAGAAAAAAACTCTTGAAGCCGCCGAAGAGGCCACAAAGATAGCCAAGATAAGACCGCCAGACCCTAACTGGTCCTCTCTGCCAGATGCCAAGACTCCGACAGGCGAAGGAGGAATCTATGACAAACGCATTTTGGAGCTAGAAATTGAACCACTCCTCGAATCTTGCAGTGGTTGCTGCGTGGTCATGGGAGACTTTGACAAAAGGATCGTCCAAGCAATGACGATGATAACCGCTACTTCTGCTTCCTTTGCCACACTTAATACAAACGGCGTGGAAGCCTTCGACAGAGGGACTGATCTTACTGGATTTTTTATGGTCAAGGCAAAATCAGGATCTGAAGAAGTGTCTAGCGGAGAGGAACTCATCTCAAGGGAATACCCTGAGAATTTTTACTCTTTAGCCACTAACGCTTCAAAGAGAACAATTGAATGCTTCGGCAAAAAGCCTTTGCCGCGGAAGTACGCGGGCGAGGTTCTGTTTGAGAATGTGAGTTGGAACGAGCTTTTCTCGGTGATCTTTCCAAGTGGAGTTTCGGCGCTTAATGTTCAGGAGAATCGTTCGGTGTATAAAGGAAGAATCGAAAGCCAGATCGCCAAAGAAATCCTCTCCATAGCGGATGACGGAACCTTACCGAGGGGTTTTGGAACAACGAAGATTGATGATGAAGGCGTCCCAAGGCAAAAGACACCGGTAATTGAGAAGGGAGTCCTCTCTGGCATCCTTTATGATAACTATACCGCGAAACGTGAAAGCCGTGAGAGCACTGGAAACGCGAGCAGACAGTGGGGTTCAGGGGCAGCCTACGCTAACCAGCCGATGATAAGACCGTCGAACCTCGTGCTTTCGCCCGGCGCAGGCAGTTTCGATGATCTATTGCGTCAGATTAGAAATGGGGTTCTCGTAAAGGGTTCCTTGACAGGAGCTTTGCATTCCAACGTCATAACAGGTGACTTTTCGGTGAACGCGAGCAATGCCTTCAAAATCGAGAACGGCCAAGTTGCTTATCCTCTGAAGCCATGTACGGTCGCTGGCAATCTCTACGAAGCTTTGAACTCAGTCGTAGCCATCGGCAACGATACGAGAAGCTTTCGAACCGTTTTATGTCCCTCGCTTGTTATAGACAAGATCGTCGTGTCAACCTAGCCATTCCTCTGTTCGTCTTACTCACGGTGCTAACAATGTATCCTACGCCTGTGGCTCATTCCGCGTTGCTTGACCCTTTCTGGGAGGATGAAAATTGAGACTTTTTGTGGATCGTGTTGACGCAGGAAGAAGATTGGCTAACGCTCTGAAAGATTACAAGGAGAAGAATACCATCATTTTGGCCATACCAAGAGGCGGGGTTGTCATAGGCTTTGAAGTTGCTAATGCACTCAACGTCCCGCTTGACGTTATAATCCCTAGAAAGATCGGTGCGCCAGGTAATCCAGAGCTGGCTATCGGAGCCGTGATGGAAGATGGAACTATAATAATGAACGAGGAGCTGACCGGATTTCTGCAAGTTTCCGAGCTTTACATTAAGGAAGAAAGCGGACTACAGAGACTAGAGATTGAACGCAGACTGAAGTTCTACAGGGGAGACACTCCCTACCCCGACTTGAAGAATCATGTAGTAATCATCGTGGACGACGGTATAGCCACTGGTTCGACCATGAAGGCAGCGTTGGCTTCGGTCCGCAAAAAGGGAGTTAGGGCAGTAGTAATCGCGGTTCCAGTTGGTCCCCCGTCAACTGTTGAAGAGCTTAAAAGAGAGGCTGACCACGTTATCTGCCTACAATCTCCTGAATCGTTCATGGCAATAGGTCAGTTCTACGAGAATTTTGACCAGACATCCGATGAGGAAGTTATAAGATTATTAAAGCTTAACCGAGATAAGCAAGCATCGTTGAAAGCAATGAGCGGGGGCAAATGAGCTTGGAGGAAAATCTCGTTAGAATTCCTGTAGGAAAAGCCATCCTAGAGGGCAATCTAGCCATGCCAACCAGCGCCAAGGGTCTCGTCTTGTTCGCACACGGAAGTGGAAGCGGAAGGTTCAGCCCACGAAATCAATACGTCGCAAAAATGCTCAACAAAGCCGGAATCGCCACACTTCTGATCGATCTTCTCACGAAAGAGGAGGAAGCGGTGGATATGCAAACGAACGAATTCAGGTTTGACATAGACCTGCTTTCTGAGCGCCTCATAGCCGCAACTGAATGGATCAAGACGAATTCCTCGACAAGAAACTTGCCCTTAGGCTACTTTGGAGCCAGCACAGGTGCAGCGGCCGCGGTAAGGGCGGCAGCCGAGTTTCCAAAAGATGTTAAGGCAGTCGTCTCGCGTGGAGGCCGCCCTGATCTCTCCATGGAATATCTCTCAAAGGTCAAAGCTTCAACTCTTCTTCTAGTGGGGGGAAGGGACGTGGCTGTGCTTGAGCTGAACAAGCAAGCTATGAAGAATTTGCTATCTGAGAAGAAACTTGAGATCGTACCGGGTGCCTCTCATCTGTTTGAGGAACCTGGAAAGCTTGAAGAGGTTGCCAAGCTATCGATCGACTGGTTTAGGGCAAAGCTAAGCTAGTCGAGCTAACGCCGAACTTTATCTCTCGATAATCAGTACTGAATTATTGCCGTGTTATTACAGATTCGCTTAGGCGTATTTTGAGGACAGTTTGTTGCACCAGTATAAAAAACTTGAATAAACCTCACGAAATCTACAGAGTGTGTAATCTTGACTGAAAGATCCTGCATATCATTCGGATCGATATACTACCAAAAAAATCCACACACATCCACTCCATAAAAGACAAAAGACTTTCTTGGTGGGGTCGCT
>DATHCB010000042.1:0-14536 GCA_035319765.1 Bathyarchaeia archaeon
CTCGCCTGAAAGACCTTCAGTAATTCATATCTATATCTTCATTAGAGGACGGTCCAAAAAAAGGCTTTTTCCTCTACTCTTTTTCGCCACTTTAATTCATTATCAGTGGACACAAGGCGCATCGATGTGAGAAAACGTACAGAGTACTTCAAGATTCACAGGTTTGCCAGAACTTACGATCAGGTATCAGGGAAGTTTGTTTTTGACGTGCGTTACAAGACAAGCGTTCCTTTGAGTGATCGCACTATTGCGGTTGCTGAGGCTTTTGGGCTGGGTATCGATGAAGAGAAAGAGCACATTGTCCTGGATAACGTGGAGTTGAAGATAGGGCCGCACGATATCGTCTACGTCACGGGTGACAGTGGATCCGGCAAGAGTGTGCTGCTTCGGGCTTTGAAGAAGGACCTGGGCGATGAGGCGATTGACATTGGCGACGTAGAGGTGGACGCTTCAAAGCCGCTTATTGAGACTGTGGGCAAGACGGTTGAGGAAGGCCTCGAGCTGCTGAGCAGAGTCGGCTTGAACGACGCTTTCCTGTTCCTGCGCAAGTATCCAGAGCTAAGCGACGGACAGAAGTACCGATACCGACTAGCCAAGCTAGTCGATAGCGGCAAACAATGGTGGATCATGGACGAATTCTGCGCCACACTAGACCGTGATACGGCTAAGATTATCGCTTTTAACCTTCAGAAGCTTGCTAGGCAACAGGGCAAAGCTGTCATCGCTGCAACTACGCACACGGATCTCCAAGAGGATCTTTGGCCTGATGTGCATGTTCACAAGCGTTTCGGCAAGGAGATTGCTGTGAATTATTGCACGATACATACGCACAATAAGTGCAGTCTGATAGAGGAGATGTACGTCGCCGAGGGCAGGCTGGAGCATTGGCGTATACTCGCGGCCTTTCATTACCGCAGCCATAAAGTCACGGCCCCCAGGAAAGTCTTTTGTTTGTGGCGCGGGGATGGTGAGCTTTGCGGCGTGATTGTTTATACTTATCCTGGCGCGTCCGCGTCTGGCCGTCGTCAGGTCTTGCCTAGGATGAGTTTCAAGGAGCTCAACAACAAGTTAAGCCTCGTAAGCAGGATAGTCATTCATCCCAAGTACCGGACTATTGGTCTGGGCGTTAGGCTTCTGCAGGAATCTTTGCCTCAGTGTGGCACGCCTTACGTTGAGCTGTGCGCTGTCATGGCGAAATATAATCCGTTCGCTGAAAGAGCCGGCATGCGTCTCGTACGACTCCAAGATCCAAGCCCCCAAGCCGTGAAGGTTGCTGCTGTACTCGCAGAGTTTGGGATTAATTTGGAGCTGCTCGGATCCAGGCGCTACGTGTTAAGCATGCTCCAGGGTTTATCTGTAAAACAGCGGCAAAGATTGAAGCAAGCCTTCATCGGCAATGGACATCCGCGCTTCTTGAAGTGCTTCGCAGGCGGCATGCCCTACGGCTACCATTCAGTTTACAAAAAATGGATCATGCGATCTAGCCTAGAAAGGCTAGCAGACTTGATTAAAATCTGTGGGTTCATGCTTCAAACAAAATGTTATCTCTTCTGGGCTAACCCTGAACCTTAAGTGCGCACAGACGTATGCACGCACTCGCTCGCGCAAAAAAAGACGGACAAACAAACGAAAACATAAACACGCAAAAAACACATACTATTCTAAATCAAGTCGTGAAATGATCTCTCCGTGATCAGACGTTCGTAACCGCTCCAGAAATATGACAATTGACTTTCTTAGGTGATCTTCAACTGAATTGATAAAGTCACTTTTGAGATCCACTTTCTCCCCATGCACAACCATGCTTCTTTCATCGTAGAATTCATTCATTTTCTCTACAATTGCTTTTCTCTTTTTATATTCCGGTTCTAGGAGACGAGAGACTCTGACCGCGAGTTTGTGTCTGAATTCTCCAAATTCACCTTCTTTGAAGAATAACGCCTCAAAAGCAACCATGAAATCTATCAACTTGTCTTCAAGTTTGTCTCGTTCATACGCAAAGTTGAACCGACTGAGTGCGATACTTAGTTGGGGTAAGGCATCAAAGTCTATCTTATCGAGACTTTCCCAGAACTTCTTGAATTTGCTGCCTTCAAGTTTTGTAAGCGTATATTGTTCTCCTCTGAATCTTTTGTAAGGAGAAGTTAAGCTGGTTTGAGTTCCAAAAGGTACTGGCAACTCGGGAGAACCAAAGATTCTCACTATGTTGTAACCAACTACTCCAGTCTTAAATAGTCTAAGCGCAGTAACCAGCCCACTAATCGTCTTTCCTATTGATCGGTTAACTACTTCGAATGGATCCTTTGCTGCCTCTATAGTACTCCCCATGATTTTCTCGACTCGGAATCGTAGTTCTATCGTGTATTTGAAGCTCATTGCCTCTTGAAAAGGAATCATAGACGACATCCTCGATTCATTCATTATCTGCTCCTGCTCATCAGTCCCGATCTTTCTTAGGCATAAATTATCGTCCAAGTCTATGCGTTCATCCTCAACGGTAAAATTGTGAAGTGGGGACATCACCCTCAGAAAGATATAGTCCTCGTAGAAAAAGCGCTCTAGAGTCTGGTATGCGTCGTCGAAGAGCGTAGAGTTGAAATCGATTTTTTCAATATTCGACGGAAGCTGTCTCTCTAGTAGATACTCAAGGAAGCCTTCTGCAGTCCTGCCAAATTGGATACTGTAATAGAGGATGGGAACATTGAGATATTTCGATATAGAAGGGTCTGAAGTCATTGCTTTAACACAATCACTACATTCTGAAAGGTTTTCGAATTCCTTCTTGTGCCGTGATAGTAGAGCGACAAAGAGTGGCATTTGCTCTTCAACTGTCCTCCATGATCCGTCCTTCCCGGTTTTGATTTTTTCATTTATCACAATGGGAATTTTCTCGCCCTCTTGAATCCGCGTAACAAGGAGATTAAGAGCAGCGACTACAAACAACTTCGACTTTTCGTAGAACTCTCTGTTCCGAATTTCGGTCAAACTGCTTTCCCCTTATTATAAATGCTAAATCTGAGCCTAGCGCGCTTACTTGTATTACTATTTTTGTCTGTTGAGTTTCCAGCCTTTTTGGCGTAGTGTTTCTTGTACTTTTGGGATTGTTAGGGCGAATTTGACGTGGCGGCAGTCTTCTGATTGGCAGTAGTCGCACCAGACTCTGTCTTGTTTGAAGTAGACGTCTATTATGCGTCCGTTTGAGCCGCCGTTTGCGATGGTTCTGTCTAGGATGCGGACGCCGTTCTCGTCTATGTTAAAGTGCTCAATAGAAGGCAGATCACGCGCAGGCTCTGGCACTAAGATTCTTAGTTCTCTACATCTTTCTCTGATTGCGTCTGTTGCAAAGTCCGTGAGGCTGGTGTAGCCCATTTCCGGGTGCACTTTTAGGTATTCTTCTATTTTGTCCACGAGTTCGCGGGGGAAGCTCATTCCTCGGTATTTTCCGACGGGCATATTACCTTACCTTTACCTTACCTATACGTTAGACAAACTCTAATAATTTTTTCGCCACCAAAGACGCACTTTTTACTCGGTCGAATCAACAATCCTCTTATGCATTAACCACATCAGTACCACACAAATAAAGTTAACCCGGGGGATCAGCATGCCCACAGGAAACTACACAAGCGTCACGCTCAAGACCCAACTCATCGAACGCGTAAAGCAAAGCATCCAAAAACTCGGAATGTACCACAGCGTCGCAGAATTCGTCTCCGAAGCCGTACGCATAAGGCTCGAAGCCATCGAAAAACGAGAGAAAACCCGTCAAGACAAGTGGAGAAAAAGAGCGGAGGTTAAGTCGTCTTAAAAGTGACTTTTTGCAGGATCGTGGCGGGAGACAAGTTGGAGCCGCAGAGTTTGAAGTCAGGTATTGATTGCGCGGTCTCAGGTTCGGGTCAGAGACTTCCAGCGGCTATTCACTCTCCTAACACCACGACCCAGTCATGCACAAGGTGTGGATCCGAGAGACTCTGGCGCGACGGCCTAAGGTATTCTATATTCGGCGACAAGATCCAGCGGTGGCTCTGCCGCAACTGCGGGCTACGTTTCTCGGACTCTGCAGACGCTCAGAAGGCTTGGAGCACGTTTGAACGACTTCAAAGAGTCCAAACCAAACCGTTAAGAATGCTTGCTTTGAGAACTGCTACATGCCAAATAGGCGCTACCGAGACCAAGGAAGCGAAAAATTTGGCCGAAGTAATTCCCAAGGAAGTCGCCCAGCGGGAGGGCACACCGAACCCAGAGACTATCAGAGGCAAACTGGTGGAATTCGCTTTCTGGATGCAGAAACAGGGCTACGCCGATGAGACAACCAGAAACTATGCAGGATGGGTCAAGCATATGGCAAGTCTTGGAGCCAACCTCTGGAACCCGGATAGCATTAAGGAGGTCCTGGCAAAGCAGCAGAAATGGAGCAATAGCTTCAAGATGCTTCTGATGTACGCCTACGAAAGCTTCATGAAAATGGAAAGCCTCACGTGGATCCGACCAAGGTACAAGCAAGACGAAAAACTTTCCTTCATACCGATGGAGCAGGAACTGGACCAGCTAATCTCAGCAACGAGCAAAGTCCTTGGCACATTCTTACTAGGCCTGAAAGATACCGGAGCAGACCCGGGCGAACTAACAAAACTCAAATGGATCGACGTCAACTACGCGTCCAGGACCGTAACTATCTCCCCTGTGAAAAGCCACAACGCCAGAGTCCTACCAGTCTCTCAGCAGTTCATAGACCGCCTTAATCAATTGCCAAAGAAGTCAGAGTCGGTATTTCCGCTGATAAACACGATCAGCACCAGATTCTTTCACCAGAGAAAGTCCATCGCCAGCAAACTGAACAACCCAAGGCTTATGAAAATAAGCTTCAGAACCTTCAGACACTGGAAAGGCACGCTAGAATACCACCGCACAAAAGACATCTTAATCGTCAAGAAGATTCTAGGCCACAAATCAATCCAGAACACTCTCAAATACATAGATCTGGAAGCGAACCTATTCGGTTTTTCCAACGACCAGTTTACTGCAAGAGTCGCCAACAACGCAGAAGAAGCCTGCAAACTAGTAGAAGTCGGCTTCGAATACGTCACTGGAGAGTACCACGACGGCGGAAAGATCTTCCGCAAGCGAAAATAGGTGTTAATAAAGTGAAAACGCCACTAGATAAAAATCTATTGCACGTATCTCTACGTAGAGGAAAAAATGTTAAGCAAGATTAGGGTTGTGCCTGTTGCGGCAGAAAGTCTTGGCACTCGCTCGATGTGCTCATTCATCGAAACTAAGGATGTTAAAATTATCCTGGACCCAGGAGTTTCGTTAGCGCCTAATCGCTTTGGTCTGCCAGCGCATCCGAGGGAGTATGACGCGATAATAGAGAGCCGCAAAGCAATTGAAGAAAAAGCGTCCATCGCGGACGTCGTCACTATTAGTCATTATCATTTTGACCACCACACGCCTTCTTTCGTGGATTGGGTTTGTAACTGGTCCTCTCCAGAAATAGCGCGAAATATCTACGGAAACAAACTGGTGCTTCTAAAAAACTATAAGATGAATGTAAATCCCAGTCAACGGCGGCGGGGTTGGGTTTTTGCAAAAACAGGAGGCAAGTGGGCGAATAAGCTAGAAGCTGCTGATGGCAGGACTTTTAATTTTGGCCAGACATTGTTGCGTTTCTCTGAGCCGATTTTCCACGGTCCCGAATATTCATCTCTAGGTCTGATCCTAACGACGACCATTGAATGTGAGGCTGAAAGAGTAGTGTTTGCCCCAGATGTTCAGGGGCCAATGTATGATACCGCATTGAAGGCGATTATGGCAGAAAGACCACACCTTCTTATAATAGGCGGACCACCTCTCTATCTTGCAGACTTTCGAGTTCCAAAGACGCAAATACAAGAAGGTCTAGAGCGTCTGAAACAATTGGCTGCGAATGTGCAATTGATCATTCTTGAGCATCACTTTTTGAGGACAAAAAACTGGCGAGAAGAAGCGAAAGTGGTTTTCGAAACTGCGAGTAAAGCCGGACATGAGGTCATGTCGGCGGCAGAATTCCTTGGCAAACAAGATAACTTGCTTGAGGCAAATCGAAAAGAACTTTTTGAAGCAGAACCACCTAACAGCGGTTTCATGAAATGGACAAAGATATCGATGCCTGCTAGGCAACTTGTTAGGCCTCCGCTCTAGGGATTCCGCTCGTGTGTCTCGCTATTTTTTGCAGGTGAGTGTGCAACTCTTCGATTTCCTCAAATTCTAGCTCAGAAAAGATTATGAAAGCGATCGAAGAAGCGCCAGTTCGGTATGAAAAGCAATCGGGACCGCCAGCACATTATTCGTTACGTCTTCTGATAACCACTACGGCAATCGCTACGATTGAAACCATGCCAACAGCCGAACAAATATAGATCATGTCGTCACTTAGAAGGCCGTTTCCTTTAACCACCGAAAACTCAACACTCTCGCTCACTGAACTAAAATGCAAGTTGTCCTCCAAGCACGTAGCTTGCACAGTCCATTTTCCAGTTGCATTTGGGCTGAAGCTCGCGAAGAATGTTCCGTTAGTAAGAGTCTGAACGTATATTTCAACCATAGAGCCATTTTGCGGAGTAAAGGTCACCTCTACGGTCAAATTTTCTGCAGCCGGCTTCACGTATCCAGAAACAGTAGTGTTGCGTCCAAGTGTCCAAACTCTTGTCTTTAGTGTACAGTTTGTAACCGTGGGATCCTTCACTGCATAACTGTTTGAATATTGGCCTTTATTGCCCACGACGTCAATAGCGGTGACGTTGTATTCGATTCTTGTTCCTGCGACTTGCCCTGGTATTACGACCGTGTAAGCGTTTGGGGGGCCCAAAGCAAGAGGCACGATCTGAGTAGTGTTCCATCCGTTATTCGAGTACTGCATAGAAATTTGGCCGAGCTTCGCCTCCCCATTGACTGTGAAGTTCATGCTAACTTGCTGCCCTGGAGGAACCTCCTGAGGTAGGCTGGTCATGTTGATGCTGGGACTCTGAAAGTCCGTTTTCACTACGAAGTTTACGTTACCTGCTCCTTGCTGACCTATTAAAACTAGATGATACAGGCTTTCGCCACTATACGGTGACGTGTAATTGATTAGCATAGACTGCCCAGGATACTCACAGCTCGCATACCACGAGCCTCTGTATCCTTTAGCGTTTAGATTGTACCCGCCAAAAGCGCCCGAAATGTTGCCGTAAAGCCCAGGCTCCCATGCCAAGGAAACATTGTTTAGTATTGTCCCCATACCATCCGAAGGGTTGGCCATAAGATAAAGCCTCGCCTCATACATATCCAGAGTATTTGGGACTTCAATCTCGACTTCGATGTGTTTGCTTGCAGTCATGAATTCAAAGGCCCAACTTGTGTTCTCAACAGGAAGAGCGTTCACGCAGCCTTGGATAAACTGCTGGTACCACTCATTGGTATCTACGTGTTGGATAACCATGAAGGTGCCGGCTTGGGCAGCTTGGCTTTCAGCAGGATCATTTTGGATAACGAAACTGTAGTTGCCCGAGTATTTCGGGGTGAAAAACGCGTAGGAAACATTGTCGCCCAAGTGCGGTGGCAGTCCAGCAGACGGAGTGTGGATGGACTCCAGTTCTCCTAAAGGGTTGTACACGTAAACGTTGTAGTCAGTTTTCGGTTGTGAGCCGTTGTTTATCCAAGCCCCATAAAAGTAGACATGGTAGGTTAAGTTTGCCTGCAGATCATAAGTCAATGTCCAGTTGCTACCTATTGATATTTGCGAATTATTTATCATTACAGGAAGAGCAGGCTTGCTTACGTACGTTTCCTGACTCTGTGCTCGAACATTAGAGATTGAAGCGTGGCTCAAACAATACGCTAGCAAAAACAATGATATAGTGAACACTATTGATGACCATTTAGACATGCTTGGTTTCCTTCGAAATTGGACATTAGAAACTCACTCTAAGATGCAATAACAATTATGAAGGCACACTAAGTACCAAGCAATAGTACGCACGATTCGTTTTACAGAATCCGATTGCCCTTTGCTACGTCTTCTGCCTCAGCGAAAGGCGCATAAAACTGGATATTACGTATTTCTATTTACCGAAGAATCTATCCGTTATCGGCCCTTTCTTATGAAAATATGGAGAATTGAGGTTCCAGATCCATCAATAATAAATAAAAAAGGGCTATTTTGTTTTGGGTCCGTATGTTTTTCTGACCCATTCTCTCGTCTTGTCCATGTCTTCTCTGAATCGTTTCAGTTCTGCTTCAGTGCGCCTTGGTGCTTTGGGTTCTTCCGCGGGCGTGGCATAGACGTCTAACAGATCTCCCTTAGCTTCCTTGTTAATGTTTACGTTCACGCGTAGACCTATGTTCACCTTTTCTGGGTCGATGTTACGCATGGTCATGGGCAGGCACGTATTGACGCCGTCGATTCGCACCATGGCGCCGACGAGTGGCTGCAGATGACCCATGGAAGGCCATGCGATAGCCATAATCGTGTAAGAATGCACAACACCTTTCTTCGGCAGCTTTATCCACTTTGTTTCCTCCAAGCGACATTCAGGGTTAAAGCAGTGCGCCCGGGGTGGACAATAAACCAATCCGCACTTCGGACATTTAGTGCCGTATAGATTTCCTTCCAATAGTCCTTCGAAGAATCTTGACACCTTGCCGTAACTGTGATTAAACATGTTCGCGTGTGGTCTGTGGACGATCAGAAAGCGCTCTGTTTTCAGCGAATTCAGGGTTGGGCCGTCCTTCATCTCTATTATTTTGTAGGCTTCAGGTCGCCAGCCGCCTTTCATCACCCAATCGTTCCAAAGTTTCTCATCATATTTCGACTGCTTAAGTACCTTTTCTTGCCCAGGTTGCTCCATTCTTGTCACACCTCCAGGATAGTGACACCAGCTTGACAACCGGTACCGCCGTGTCCTTGAATTAA
This sequence comes from Bathyarchaeia archaeon, assembly GCA_035319765.1. Lineage (GTDB taxonomy): Archaea > Thermoproteota > Bathyarchaeia > Bathyarchaeales > SOJC01 > DATHCB01. Next base: position 8,933 of record DATHCB010000042.1, read on the forward strand.
GCCTTTTCTAGGTGCCTTCATCTGTCTTTTGGGTGCGCCCCACTTTTTACCGATTTGCTGACTCAACTGCCAATATACATTCACAACTTCGGCAATGCTCGTAGAACCGACAGCGTGTCCCTGCGCAGTCAGAGAGCCACTGAATTGACATGGAAGCTCACCGCCTAAACCGATGACGCCGTCCCTAACCAGCTTCGCACCATCGCCGCGTTTGCAGAAATCCATGTCCTCCAAACCGGCAACGACGACACCAGCATAGGGGTCGAAAATCTGAACCAGGTCAATCTCTTTGCGTGGGTCCTTGATCCCTGCGTCCTTGTAGGCCAAGCGAGAAGCCGTTCTGAATGAGCCAAAGTTCGTCAAGTCAGGATAGGGCGCCATTGGGCGCTCAACGTTTTTGGGCCAGAGTTTCTCATCTTCGGGGAAAAGTCCTTTCCAAGCAGGGTTGTCAGGACGATCACCTGGACGCATGGTGTCACTGCCGAAGCCTACGCCGCTGATCCAGACAGGCGTGTCTGTGTACTTCTTCGCTGTACTCTCGTCTGTCAAGAGCAAAGCTGAAGCGCCTTCACTCGTCATTGCGCATTCATGCAGTCGGTATGGCCAGCTGATCAGCCGGCTTTTGTAAACATCGTCCACAGTGATTTTACTGAAACCATGCTGCGCTGGCCATTGTGCGTATGGATTATCTAACGAGTTATTATGAGTCATCATGGCGATTTCTGCAAGGTCGTCCTCTCTGTCACCGAACACGTGCATCCTTCTAGCTTCAAGTGTGGCGTAGAAGGCGTTGTAAGTAAAGCCGGAAACAAAGTCCCAGTCAGTATCACCAGCAATCGCGATGGCCTCGTTCACCTTCTGAATGTGCAACTCGTTCATCTTCTCCCAGCCAACGACAAGAACCTGCTTGAATAAGCCCGACCGCACCCACAATGCAGCGTTCACAACAGCGTCGATGGGGGTTGCTCCGCCCGACTCGACTCTATACTGCGGCAGACCAGACAAACCTAGGTAATCGTTAATTATCCAATGCATACACTGCTGCTGCTCCAAGATATCACTGAAATAGGAATAGCACGCCGCAGTGTCCTGTTCTTTCACCCAAGCGCCAAGATCCAGATTTGGGAGGTCGTCGAGAATCATTCGAACAGCTTCTGCACACATCTCCTCTTGCAAAGTATGTCTCGGATTGTCAAACCTTGAAATGCTGCCTGCAACGATCGCAACTTTTTTCGTCAATTTCCTAGCCCCATATATTTTTTTTGTCGAAAGGAGTACTTAGTTAGCGTCTATTAATTTTAAACCTTTTCCCAGAAGAACCTGCATGTTATATATAATTCAACACTGACATCTATTGATGGTGAACCTCTATTGCTTAAACTTGTGCCAGTTTCAAAAGAAAACTTTGGGGATGCGCCTGATTATCGTAGAAGCTGCCTTTATTGGCAGAGTGAAGGAGATTTTGACGCAAAAGATATGACTAAAGAAAAAGGATGTAAAAAGCTCCGTTGACTGCTCCAGATACAGAAAGAGACTCAATATAGTGGCGGTTTCATTGCATATCATGACGGAGATCCCCTTGGTTTCGTTCAGTGGGGCTATGCTAAATTCTTCCCCAATGAAAAAGAGTACGGATCTGGCCCACTAAGTGAAGACGCAGCCTTCTTAGTATGCTTGTACATAACCAAAGAAGAGGACCGAAAGAGAGGCTTGGGCACACTGATTCTAAAGGCAGGAATTTCACAGATAAAACAACGAGGATTCAACGCCATAGAAACCTTTGCGCGAAAGCCAAGCTACGACAATCCCTCTGGACCATTAGAATTCTATTTGAAAAATGGGTTCAAGATAAAACGTAGTAATTCTGATTTCCCACTTGTGCGTTTAGAGCTAAAATGAAAGACACTAGCGCGCGCTATCTGAAGTTTCTACTCTGAAGTGCTTTCTACTCGATTTCCATAACTCAGGAGTATGCAGAGGCGTCCTTTCGTAGTAGAGTCTTATTTCTTGTGGCGAGAGCATCGAGAAAGCGCGCGATCGAGCGATCGAAGAAGAAGCAGACAAGCTGACAGGATCCCTTAATACGAAGATTTCCGCTTAGCGCTTGATAGAAATGACCTTTGCTTGGGCAAAGAATTAAGGCTTCTTAATTCAATTTTGTGCAAGGGCGTTTAAATGAACAAGAAAGCGCTGTGGTTAAGCCAGACCATTTCCCGTGAACTTGCAGAAAATGGAGCAGAAGCTGTTGTGCTCATGGGTAGCTTCGCGAGAGGTGACGCTCGCGTAGAGTCAGACCTTGACATCCATGCCATTGGAAAAGGGGCACGTTACAGGCTCGAACGGCGTCAAGGATTCTTAGTTTCTATATCTTGGTCCACTAGCAAGCGAGAACGGCACGCCTTCAAAGATCCAAGCAAAGCCGGAAAAATCGTCCCGGCATGGCGAAATGCTGCAATACTTAACGACCCAACGGGAATCGCCAAGGCTATCAAACAAGAAGCCATAGACTGGAAATGGGATTCTCTTGGTAAACGCGCAGAGAGATGGGTCGCAGAAGAATTGACCGGTTGGGCTGAAGAGGTGCACAGACTAGTCGGAAACCTTCGATTCGAGCACTTGAGTGTTGCAGCGGTCCAACGATCTTTGCTGGCGATTTCTATGGCAAGAATATTAGCCGTTCATCACCAGATGCTCTATGACACCGAGAATCAACTCTGGGATATAGTCTCCAAGAAAATGGGAAAGAATTGGGAGCACCTTCAGATGGCCGCTCTTGGGACAGGAGACCAAAGCTTCAAAAACACTTGCAAAGCAGCATTGCGGTTGTTCGCCGCGACCGCTAAAGAAGTTAAACAGTTAATGGATAAGAGGCAATATGATGTCGTAGCCAACGCTTGCAGAATCGCGGGTTATCCTCTGCTATAAAGCTCGTCTGCTATGGTCCCGGTACAGTACATCGTCTCGCCCCCTACCTTACTCTGCTCGTTTGGTTCGGGGCTTCGACCCTTGAAACTTTCTTTCGGATGCTCTTTCCTATGAATGCGCTCTCTCTCCCTACTCGATTTTTGCCAACTGATTCTGAATCCGTATTACAAAGTCAGAAACCTATTATTTTGTAATTCTTACTCAGAATGATTTCAGGTTAAAGACCTACAGAATTTCACTCAGGAAGAAAACAACTATGACAATGCAAACATTGCAGCTTAGATTCTGTTTTCCTCCACTGTATGGAATCTACGACACAGGAGAGGGGACGATATACATCTTTGGGGATCACGACGGCGAAATCGAAGATGTGCTCAATCACGAGGTCTTGCACTGGGTGCTCCACAAAATCGTGGGAAAAGAAGTAAGCTTAGCTTTGGACAACGTACAACCCGAGCTTTTGAGAATGTAGCCGATTCCGCAAGGTTCCTTTTTACTGTTCCACTTCTTTATTTTTGCTCGCGCGCGCATATGTTAGAATCTTACTCCGAGCCAAGCTTAGGGAGGTTGTATTTTTGGAGAAAAGCTTGCTTTGGACTCTGCCGGTGAGCTCGAAACTCACGCAAATCAACATCTAAACTCACGTTAGCGTAGGGCAGCCCCCTCTGCAAGTGACCGAACTATAATCTGGATTCCAGAAATGCGGTTTATATACGCGGTCGGTCTATACTATCGACTTCCAAATCTGAAAAAACAGGAGAAACGGATCGTGACAGGAAAACCGCTCGTCTCTATCGTATCTGCTGGCATGTCAAAATTCGGAAAAAGGGATGGACTGTACGGGAGAGAACTCTTCGTCGAAGCCGCGAGCGAGGCGTATGGACGATGTCCCAATCTTGATCCAAAAAAAGACATTAAAGCTCTCTTCGTCGGCATGATGGGAGAAGCTTACGAGCACCAAGGTCACGCTGGGCCGACGATTGCAGACTGGATCGGTCTGTCGCCTGTGCCAGCCTTTAGAACAGAGGGCGCCTGCGGCTCTTCAGCTACAGCTATTCGCTGTGGAATCTTCGCCGTCTTATCGGGCCTAGCTGATGTAGTCATGGTAGGCGGTGTAGAGAAAATGACCCATCGAGTGACAGCAGACGTAACGGAGTATTTGGCTATGGCTTCCGATTACTTCTTCGAACAATTGAATGGACTTACGTTCCCTGGACTGTTTGCTATGGTAGCCACTGCTCACATGCACAAGTACGGCACGACGCAAGAGCAGATGGCGATGGTGGCTGTGAAGAACCATTGCTATGGAGCAATGAACCCCAAAGCACACATACAGAAAGAAATCACGCTAGAGCAAGCTATGTCTTCCAAAATGGTTGCATGGCCGCTGAAACTCTACGATTGCTCGCTGATAACCGATGGGGCCAGCTGCATCATCATAACAAAACCGGAACTAGCCAAAAAATATACAGACACGCCAGTCCACATAATCGGGTCGGGGCAAGCGAGTGACACGATAGGTCTCTTCGAGAGAAACAACCTTACAAGTCTGAACGCAGGCAAAGTGGCGGCACAGGAGGCCTATAGGATGGCCGGCATTAGTCCCATTGACATTGATACCGCGGAAGTTCACGATTGCTTCACCATAGCAGAAATAGTTGCTTATGAGGACTTGGGTTTCTGCAAGACCGGTGAAGGCGGACGATTCATTGAAGAAGGTCAGAGCAAGATCGGGGGCAAAGTAGCGGTCTGCACGAGCGGAGGCCTTAAATCCAAAGGTCACCCTGTGGGCGCCACTGGCACGGCACAAGCCTACGAGATCTATCTGCAACTCACTGAGCAGGCTGGCAAAAGGCAGGTGAAGGATGCAGAAATAGGCTTGACCCATAACATTGGCGGGTTAGGCGGAACTGGAGTTGTGAACATTTACAGGAGAGGGTAAAGATGGCAGAAGAGATACCATTCACCATTGAAAGCTTCTACAAGTTTGTGAAGGAAAAAAAAGTAATGGAAGCACAGTGCAGCAAGTGCGGACAATTAATCCTTCCGCCAAGGCCCATGTGTCCAAAGTGTCTTTCTAAAGACTTGGAATGGAAGGAAAGCCCGAAACAGGGAAAACTACTCACTTATACAGTCATTCACGTGAGCCCTCAACAATTTCAATCGCTGGCCCCGTATGCCGTTGGCATAGTAGAACTAGAAATCGGTGCACATTTAGCCGGCATGATAAAAGGCATTGCTCTCGACCAGATCAAAGTGGGCATGGACCTGACGATCGATTTCGAAGATGCCCTAACCGCTAGCGCCTGGCAACAATGGCCGAGATACTACTTCAGACGCTAGCTCTTCCCCATTCCCATCTTTGATTCTTGTGGCGGCCTTGCACCCTTACCGTCTGCCCAGAGGCATGCGTTATGCGAGCCTTTCTGAGCGTGAACAATTCTATAACCAAGAGTTCGATTTGCGACGCGTCAAAGAATGGCTAGAACCCCTAGAAACCACAGGTCGCGTTGCTTTTGCCGTGATCATGGGACGTCACACGCGCATTTTCCGACCGGAGTACTCTGAAGACGCTGCTACCACGATTCTGATCGAAAACTATGAGGATTTGAAAGACGTGCGAGCGCAGATTCTGGAGTTCCTGCCTGAAGCTGTCTATTACGACAGAAACATTTACGA
>DATHCB010000043.1:0-3942 GCA_035319765.1 Bathyarchaeia archaeon
TGCATTACAGAGGTTTGCATTACAGTTTATGATGAAAAAAGGTTTCCAGCTTGTAGAGCCGCCCTGCATGGTCAACAAGGAAGTCTACGAGGGAATGATTGGCGACCCTTCAGATTTTGCCGAGGCGAGTTACAAGATCGAAGGCGAAGAGCTCTATCTCATTCCCACAGCAGAATATCCTCTTGGCGGAATGTTCATCAACACAACCCTTTCCCAAGAGAACTTGCCAGTGAAGCTGTGCGGTGTTAGCGTGTGTTTTAGACGCGAGGTCGGTACGCATGGGAAGTTTTCGAAGGGTTTGTTCAGGATGCACCAGTTCAATAAAGTGGAATTGCTCGTGTTCTGTTTGCCAGAAGATTCTTGGGATTTTCATGAAGAACTGCAGAGGAACTGTGAATCCCTCTATCAGCAGTTAGGGTTACATTACAGAGTAGTAAACGTGTGCACGGGTGACATTGGAATCAAAGCAGCTAAGAAGTACGATACCGAAGCCTGGATGGCCGACGGAAAATTCAGAGAAGTTGGTTCAAACTCCAACTGTACCGATTATCAGGCGAGGAGCTTGAACATAAAATACAGGGAGAAGGAGGGGCAATCACCGAAGGGTTTCGTTCACATCCTAAACAACACGGCGCTAGCGACGAGCAGGACGATGATCGCTATCCTTGAGCAATGTCAACAGGAAGATGGCAGCGTGACAATTCCTGAAGTGCTGAGGCCCTATATGGATGGTTTAGAGAGGCTAGAGAAGCACTAAATGCTTTAATACTCGACTGAGGCCTTTTGGCTATCGCATGGTGATCTCGTGTCAACGAAAGGCGCTAGACAAGTTCGAGACAAATGGCGAAACAAGTCATGGTACAAGATAGTATCACCTGGCTACTTTGGCAGCGTGGAGCTAAGCATGGTGCCCGCAGATGAACCGTCGAAACTAGTGGGACGAATCATCGATTCGACACTTTACGACATAACCAACGACTTTCAGCATCAATACCTGAAAATGTACTTTCAAGTCGTAGAAGTGGACGAGAAGACTGCAAAAACAGTGTTTAAGGGTCACGAATACAGCCGAGATTTTCTGCGCAGTCTCGTGCGACGACGCACGACACGAGTGGATAACCTAATAGACATTACAACAAAGGACAAATACAAGCTTCGATTATCAGTTTCAGCTTTCACTCTTTCACGCATCAAAACTTCACAAGAAAACTCTATGCGAAAACTCATGATGCGCATAATCAAAGAGAAATCTGAGGCTTTGACTTTTGACCAGTTCGTACAAGAAGTGGTACTCGGAAAGATCGCATCCGACATTTATAATGAAGCTAAGAAAATCGCTCCGATTCGTCATGTTGGAATACGCAAGTCAAAGCTTATCCAGCAGGTAATGCCTGCCGCCGGTTGACAATTTTTTTGAGGCCTGGTTTGATAGCTAGGCACATGTCCAGTTCCCGAGCTAAAGTTGCAAATGAGGCTGCTTCGCTTCTTTACTCAGAGCAGGAGAAGGAGTACAAACAAGCCAAGCTGAAAGCGGCAAAAATGCTTGGCGTGCATGTTCTTCCCAGTAATGCTGAGGTCGCAGACGCGCTGGATAAGATTGCGGAGGAAAGAGAAGGGGAAGAGCGAAAGAAGAACTTGGTTTTGAAACGCAAAGAAGCGCTTCGAATAATGGAATCACTGAGAGAGATGCATCCCAGACTGACAGGTAGCGTTTGGCGAGGCACGGCTAACAAGAACAGCGACATAGATGTGATAGCGTTCAGCGACAGACCGGAAGGTGTGCTCAGAAAACTGGAGCATTGCAACTATAAGATCGTTGGCAAAGAATGGCAATCAGTTACGAAGCATGGAGAAGAAATCCAAACGTTTCACATTCATCTCAAACTTTCATCAAATGTCGACGGAGAAGTGACGGTTCGATGTTTAGAGAGACTCCGCTTGAAAGAGAAATGTGAAATCTACGGTGATGTACAAACAGGACTTGAACTCGAGCAGCTTGAGCGATTGCTTGAAACAGAACCGACGCGAAAATTTACGCCCACCTAATTCTATCTATTTCGATTTGAAGCATCTGTTTCTCCCGCCAAATTCATTCATTCAGAAAACTTCCCGGAAAAGAAGATACTGGCTAGGGCATGCCTGCTACGGCCGGCGGAAACACGCTCTTCATGAAGTTGGCGATCAGAGTCACTTGCCCCGAGTAAATACCGGCTATTAAGAAGGAAAAGCCTACTAGAAGCAAAAGAGAACTGACCACTCTTTTCTCAGGAATGTCCACTCTTTGATCGCCATCAGGTTAAAATGAATTGATGCAAGTATTAAAGAATTGCTGTCTCAATCCGGCGAGAGCGAAAAAAAGCCGAAGATCCGAGAACATGCTATTTTTTATTGCAAGATTTTAATTTCTCATACGCTTCTTTCGCGTTTGAAATGGAGGACATCATTTGTTCAAATGGGCAGGTTCCTGTTTTTTTCCGATTCAAGATGTTTGGTACTAGACTCTCGAACTGAAATTGAACGCCGTTTTTTTCTAGCAGCTCCTTTCCTTCCTCGCTAAGTATTACTGCATGAATGGCTGTAACGCTGCAATAGAGGCAAAGCAAGGCCGCCGCACGTCCGACAACCCTATCTGCCACCGAGGAGCCGACGAGATCATCTTTGCTAAGCTTTTCAGTCGCTGTGAGGAATCCGCTTACGCCTGATCGCCTTGTGGCAAAAACAATTCTTCCGTCCTTTGCGATTACTAGGTTATGACCCTGTTCCTTCAGATGATGTTTGGCCATTTCTAGATCAGGCATAGCTTCACTCCTTAGGAAAAACCTGAAGAATCACGAGATTTTTTCTTCGCTGACAGTGAAGTGAGCGCCTTTGACTTTTGAGTGATCATTGATGAATCGCTTCTATATCAAGAATCCCTTTGGTACTTTAGAGAATCTTGCGTGATTTGTACGTTACATATCTTGCCAGAAGCTTGAAAAAAACAGAGAAAAATGGTGCTCGCCACTGCCCTTTGAAATAGACATCAAGTATCTTTTGAATCCAATAAAGATCGTGCCTAAGACAAACGCGCAGCAATTGTTTATGAGATTCGCTCAATTCTTCGTATTTGAACCAGTTTTCATCTTTCAACCTTCCCATAGGCACGAAGAACAAGGGCACGATAAGACTTCTGAAGTCCTTCAAGTCGTCAATTAGCTCGATGGTTTTGATAAGGTCGTCTTCTGTTTCTTCGTTCAATCCGACAATTAGGGTGCATGCCGCGATGAAATCATTGTCGTTCATGGTTCCTGCAGCGGTTTTCACCACCTCGGGCCATTCTTCGGGCTTGAAAGGATTTGCCTTTGCTGGCATGCCGGTCCTTATTAAACGGGGTGAGCCTGTTTCGATTCCTATCTCAGCACCCCACCACCTTTGCCTATCATCAATGACCACTTCGGCTATTTCGGCGAACAACTTTGGATCAGTCGCGACGGCGGCACAGGAGGCGTGACTCCACCCGACGCCGCCAGCGTATCCTTTTACCATTTTGTGCAATGGTAAGATTTTTTCTCGTCTAGGCGTGACATTCTTCGACCCGTACAACATGACATCTTCTGCATGAAGAGTGCAGTAAGTCAATCCTTTGTTAGAGTTGACTTTCAGTTCACGTTCAATCTTTTCTAAAGGATACCAACGAAGTGGGCGAAGCGTAACCGAGCAGAAGGCGCATCCGCGACAACATCCTCTTCCGATTTCTATCAGTCCATTAATTGAGGGGTTCTTGATCTCTGGGATTTCCTCAAGGTTTGGGGCATTTTTCACATCGGCTTCAAGAAAATTCGGCAGTTCCTCTCCATTCAACGCTTTTCTGAAAAGATCGCCCACGATTTTTTCGCATTCTCCTTCGATGACACAATCAATTCCATATTCTTTCATGAAGCGCTGGCGATACTTGAATTGCCA
>DATHCB010000044.1:0-7447 GCA_035319765.1 Bathyarchaeia archaeon
GTTCGCCAAGGCTTGGGGTTACGCTGCGGGTCAGCCGAATTATGATTATCGTTGCGACTTTAACAATGAAGGAATAGTCGGCGCAAGTGACTTCCGCATATTGGCAGCTGCGTGGAATGCCTGACAGCGTGTTGGCCGCTGTTATGTAAAGGATGGTATTTTGGAACGCTTGTGCCAGTATAAGCTGCTTTTAACGCTGGGGTCTCGCCAGACGAATTACAAAGGACTAGCAGAAAGTTTGGCGGATACCAGAGGCAGCGGATGTTGAATTTAGGATCGGTGCTGACTTGCATTTTGTAATGATCGCTGCCATGTTCGGAGTTAGATTCGATGATCTTGGTAGTTTTTGATAGTTTTTTCGGCGATCTCTTCGTTGTGGTATTAGTGGGGTGACTGAGGATGGTTTGCCGGTTTGTTTGAGTGTGGTTGGTCTTGGTGCTGGTGTACGTGTTTATGTTGGGTGTATTATGCGTATTATGACGGTGATCATGAATGCTATTCCTAGGGCTATGGCGGCTAGTCTTAGGCGTTTTTTGTTTAGGGCTATGTTTCCTATTTGTCCTGTTGATGATGTTAGCAGTTCTGATGTGATTAGTGTTATTATGGCTGTGACGGCTAGCCACAGGCTTATGTCAGACGTGGAGAGTGGAAAGTGCATTCTCTTTTTGGTTTCTCCTTGTTAGTCTTTTCTTAGGCTTAATGATGCTTCTGCTGTGTCTGTTTCCTGGTTGAAGTTTAGCTCCTTTATTGTGACGGCTTTTCCTGTTGTCTTGGCCACGGCGCAAGCTAGAGCGCTGATGAGGGGGCATCCTAGCCGTTGTAGGCTCTTTAGGTCTTCTTCGGTGTACAGAGTTCGGAATACGGAGCCCGTTATTTTTAGTTTTACGGTGCTGTTTTCGGGTGTCATTTCTATTTCTTTGGCCAGTTGGAAGTTTTCGAGGATTTGTTGTGGCAGTGTTTCGCAGAGTGTCTGAAGATCCGTCTGTGTGGGGTCTAGTTTTGTTTCTTCTTCGAGTTGGTCCAGCAGTCTTGCGCCTGGTGCCGTTATGCTCAGGCCCTTTGGGTTACGGAGTATGAACCTCTTGTTAGCTATCTCTTCTATGGACGGCAATCCAGTGTTCTCTTCGGCCGCGATGAAGATTATCATTTCTTTCAATCCTTTCAGGTGCTCCGGTAAGTACGCCTGTTTCGGGTAAGGCGGGATGTACCAGCATTCGCCCTTGTAGTTCAAATTGCTCATCATCCTGTCTATCGTGCTGTACGAAGCCGCCGCTGTGGCGTCTAGCAGGCTTCCCCTCACAAGTTTTGATGGCTGCACCAAGAAGAACAGGGCTCCCCAGAAAGTTAATCCTAACCCAATGAAGGCCATCACCTGCGAATCAGCCACTATGGAATATGCGAGCGCCAGCGCTCCTGGGATGATCAGAATTACGCCTATTTTGCCCGCTAGAGTCATTTTACTCGATTTCGCAGGCTTGATTCGCATGCTCTCGCCCTTCTCTCGTGAAGGCTTTGCAGGCTCGGTTTGAGAGTCCGCTGGCGTTAGTTTGGTTGGTTTCTGGTCCATTTTTTCTGTTTGAGTGTTTTGTTTATCTTCCTTGGACATCGGCTTCAGGCAAGAAGTGATGGGAACTTTCTTTTAAGTTTTCCATAGGTCGAATCTGGCATTTCCCCGGGCTAACTCGTGCAAAGGTCTCTTGTAGTCTTGTCGAACATAACTACGGAGAACGCTGTATTCTCATGAGCTTTGCTCTTGTCTTGAAGAAGCGCGCGCTCAAACGACAAGATTTTGAGGTGGTGCCAATAAAACGATACGTGAAGAATTCAGCGTGGTTTTTCAGGTAGCGCGCTCGTTAGCGACTGGTCACGGTTGTTTTCCAGCGTGCAGGAGATGTCTCGTCGATCCATGTCGGCGGTGGGGCGTTTGTGCGAAAATGTTTATTAAGTATGTATACATAGACGTATATGGTGATGGTAATGGCAAAAAAGACGACGATCCTTTTGAGGGAAGATGTGTATCAAGCTATCAAGGAAAAGGCAGGAGCCAGAAACGCCTCGAACCTGATAAATAAGATTCTCGTCGAGTATTTGACGACGAAAGAAAGTATGTTCGGAACCATGAAGAAGACCGATGTAACTGACCTGCGAGATCATAGGGAAAGGCAATGAGATACTTGATTGACTCGTATGCCTGGATAGAGTACTTCATGGGAACGAAGGTGGGGGAACGAGTTAAACTTATAATCGAACAAACTGACGAAAAAATAACCCCTACGATAGCTTTGGCAGAAGTCTATGCGAAAACTCTCAGGACAGAAAACCAAGAACTGGCCGAAAAACAAAGAGCTTTCATCAAGGAAAAGAGCGCGATTTCTCCGCTGGACGAAGCAATCGCTGTAGAATCTGCAAGGATGGACGTTATTATGAAAAAGAACATCGTTGGCTGGGGACTGGCAGACTCGATAGTCTATGCAACTGGGACAGTGAAGAAGGCCAAGGTAGTAACTGGGGATGAGCACTTCAAGGAATTGGAAAACGTGTTTTTCATCAAATGATGCACCAGCTATAAGAATTTCTAGCGCTTTTTTTCTGTTCGAAGTTCTAGTTTCAAGCGGTACCAAGATGATTAGTTTTTTAGGTGGCTTGGATGCTTTTCAGAGAGTTTTTGCATAGACCCGGAAGCCCTTTTCAGGTCGTTTTGGATTAAACCTAGTATTTTGAGGTTTCGATGTTTTGTATTTGGCGCCTTATTTTAGTGATTCCGCCAAAGTGTCGTCGTGAGCGTTGTATGCCAAAAATAATTCTTTTTTTAGGTGCCTGTCAGCGTCTGGGGTACGCTGTTTTTTGCGTTTAGGCTTTGTTTTGAGCTTATTCAAAGTGCCACCAGCAATGTTGACTACTTGCCACCAGCATTGAATGCTACTCGAACGCTGCTAGGCGCACGTGTTTTTTGAATTTTTTTAGGTCCGTTAGATCAGTAGTGTCCTTGTTGCTGATTTTGATTTCTCGTTCGACTACGAAGGGAGGTCACGCGGTAAGAGGTTTATTCGAGCGCTTTGCTAGTCGCCGGGCAGCCGCCGCTTTTGGCTTGGTGGCAGTATGGCTGCTTGCGCTTTGTGTTGGCTCTGCAAGACGTTCGCGCTAGCGTGCTTTTTGCGGATCTGGGGTACTTATTTGGGATGTGGATGTGTATTTGTGTTGCTCAAGTGCACAATAATGTTTATTAAGATTCGCGATTCATCGTCTTTTTGGCGAAAAGATTATGGCGACGGAAAAAGCAACCATAGCAATCGTCGTCGCAATAGTGTTTGCGACCTTAATGGTAAGCGCTCTGGGCACACTTGTTGCAACTCAGACGATTTCTAACAGCGGAACCGTCGTTACAGCCATCGGAGTAAGCGTATACACAAACAGCACTTGCAAAGCCACGCTCTCCACCATCACCTGGGGAAGCCTGAATGTTGGCAACGTAACCACTCGTACTATGTACGTGAAAAACACGGGCAACGACGCAGTCACGTTGAACATGACCACCAGCGGCTGGAGTCCATCATACGCTACGAGCTACTTTACATTCTCGTGGAACGAACAGAGCACTCAGCTTGCAGCAGGCGCAGGGGTCACAGCCACGCTGACACTCACCGGTCCATCAAGTGTTGGCAACTTTACGAGCTTCAGCTTCAACATAATCATAAAGGGAATCGGATCGTAGAAAGAGCCCAAATACACGCAGAGAAGCACTATTCCGGTAAACCCGATGCCAAGACCGACGCAATTCGATTATCGTTAAGTATCCCATTTTCCCGTTTTTTACTTGTTACCACTGTAAGCGCTTGTTCCCCTGCATGAGAAGAAAGAGCGTTTACTCTATGGTATCGCCAAGAGCTGTCCTGAAGGGGCTAGCGGAAATCTGGCAAATACTTCTAGTCGAACCTGTACAGCAACGCGCAATTTCCAAGTTAGCTCATAGAACTTCTGTCCTTAATCGGTCAAAATCTGGTATTTCTTATCTGTTTCTTTTTCAGTTTTTGAACCAGCGCGCGCAACTCAGATCGAATCGATATTCGTAGCACTCTCTTTATGGGGCTTTTTTGGTCGTTGTCTTGATTCGCGCCGCTTTTTCTGCGGCGTTCAGGGGGATGTTGACTATTTTTGTTAGGGCGCCCATGCCCGAGAACAATGCTCTGAGGTTGTTTATGTCAGTCAGATCTACTGCGCCGATTACGGGCGCGCCTTCAACATAAACGAGCATGAAGATGAGTAGGCCGATTACGAGTTTTATCCAGTCAACTGTGTTCAGAAACCAGGTGGGAAGATATGCTGCGAAGGCTGCGATCGCTGAGGCAGCAAGAATCTTTGCTGAGGATTGGAGATCTGCTCTGGTTCCGTAATGCTTCCATGTCCAGTGGAGGACCCATATCAAGCTTGGCACTCCGTCGAAGATGCTGGTGATTATGAGTCCCGTTATTCCGAAAGGGGGAATAAGGATGATGCTTAATGGTACGCCGACGATTACTGTTAAGACGTTCATTTTCATTACTGTTCTGGTTTCTCCCAAGCCTTGTAGAAAGCCGCCTACAGTTAGGCTTCCTAGAAGCACGAGCAGTCCAGTTATGGCCATTATTGTGAGGAAGAAGGGCGCGTAGGTGTATTTTACTCCGTACAGCGTGCCTACGGTTGGTCCTGATAAGAAAATAAGGAACATGGCCACTGGAACTACTAATATGGATGCGTACTTGATTGACGAGGTGAAAATCGTTTTTGCGAGTTCGATCTCATGTTTTGGGTCAATTTTTGCGAATGCCGGGAATAGCACTGTCGCTATGGGGGTGGCGAAGAAGCTTAAGAGTACTGTGAAGTTTGATGCCACGAGGTAGCTGCCGTAAGTTGCGTTGCTTGTAATTGGAACTGCTATAAAAATGTAGATTTGGGCTAAAATGCCCGTTAGGATCGAGCCTACTGCAAGTGGTGTGCCGTAGGTTAGCATTGTTTTGAGCGTTTTGGTAATGTCAGAATTTTTTGTTCGTTTTTTCCTCAGAGGTCTGAACATGAGGATGTAGAGCGTAGCTACGCCAATTGTTCCTGCCGTCGCGAGACCTAACGTGTAGCCAACAACAGCGCCTAGGACTCGGTATCCGAGGAAGACTAATACTGGACCGACGGTGGCCTGCACGACGGCCTGAAGGATGAGTGTGAAACTGTTCAGTCCCATTCTTTCGAAGCCTATAAAGCCTCCCTGTGAGGCTGCGAGCAGCGAACCTGATATTATCGAGGCTGACGCGATTGCTATATAAGAAGCAGATTCAGGTTTGCGAAAAACTGTTTGAGCGATGAAGGTAGCTAAACCGAGAGAGACGAAGGAGAGAGCGATGCCGCTTGCGATTTCGAAGACAAGACCAGCGATGATGACGTCGTGTATCTCTTCATCCCTGTTCGAGGCTCGGAGACTGGCGATGTACTTGATCATGGCGGTGTTTACGCCCCAGTCCCTGAACAAGATTATGAGCGTAGATGGTACCAGCACAATGCCGTACAGCCCATAATCAGCGGTCGATAGAAGTCTACCCAAGATTATGCTGCTTATAGCAACGATTAGGGTGGACGCGACCACGCCTATGAGCAGCCGGAAGCTTCCAGTGACCGAAGTCTTGCCCATGTCAAGAGCTTTTTCCATTCCTTTCTACCTTTCAACGATAGCTCAAGAACATCCTAAACGACTAGGCTCGTAAACTAGGTTTTCTCTTTCGCTGGTCACCGCCTCCAGTTCCGCCCTCCAAAGCCGGGTGTTTAATCGCCGCGTTCGGTTTCCAGTATCTTAACTATTCTCTCTCCGGCTTTGCCGTCTCCAAACGGGTTTTTCCATCTTTGCTTCTTTTCGAGCATAACTCGTGTGCATTTGACTATTTTGTCTGGGTTTGTTCCTGCGAGGATGTTTGATCCGACCTCCAGCGTTTCGGGTCTTTCGGTGTTGTCTCTAAGTGTAACACAGGGCACGTTCAGCGTGCAGGCTTCCTCTTGTACACCCCCTGAGTCCGTGAGAACAAGTCTCGCGTTGCTTTCGAGCCGCAGGAAGCTTAAGTAATCGAGGGGGTCTATGGTGCTGATTTTGTTGAATTGTAAGCAGAGCTTTTTCAGGTTTTTCTTGGTTCTCGGATGAATTGGGTAGACTATTGGGTAGCCGGTGTCTTTTTGAACTTTCTCGAGCCCCTCGACGATTCCGTGAAGTCGCTGAGGATTATCGACGTTTTCTTGGCGGTGAATCGTGACGGCAAAATACGTACGAGGCTTTAGATCCAGCTTTTTTTGTATTCTTGTTTTTCTTTTTTCGTTTGCTATTTTGATGTTCTGTTTGACGGCGTCGACGATGGTGTTGCCCGTGACGAAGATCTTCTGTTTGGGGATTCTTTCGTTCAACAGCGTGTCTCTAGCCTTCGCAGTTGGTGCGAATAGTAGGTCGGAGCAGTGGTCGGCTAAGGTTCGGTTTGTTTCCTCGGGCATTTGTCTGTCATAACTTCTTAGCCCTGCTTCGACGTGTCCGACTTTTATTCCTAATTTTGTCGCCGCTAGGGCTCCTGCGAGAACGGTGTTGGTGTCTCCTTCAACTAGAACGATTTGTGGTTTTTGTTTGAGCAGGACTCGTTCTATGCCAATGAGCATCTTTCCCGTCTGCTCCGCATGCGTTCCAGATCCGACTTCAAGGTTACAATCGGCGGTTGGAAGTTCAAGTTGCTCGAAGAAAACCGTATCCATGTTATGGGAGTAATGCTGTCCAGTGTGAATTATCGAGAACTCTAGACCGACACGCGTGCATTCACGTATTATGGGTGAGAATTTGATTATCTCTGGTCTAGTTCCAAGCACGATAGAAAGCAGTCTGCAAACCGTCCTTTTCAGTTCAGCATGCGTTGATGGCGGCGCGTTGGATTAAGATCGCGGATAGCGTCTTGAATTTGCAGAAGCGGAGGTTCTTGGCAATATGATTTGTTTGTTATTGTGTCAGGTTTCGCTTCCGTTTTAGGGCGATCGCTGCCATTAGTGTCGCGAGCACCAGAAGTGGCAGAATGAGATATGAAGGAAATTCGGGGATTGCCGGTATGACGGTGATGGTGGCAATGTTTGATGTTGCCTGCGCTCTGCTAGCGTCAGTGACTTTCACGTAAATCTTGTAAGAGCCGGTTGAAGAGGGCGCAAAAGTCCATGTGGTGTTTGTGGCGCCCGAGACAGCTGTACCATTTATGTACCATTGATATGAGTACGGAGAAGTACCGCCCGAAACGTTAAGCGTGAAGAGTTGATGCTGGCCAACATCCAAGGTCGCGGATGTGGGCAATATGCCGACTGAAAGCGCAGCGTTCACGATTATCGTTGCGGTGTTTGACTTCACTCTGCTTCCCACGTTGTCTGTGACGTTAACGTAAACCGTGTACGACCCAGGGGAACTCGGTGT
>DATHCB010000045.1:0-20736 GCA_035319765.1 Bathyarchaeia archaeon
GGAATAGCAGGTGGCTACAAAGAATGGTCGCTTCATAAGCGAAAGGAAGAAAAAACGAAGGTCTTAGGACGGAAAGAGATCCCTTTCAACCATGATAAGTATTCCTTGCCTGAGGAGAAGAAGAAAGAAGACTACGATTAGCCTAAAAGGCCAACTTAGATGCGCTTATATTGCTTTGCACCACTCTGAATATTCTGGTGCTTCGGGTGAATGTCTAAGCGAGTAATCCTGCCGTTTTCTTCGTTCGTTGATCTGGACAAGCTGAAACTAGCCATCGTCATCAACGCGATAAACCCCAAAATCGGCGGGCTACTTATTCGCGGCTCAAAGGGTTCCGGGAAAACGTCACTTGTGCGTTCTTTAGCCGACATTCTACCCAAAATACAGACGGTGAAAGATTGTCCCTTTAACTGCAATCCATTCGATGCTTCCAACATGTGTCCAACGTGTACAGCACGCTATAGCAAGAAGGAGAAGATGCCGATTGAAGAAAGAGCGATGGCTGTCGTCGATTTACCGCTGGGCGCGACTGAAGACCGCGTCATCGGAAGCTTGGACGTTGAAAAAGCAATAAAGCTCGGTATCCAAGCGCTAGAACCAGGCATACTCGCCGAGGCGAATCAAAACATTCTTTACGTGGACGAGGTAAACTTGTTACCTGACCATATAGCTGACGACTTACTTGACTCTGCAGCGACAGGTTGGAACGTGGTAGAACGCGAGGGCATCTCAGTAAGTCACCCATCGCGTTTCATATTTATCGGTACAATGAACCCTGAAGAAGGCGAGCTGCGCCCGCAGCTTCTGGACAGGTTCCCACTCTCAGTGAGTGTCACGTCGATATTGTCAGTCGATCAACGAACTGAAGTTGTCAAGCGAAATTTGGAATTCGAGGCTAACCCAGAAGAATTTGTCGGAAAATACAGCGCTACGCAGGAGGAGTTGAAGAACAGGATTATTCAGGCACGTGAGCTTTTGCCTAAAGTAGTCATGCCAGAAGCACTGCTCAAAGCAGTTTGCAAGACTTGCATTGACTTGAAAGTGGACGGACTACGACCTGACATCATCATCACCAAGGCGGCCCAAACGTTGGCCGCCTTTGAGAAGAGGACCGAAGTCAAATTAGGTGACGTGCTCGCTGCCTCGAATTTCGCTCTTAGCCACAGAACTCGAGAGGGCGGATTTCTGGAACCAGCGACGCCCGAAGAGATAAGGACTGTCTTGTTGACGTCCATGAAGGCGATGGGCGTCCCAATGGATGAAACGCAGAAAGAGAAGGCGACAGAGGATAAAGGTGGTAAGAAGAAAGATAAGGGAGTCAAAGGAATCTTCAGTCTCCAAGGACAAGCAACGACCGAGGAGAAGGTTCTCAACGAGCATCAAACGCTCAAAAAATTTGTGGAAACATGGTCCCAGATACGCTCTACGATTAACCGTGCTTTAGGTAACACGCTTTTCGGTAGAGCTAAACAAATGAGCGAAGAAGACAAGAATATGGCTGAGAGCAAGGGGACGTTTGCAGGGAAGCAGCCACCAGTTAAGGGAGAGCTAGAAAAAAAGCAGTTTGGTCTAGCCAAAGATGATGGGATTCCTTCAGTTGATGCAGCCTTGAACGAAGCAAACTTGTCAAAAGGGGTCTCATTATTGGCGAAGATTCAAGCACCACAACAGGATAGCTCCCCGATGCTTGCTGATCTGTCGTTTAAGGCCAAGAAGACCCGTGGGGCACCGAGTGTCTATGCCGGTAAACGTGCTGAGACATTAACCACGCTTCACCGCGGAAGACCCCATGGATGGCGAATTCCCAGTGGAAAGCCCCAAGATGTGCATCTTCCCGCGACTATACGTGCTGCTGCGATTCGGCAAAGAGGCATTGCACATCAATCGCAAACCGCTATAGCTATTTCTATTCAGGACGTCCGAGAGAATGTAAGGACGTACAAGGCGCCTATGACTATCGTCTTTGTTGTCGATGTGAGTGGCTCTATGCTTATGAACATTGATGCCGTGAAGACAGCTTTACTGCGTTTGCATGGAGACGCTTACAGATATCGTGACAGAGTCGGAATCGTCGCGCTTAAGGACACTGGCGCTGTTATCGCTCAGCATCCGATAACGAATCTTCGTGTCGTTGCAAACAAGTTGGTAGGTTTGAAGATTAGCGGGTACACGCCCCTGGCGACGGGCATGCAGAAGGCTTGGGAAGTGTTGAAAGAAGCCAAACGGCGAGACAGTTCGACAATCCCAGTCATGGTGCTAATCACGGATGGGGGTGCCAACGTGCCACTAGCGAGAAGTTTGGAAACAGGTGAAATACGGGAAATCGACGAAGCGCGCGTGGCAGTTCGAGACTATGAAGGTTTGGCGGTTCGTGACGTTCTATCTATGGCTAAAATGATTAAGCGCGAGAATATAAACACCATAATAATAAACACGAATCCTCACTTTGCGGGAAGAGAGACCTACGGTTTCGCAGTCACGGAGCTAATAGCGCGTAACACGAATGGCAGCTTACACACGCTAGGAAGAATACAAACAAACAAGGAATTCGTCGAAAGCATGGTCAAAAACCTTCTCGACGACCAACGCCAAATCGCGCACGAAGCTACGACGGCCAAAACGACGCTGGGGTATGACTGATTAAGGCTTAAATTCGTGCATGTCTTAAATCGATACTATGCTCGACGAAAAAATCATTGTCCTAATGGGTTCTAAAAGTGACCTAAGCTTCGCATGTAGAATAAAGCAATTTCTTGAAAAGGAAAGATTTCCTATCGAGTGCGAATTTAATGTTGCTTCTGCTCATAAGACAACGAGAAAGTTGCTAACCGATTTGGCAAAGTATGAGAAAAGTGATGGCAAAATCGTTTTTATTACGGTTGCCGGCCTGTCCGACGCCCTTTCAGGCGTAGTTGCTGGCTACACCAGGTATCCTGTAATTGCCTGTCCCCCAGACTCAGAAGAGTTCGGTTGGGCAAAGGCCTTCTCGTCAATAATGATGCCTAAAGGCGTTTCGGTGGCCTTTGTATCGAATCCAGACAACGCAGCACTCTTAGCGGCAAAAATCCTGGCCTTGTCGAACTCTGAAATAAGAGAAAAGGTCTCGGCGTTTAGGGAAAGGCTTGAGAAAACTGTTTACGAGGCCGCAAAAGAAGTGAGGGAGGTGAAGAAGTGACGAAAGTCGAGACAGTTGTCGTCGATACGCATCTGCCTTATCCAGTATTCAAACGCGGTAAAGTCAGGGACATTTATGATTTGGGCGATCGACTACTAATAGTCTCGACAGACAGAATCTCTGCTTTTGACGTTGTCTTGCCAGACGGCATTCCTCGCAAAGGCGAGGCCCTAACTCGTCTGTCAACGCACTGGTTCAGACAAACAAAGAACACGGTACAGAATCACATGATAAAAACCGTGGACCCTCGCACAGTCCTTGTGAAAAAGGCTAAGCTAATTCCTATAGAATTCGTGGTCCGAGGCTACCTATATGGCTCAGCGTGGGAAGACTACGAGCAAGGAAGACCAGTCTGCGGCGTCACACTTCGAAAAGGCTTAAAAAAAGCGGAAAAACTCGATTATCCCATCCTGACACCCACAGCAAAGGCAGAAAAAGGTCATGACGTGGAGATAACACAGAAAGATGTGGAACGAGAAGTCGGAAAAGCCGCAGCCAGAGAGATAGAGGACGTTAGCATGAAAATATACGCTAAAGCATCTCAAAAAGCAGAAGAGAATGGTATGATAGTGGCAGACACGAAACTCGAATTCGGCACGATTGACGATGAATTAATTCTCATAGACGAACTGTTGACACCGGACTCCTCAAGATTTTGGCCACTTGACACATACAAAGCAGGCGAAGACCAATTCAGTTTCGACAAGCAGTATGTCCGAGATTATCTTACGTCTATAAAATGGAACAAGCAACCCCCTGCGCCAACTCTACCACCTAACGTCATTGCCGGAACGTCCAAGAAATACATCGAGGCTTACGAACGATTGACGGGCAGAAAGTTTTAAAAAACCTAAAACGCTATTTGCGTCTCCACTTAGGTGAGAAAGGATGGTTATCGAAAGAGAAGAAATGCAAGAAATAGTCAAAAGGTACAAGGAGCCAATTGGGCTCAATTTAGGCTCACACTCCGCCTTAGACGCATGGCAAGGACAACGCAATTACGGGCTCAGAAGCATAATTTATGCGCCACCTGCCAGAGCGCGAATCTACCTTCAAAACCCCATGGTAGGTAAACCAAAAGAAATAATCGAGGAACTTCCGGCCACCACCAAAAGGGACCTAAAAGTCGTAAATGACCCCAAAGATATAACCAAAAAAGGCAGCTGGCAAAGCGTAATTCTAGTCTTGGAAAAATACTCAGATATCATTAAGTATACCGACGAGCTCGTCAATTTGGAATGCATACAAATTCCCAACAGAGCCTTCTCCGTGTATGTGGGAGGGGACGAAAGATGCAGCGTTATAGAAGACAAATATCCAGTCCCCATCCTGGGTTCTAGAAAACTCTTGAAAATTGAAAACAGAGGCGAGATCGAAAAGGATTACTATTGGTTTGCTGAAAAGGCAGGAATCCCCTGTCCAAAAGCATACGAATACGAGGTGCACGAGAACGGCATAAGCTTCGAAGAAGCAATCGACGAACCTATGCTGCTCAAAGCTGAACATGCCCACAGAGAATTTGAACGCGAATTCATCTTCGCCGCAAACTCGGAAGACCTAGAAGCGAAAGTGCAGGACGAAGTCAAAGCAGGAAACCTGGACAAAGAAAGCCTCGAAAATGCACGCATAGAGCAGATTGTACTTGGTCCACATGCAAACTTCAACTTCTTCTACTCGCCTATCGACGCAAAGGAAGACTGGGGCGATGCAGACGACTGGTACGCAAAACTATACAATACGACCCTAGAGAATGCAAGAGCTTGCTTAGCAAACCAGTTTCTATCCATAGACGAAAGACGAGAGACCATACTTGACGGTGTCCGACGATTGCCACTGGACGTGCAGGAGAAACTCAAAAAAGTCCCATCATTCGAGGTCACAGCGCACTTGATCATGAGCCTCAGAGAATCATTGCTCAAAGACATGCACAGATACGCGGATCGATTCCTACTAGCAACCCGAGAATATGAACCACCAGGGACAATAGGTGCATGGTGCCTACAGACACTGATCACTTGGGACAGAATATCAAAATACGAACTGAAGCCCACGGTCAAAACAGACTTGACATTAGGTCCCGAAGCTAAAACAAGCGCCGATTATGGCTTGTACGACGTGCCCGAAGGCCGAGAACCGTACATGCACATTCCGGTAACCCAAGATGTAGCTCTGCGACACGGCGGCGGAACAAATGTCCACATGGGCATAGGCTCGCAGTACGCAAACGCAAAATATGGCAAACGAATGAGCATGGGCGACCGCATAGCACTGGAAATAAGACGAGCAGCCAAGCAAAGGATATTACACGAAATAGTCACATGAGCAGGCTTCAAACGTGTCCAAGGAATACACCTATGCAGAGGCTGGAGTGAATAGAGAAACCAGAACAAAATCGAAAGCAGCCCTAAAACCTCTTGAGCACACTTTCAAATTCAGCAGATACGGCAAGCTCGTCCAGCTTCCATACGGGAAGATTTTTCCCTTCAGTGACAAGTTCCTAGACTTTCAGGTAGAGGGCGTGGGCACAAAAGTCTTGGTCGCCCAACTTGCAGAAAAGTACGATACTATTGGCATCGACGGCGTCGCACTGGTGGTCAATGACATAATTCGTTCTGGCGCCAAACCGCTCTCAATAGTAGACAACATTCACGCTCAGGTTTCTGATCCTATACTCATAGAAGAATTGATGAAGGGCATAGTTAAAGGCGCGGAAGAATCGGAGTGTATCGTGCCAGCCGGGGAGATCGGCGACGTGGCAGAAATAATAACTGGCATATCCAAGGGAAAAAGCTTCGATCTCATCGTCGCCTGCGTCGGTGAACTCGAAAGAGATAACATTATATGGGGAGATAGCATCGAACCGAGCGATGTAGTAATTGGAATCGAAAGCTCTGGTCTCCACAGCAATGGCATCACCTTGGCTAGAAAAGTGTTATTCAAACAGTGGGGCGGAAAGTATGATCCCTTCACAACTCCTGAGGGATTCGATAAAGAGCTAATTTACGAAGTCCTAGAGCCGATGAAAATCTACGTAAAACCATTACTCAAGTTAGCTACCGAAGTGAAAATAAAAGGCGCGGTACACATTACGGGCGAGGGCTACGCAAAATTCAATCAACTCGCAAAATTTTCTAAAGGAATAGGCTTCGAGTTCAGCAATTTCAAACCACAACCGATCTTTAATTTAATACAGCAAACCGCCCCCGAGGTCAAGGGCACAATAACGGACCAAGAAATGTTGAGAACCTTTAACATGGGCTGGGGTTTCGCCTTAGTAGTGAATAAGAATGACTTGGATGCTGCCATAGATTGTATCGAGAAAACTGGCCCAAAGGCAGAACTTATCGGAAAAGTTACGGGTAACGGAAAGAGCACGGCCTACTACAAGAATAAGAAAATCCTACTGCAATGATATACGCATGTTTATTTAAATTTTCGGTTAAATAAAGCTTAAATTTTTAAATGTTCGATGATATAAGCATGAGGTTCAAAGTCGAAATCAAGGTTATGCTCAAGTCTGGGCATTCTGACCCTGAAGGAGAAGCGACGGCAAAAGCGCTTCGAGAATTGAACTATCCGGTAGAGGTTGTCAACGTTAGTAAGGTCTACGCGGTTTATTTAGAAGAGACCTCTAAGATGGAAGCTCGAAAAACAGCTGACGAAATGTGCCGCAGACTACTCGCGAATCCAACTAAGGATGACTATGAGATTGAAATCAGGGACGCGGAATGAGCCTTTACGAGAAACGAAAACTGCCTTTTGAACTCTACGAAATTAACACACATAGAGCGAATGATGAGCAACTGTTAGAAATCAGCCGGACACTTGAACTAGCCCTAAACCTCGCAGAAATGAGAGCGATCAAAGATTATTTTTCAAAAGCCGGCAGGAACCCAACAGATGTAGAACTTCAAATACTTGGGCAAACATGGTCCGAACATTGCTTTCACAAAACTTTCAAGGGCGACGTGATTACGCCAGAGGGAAGAATTCAGAGTTTGTTTAAAACTTTTATAGAAAAAGTCACCAAAGAGCTAAATCCCTCTTGGTGTGTCTCGGTCTTCGAAGATAACGCTGGCGTAATCGAGTTTGAGAAAGGCTATGGAATCGCGGCGAAGGTAGAAACCCACAATCATCCATCTGCAGTAGAGCCCTTCGGAGGAGCCGCCACTGGAGTGGGTGGGGTAATTCGCGATATTTTAGGTGTTTGGGCAGATCCGATCGCCTGTACTGACGTGTTGGGTTTTGGACCGCTTGATTACGATTATGAGCGTCTTCCTCTCGGAGTGAAGCACCCAAAATACTTGTTTCGGGGCGTTATCGGAGGAATCGGATGCTATGGCAACAACATGGGAATCCCAACTGTCAATGGTGCAATTCACTTTGACGAAAGCTACGTAGGAAACATAGTAGTGTACTGCGGCTGCGTAGGT
This sequence comes from Bathyarchaeia archaeon, assembly GCA_035319765.1. Lineage (GTDB taxonomy): Archaea > Thermoproteota > Bathyarchaeia > Bathyarchaeales > SOJC01 > DATHCB01. Next base: position 7,609 of record DATHCB010000045.1, read on the forward strand.
CTTCTTCCGTTGGACAAGCTCGTGAGAGACGCCAAGCCAAACCAGTTTTTAGTCTTAGCCGGTGGTAGAACCGGACGGGACGGCATCCACGGCGTAACCTTTGCGTCATTGGAACTTTCAGAAAAATCGGAGGAGGTTTCCCGACCCGCCGTGCAAATAGCGAACCCCATAGAGGAGGAGAAGCTAAAGAGGGCAATAATCAAAATTCGTGATGAAAAGCTAGGCTCTGCAATTACGGATTTAGGCGGCGGAGGGTTGTCAAGTGCGGTAGGCGAAATGGCTCATCGGTTTAATTGCGGTGCCATAATAAATCTTGACAAGATTCATCTCAAGCACTCCGGGTTGGCTCCTTGGGAGATCTACGTTTCGGAGTCTCAGGAGAGAATGCTGCTAGCCATACCTGCAGTTAACGTGCAGCAGGTTTTAGATATTTTCAACGAGGAAGATATTGAAGCAGTTGTAATTGGAAAATTAACCGAGGAGCAGAATCTGAAGCTGACTTATCTTGTTACTGTAGCCGAGTTGGACATGGCTTTCATGTTTCAACCACCGAAGACAGAAAGAAACGCTACAGGTCAGAAACATTTCCTGAACGAACCGTCATTCAACGAACCTGATAATTTACTGGATATATTTCTGAAGGTGCTCTCTTCACCGAACATTTCTAGCAAGGAATCCGTTATTCGTACTTATGATCACGAAGTGAAAGGTAACACGTCGCTAAAGCCTCTTCAGGGCGAATACTCTGGTCCAAATGACGCGGCGGTATTGAAACCATTACACGAATCATGGAAGGGCCTAGTGATTTCTTGCGGAATGAATCCAGCTTATGGGAAAATTGACGCTTACTGGATGGCGGCTTCGGCCATAGACGAAGCAGTCCGCAACAATACAGCTGTAGGCGGAAGACGAATCGCTCTGCTCGACAATTTCACTTGGGGTAATCCAGAAAAACCTGAAAGACTCGAAACGCTAGTAGAAGCATGCAAGGCATGCTACGAAACCGCGAAAGGCTTGGGCACGCCATACATCTCTGGAAAAGACAGCCTCTATAACGAGTCACCGCAAGGCGCCATAACGCCAACCCTTCTAATGACTGCAATCGGTATAATCCCAGATATACGGAAACTCATTTCAATGGAACTAAAGTCGTCCGATAATCCCGTCTACATCCTAGGGCAGACCAAGCGTGAACTGGGTGGTTCAGAATACTATCATTTGCACGGCTTCACTGGCAAAACTGTGCCAATAGAAAACCCGGTACAGGCAAGGAGCACGTTCGAGGCACTAACAAGAGCCATTGACCAAGGCATCGTAAGGGCGTGTCACGATCTATCCGAAGGCGGCCTTGCGATAGCTGCAGCAGAGATGGCTTTTGGCGGTGCTCATGGGGTAAAGATTCATTTGAAAAACGTGCCAAGTGCGGATGATGTGAAGCGAAATGATTTGCTTCTTTTCTCAGAGTCAAACAGCAGGTTCCTAGTAGAAGTCTCTAGCAAGGATTCGGACCGCTTCGAAGAGTTGATGGGAGACTGTGTAAACGCGGAGATAGGTGAAGTTACAGATTCGCCGTTTTTGGAGGTCCACGGTCTACACGAAGAGAAGCTCTTCTCAGCGGATTTGGTGCAGCTAAGGGAGAGATGGCGAACCGCCCTAGGAGATGCCTAGCATGAACCGAAGCGAAGTCAAAATCTGTATTTTACGTGTCGGAGGAACGAACTGTGACGCAGAAACTGGAAGGGCGTTTAACGATTTAGGTGTCAAGGCCGAAATCGTCCATTTAAACGAACTTGCGAAGAATCGAAACCTATTAGATTACAGCGGACTAGTGCTTCCAGGCGGCTTCTCTTACGGCGATTACGTGCGTGCCGGAGCAATCTGGGCAAAATCAGTCATAGCCAAACTCGGTACGCAATTGAAGGAATTTGTCGATGACGAGCATCCAGTTCTTGGAATTTGTAACGGGTTTCAAGTCTTGGTAGAGGCAGGTCTGCTTCCAGCGTTTTATGGCTTGAGCGAATATCCCGAAGCTGTACTGGCGCCGAACGTCCCTTCGGGCTATAACTGCAGATGGATATGTCTTAGGCATGAAAATAAGGGAAAATGTGCTTTCACCCAAAAAATCTCTCTAGGATCGGTTCTGAGGATTCCTGTAGCGCATTCAGAAGGCAGATTTCTTTTTCCGAAAGAGAAGGAGAGAAAATTTTTGGAGAAACTTTATGATAACGACCAGCTTGTTTTCAGATACTGCAATGCGGATGGCACGTTTGCGGAGGGCAAGTATCCAGCGAATCCAAACGGTGCGTTTCACGACATCGCGGGTATTTGCAGCTCTTCTGGCACAGTTTTTGGCCTGATGCCACATCCGGAACGTGCATTCTACGCTTGGCAGCAACCAGACTGGACAACAAAAGAGTTTTTGCCCCAATTTGGAGACGGGAGATTGGTCTTCGAGTCTACAATAGACTTTCTAATGCGAAGGTTCTAATTTTGAAAGATCATTTGGTAGATCTGACTGGTATGGCAGCCCAGCTCTCGCCCCGACTTTCTGGATGCATTTTGATGCGACGAAGTTCCCGAGTCTTCCGCATTGAGCAGGGTTCTTATTTTTGACGAGCCCGTACAGAAACCCTGCGCAGAAGGCGTCGCCAGCGCCCGTGGTATCAACAACTTTTGCGGAGAATCGTGGGATTAGGTTGTCTTCTTTGCCGTCCGTAACGTAGCATCCTCTTGGACCAAGTTTGACCGCGACTATTCTTATGCCCTCACCGAGAAGTGTCTGTGCGCCTTTTTCGTATCCTTCTCCGGTTAAAAGTTTCACTTCGTGCTCATTCGGAAAAATGGCAAAGCATCGTTTGATTATTGTCCTTAATTCGATCAAGCCTTTCTTGGCGTATAATTCTCCAGGGTCCAGGCTCAGTTTTACGCTCTTCGAAAGTGACGCCACTAACCTTTTCTGAACTTGGAAAGCCTCTTTTCCGACGAAGGAGGTTAAATGCATGAAACTCGTGTTATTGGCGTATTCGAGATTGATTTCGCTGAAATATATTGAGCCGTTAACGCCCGTGTCCACATAGAGTGCTCTCTCGCCTTTATTGTCAACGAATCCCATGACGATACCGCTTCTGCCGTACTCTGTTACGGCTATTCCTTCGGTGTCAACCTTTGCTTTTTCGAAATCTTTGAGCAGCAGTCGTCCTTCGCGGTCTCTGGCGACTTTGCCGATGTAACCCACTTTCAGTCCTAGTCTAGCGAGGCCGACCGTCGTATTTGCAGCTGAGCCGCCGGAGGCCTCATCGGATTTCAAGATGGAGCTTTCGCCGTCTTCTTGGGCGATTTGGTTTACCATGTACAGTTTGTCTACGTTTAGAGCGCCCATTCCTATAACGTCAAGCTTCATTGGAACAACTCTCGTAAATGTATCCTGTACTTGCCAAGCGTGCCGCCGTAATTTCCTGCAGAAATCCTCAGAATACCTTCTATTCTGCTTACAGCTTCAATCCCGACTTTCATAGCCTCTTTGACGGCGTTTGTAGAAATTCCGTTTATGACTATCTCAGGGATGTACTTGACACCTTCGGGAACAAGGGATTCGCCGGTCAGTTTATTCTTCAACGACGGGCAATAGGGATGATTTGTCGTGGGTCCTATTAGGGGAAACTTGGTTTCGACTTTAGACCCCGCTGAGCAAACATCGAACGGCGTTATTACTCCTTCGACATCACTTATGCATTCAAGTGCTCTATTGCTGGCTTTCCAAAACGCCTCCTTCGTTTTGCACATATACCAGAAGTTTCCCCCTGAAACCCCTCGTGCATAGCCTATGTGACGTTCTATTTCAAAGTCTGGCACCATGATGGGCACGATTATCATTTTACGACCAAAACGCGTTTCTTCCCACTCGTAACCATCTCCACAGTGTCCAACTCTTTCCATCATGTCCAGCTTGCCTTCTGCGCTGGGAAGAGCGTCAAACAGGGCGGTAAATGGTTTAACGAGAATGTCTTGACGGATTCGGTAGGACAATTCCTTCTCGAGTCGTTCCAAAGATTTTTCAAAGGGTTTTTCTTCGTCGATTTTGCCCCAAAACTGCAAAACAGCTCCTTGCCTTCTGTCAGGAGTCTCGTTTCTTCCTAGCCACTTTTCTACCCCACCTTCTGTTCTTCCGATAACCTCAGCCGGCGTGGCCGTCGCGTCTTCTGCGGCCTTGCGGAGTGTTTCTCTGTTTTCGGCTGTTATCACTACTCTGCAATATAGCCCATCAAACGCCTCTGCATAGGTATCCTCGATGATAGCCTTCATGTCTGTCACGTATTGGAATTAAGACTTCCGACATTCAGCTTAAGAATATTTGCTCTAGGCCCTAGCCCAGACTAGCGATTGCCTCGCCCCTCACACATTTTCTGAACACGAGGCTTTCTTCAGCAAGACTACTCATGTTGTCCTTTGTTATCGCTTCAACCCTTGGGAGTTTATGTGGGTAAAGTTTCTGGACATTTATCACGAGTGTAGGGTTCACTTCAAACGTTTTTAGTGTCGAAAGGCTCCACTCTTGAGCTAGTTGCAGTACTTTTTCTTTGCCATGTTTGGCGAAGACGTCGGCAAGAATGGATGTTGCGGTTGTGTTTTCTGACATTACGGCGATTTCCGCTTCTCTGACTGCATATTCATTGCCGTTGAAAGAGATCGTCAAGCCATCGCCGTTTCTTACATACCTAAAGCATTCCAAGTCTGTTATGCTGTCGCCAACGTACATCACCGAACTGACATCGGAGCCAGTCTCAGCGACAATTGCATTTGTTGCTTTGGCTTTTTCTTCTCCTCCTACAGGGTTCACCTCGTCAAACATCTTGCCTATAGGCATTTTTGGGAGTTTGTTCCAGAAAATCTCGTCCAGACGCTTTATTGTAGTCTGGCCGTATGAGGAGAGGTGCTCTATCGAGTTGGCATTTTTTGGAATTTCAAAACCGTGCATTGCGGCGATTTCTTTTGTGAGCTGTCTTAACGTCCGCTTCTCTTCGTTAGATATCTCGTGTTTGTCTATGTCGACTCGTGTGCTGTAGGTGTTTTCAAGAGGAAAGTCAATTGCCTTGCATAAGGCAGAAATGTACTGTTCGTAGCTGGTGCTGACTATGAAGGAAGGCATTATTTCTTTGACAAATTGCATTGTGTCCCTAGCGCCTGGGAGAAGTATGATGTCTTTCGCAGCAAAATCCGTCATTCTCTGGTTAGTGACGCCGTGGGCCTTCAGAAAGGGAAGGATGAGTTTTAGAGTGCTGCCAGCTTTGTAGTCCCTTTTTTTAACGATGTCGGCCAATGCATCGTCATACTTGCTCACCACAGAGAAGAATTTGTCTCCATTTGGGATAAAGAGGGAAGTTAATTCGTAGGCGTTATCGTTTTTGGAGATAGGCCCTTCACAGTCTGTGACAAAAACCTTCTTAGGTCGTTTTGTCGTCAAAGTTAGCTGCCTCGTAACCGATGCATGTGGGCTATGCTCTTCCGTATGTGCTCCTTTGAGGCTATGTCATTTCGGTTCCACAGACCGCCGCCTGTAATGTTTGCTATTCCTTCGAGTGAGATCTGTCGGGCGTCCTCGATCGTTTCTGCCATGCCAACTACACAAACGGCTCTTGAGCGCAGAGCGAAAGATTCATCTTTTCTTATTTCTATTGACGCGGGATAGACACGAATATTGTCATCGTATTTTTTAGTCAGATTGTAGGCTTTCGTTAGATCTATCGGTGTGTCTATTTCGTTCCGTTTTACTTTATCTTTGAAGAGGTCAATGTAGTCTCCGTAGGTTGCAGGGACTTTGTAGGTCACGACTGATGCATCGTTCTCTAGTTCTGCCTTGGTAAGGTTTCCCTCTATCATGCTGAAGCAAACATCGATGAAGTCGTCCTTGAGTAATGGAAGAATGTTGATTATTTCTGGGTCGCCCGGGCGACTGTTGTTTTCCAGGATTTTGGGTCCTTCTCTTGTATGGATAAATGCGGCGTAGAACGGCATTCCGCGCAAGGCTGAGTTGCTTTCAGTTTTTCCTTTGAGTTCTTGGAATATTCTGTTCATAATCTGTGTTTCTTTGTCTTTGTCCATCTTTGTCATGAATGGAAGTATGTCGCCCGTGTCTTTGTAGGAGCCCATTCCGCCTGTGTTTGGTCCCCTGTCTCCGTCGAAGGCTCTCTTGTAGTCTCTTGTTTCTGGCAAGGGCACGAGGTGCTTTCCGTCGCAGAAGGCTTGGAAGCTCGATTCCTCCCCGTCAACCTTCTCCTCGACGATAACTGCGCCATGCTTAAAGTTTTCCAGAAAATGTTTGAGCAGTTCCTTCCTGGTGTTGAAGTGGTCGCCCCAGACGCCTACGCCTTTGCCTGCAGCGGGCGTGTCAGGCTTTATTGCTACTTGATTCTTTAGTTCGTCGAGCCATCCGAATAATTCGGCCTTTACCTCTTCGATATTGCGATATTCTTTCGGGTAGAAGACCTTGAATCTTGGGTTCACTTCTGGTGCGACTTTCTCGAACAGGTGACGCTGTGCGACTTTGCTCTTTTCTATGGCGTACTCCCTTGTGGGGCAGATGGTTTGGATGTGCGTTTCTCTTTCTATCAGGTCCCGGACGCCGTCGATTATAGGTTTTTCTGGGCCGACTATTCCGAAGTCAATCTCGTTCTCGTGTTTTTTGGCGAATTTGCATATTTCACTTATGCTCAGATTTGGGATTACAATGTGTTCTGTGGCTTCTTGAAGGTTGAACGGGTTTTTTTGTTTGTCGACGACGTATATTTTAGCTTTGTATTTTGAGCTTCTGCTGAAAGCGTCTACTATCGCTGTCTCTCTTGCGCCATAAGCTATTACGAGGATGCCTACTGTTTCCATGGTGACGCACCGCTCGCGGGTATGAAGAGGCGGGAATTCTAATTTATTATTGAGTGGGTGATTTTTCCACCAACTCCGCTAACTCGTAAAGTCTTCCTATTTCCTTGTATCCTCTTTCGAACTGTTCCCGCATCTTTGCGGCGAGTTTGTTCGCTAGCGGAGTTGGATAATTTCCTGTGGTGCATCCGAAGCATAATTCATCTCTCGTCATGCCAGTAGCTTTGACAAACCCTTCAAGTGATTGATAATTCACAGAATCTGCACCTATCTCTTTGGCTATTTCTTCTGGATCGCGAGTTGAACCGATGAGCTCGCTGTAAGTGGCCATGTCGATGCCGTACGGGCAGGGTCCTATGATGCGAGGGAAGGTTATGAACATGTGAATTTCTTTGGCTCCCTTCTTTCGTAATTTTTCCACCACGACCCGAGTCGTGTCGCCACGGACAATGCTATCGTCGACGACTATGATCTTTTTATCCTTAAACTTATGATCTAATATGTTGATTTTCTTATCTACCGTAGCGTATCTCTCTTGTGGCAAGAGGATGAAGGCTCTCTCGCTCACGTAGCGATGTCTTCTTATCGCCCTCTCCCATCTCAGGCCGGTCTCTTCATGCAAACCGAACGCCGCATCATCGCTAGTTTCAGGTAAGGATATTATCATGTCACATTTTCTAACGATGTCTGGATGTTCTTTTCCGAGATTTCGTCCAAAGGACTCCCTTACCTCGTACACGTACTTGCCGTTAAGTCTCGAGTCGGGTCTTGCAAAGTATGCAAATTCAAAGGCACAAAGCGCTTTTTTGCCACTGGCAACTAGTTGTTCTCGTTGGAATTCATCTTTAGTTGCAAGTACGAACTCGCCAGGGTTTAACTCAAAACTATACTCTATATTGTTAATGTCCAAGCCGACAGTCTCTGAAGAGAATGCGCACATCTTTGGGTGTTGGCTACAACCGCTGCAGAGCGGGCGTATGCCGTACGGGTCTTTGAAGGCGAAGAGGTCACCATCCTGCGTAATTCCGACTACCGAAAACGCGCCTTCTATTTCTTGCATGCAGGCTCTCACTGAAGAGACTAGGTCGTTATGCTTTTTTAGCTCTATTGAGAGTTTTCGGCTTATCAATTCTACGTCGCAGTCGTATAGAAAATTGGGTACTGCGAGGCGAATTTCTTTTGTCAGCTGAACTGTGTTAACCACATTGCCATTGAAGGAGATTCCGATCTTGTGTCTCCCATGTTCTGCGGTGACGGGTTGAGTACCGCGAATTAGGGCTTCTTCGTCGCTCCCACCTGAGGTTGTGTATCTCACGTTCGCTATGCCTAAGCTACCTGGTAGCTGATCAAGCCATCTCTGTAGCTCCTTCTCCCGGAGCTTTGGAATGAGGCCCAGGCCTCTGGAGACATTGAAGTCTCCGTTAAACGTTAAGAAGCCATGTGACTGGTGTCCTCGATGATTTTGAGCTCGCATGCCCCAGTAGAGATAGGGAAAGATGTTGTTGCCTGTAAAATCGATTGCTCCAAAAACGCCGCACCACATTTTTAAATAATCGTCCATATTTTCAACAAGCGAAGCGTAAATATTTAATGGTTTTTGTACATGTCCAAGTGAAATCCCGAGCTTGTTAGCAATGGTGCTAAATGGATGTTTCCGCTGTGACTCATGAATTAATAAATAGTCATGCTAAACCCAGATCTTTCATGAGGATCACATTTCTTAGAAGATTTGCGCCCAAGAGCGGATAATTCAGAGTCTACGAATCTGAGAGGCGATGTTTTGTTTTCTATCCGTGCAGAGGCTCTACGCATTCTGGTGAAACAAACCCGCTCATGTCTGCTCTTAATAGGAGGAATGAAAACCGTGCTCTGCTAACCGTGTACATCATGTTATTTTTCCTTTGGCGTCTGGGTATTTCTCTTGTATTTTGGCGTCGGCGATTTTTGCGATCATTGCGTTGGAGATTAGCACGCATTTGACGCCTATGAGATCGGCTAGTTCGGCTGATTTCTGATCCTGGGTTACTAGGAGGAGCGTGTTTTTCTTTGCATAATCTACGATGTCTTTGTCTTTTGCTCCTTGCAAACCTATCTCCTGTACTGTAACCACTTTCCAGCCTAGAGTTTCAAAGTATTCCTTCAAGCCTGCGTACATCTCGTCGAGCAGAAGGTTCAACAGACTCATCTCTTTGACTATCATGCATCGTCTGCCTATTTAGAAGCTTTTACCAGGTGCTTAGAAGGCCGGAACAGGCTGTTGGCCGACTTCCTTCTTATCCCTTCGCGTCCGAATGAGAGATGATCATAGAGTATCAAGAGTACCTTATTAATTTAAGGAGCGAGCGTTGCCTATGCAAATTATGAAATATAAATTATCGACGATGGACTCAATTGCGTTGATAAAATGTAAGGCTCTACCAATGGGTGAATGCGGTCAAATTGCTAATTGTACTCGGCATGTCTCCAGAAGTCTGGGTTCTGGAACCTTATCTCTGGGTTGCGATGACCCCGCAAGACCTGGCATAAGGATAGGAAATCTTCAGATGAAAGTCTTCTATGGCTCATGTTGATTCCTCAATAATTATCTAGAGGTGTTTTCTAGATTTAAAATATCGTTCCCTTCGGCTAATATGTCGATTATGAAAATATTAGTTGTTTGAAATGGAAAATTGAACGATGGTCAGCTAGAACGAATGACGCGAGAATAAAGCCCTTCTAATGCAAGGGCTTTGGGAAGGAAACCTTATCCTGAGAGGCATTGGATCATTTTTGGGCAGACCAAACACTCGTCTGGAATGGATGTGCCTTTCGGGCGTTTTTTCAGGTATCCGAAGTCGTGTGTGCATCTCGGTGTGCTTGGCTCTTTGGGCTCTTCGTTCTCTCTTTCTTGTTCTTTTTGCAGTGCAGTCTTTATTTTAAGTGCTATGGGTTCATTCTTTGCTAGTTCTTGGTCTTCTTGTTGTTCCTGATCTTCTAGCTCTTCTTCTCTGTTTTCGATTCTGCTCATGCAGTATGGGCAAGCTGGGTAAGTTTCAACAGGATCGCTGCATAACACTGTTAGTTGCAGGGGGTGTTCGAAGGTTCTTCCACATTCGTCGTTTGGACATGTACATGTCTCTTGCGCGTTCATTTCGCTTTTCTTAATGGATGTCAGACTTAAGCCTCCATGGTTCTTTCTGCACATGCGTTAAGCGTGTATACACATATATGTCTTATATCTTGACATTTAATAAATGTTTCGCACTCCAAAACTTAATCCTTGTGCATAGGATGACAGGCAGGATGTTGTCTCTGAAAAAAATAATATATTTAACCCCTCTTCTAAAATAGACGCATCCCGAGGTGGCGATGGCAAGGTTGCACCGAGAATCTCTTGAAAACTTAGTTCTCGCTGCCACCCTGAACCCTTTGTTGAAAACGATGATATCCCGGTTTGACATAGATTGCCCTGAGGATGGAAACCTACTTCTGAACTCCTTGAAGGAATATCTCGGTCAAGATATACAGTTGTGTGACAATTGCGAAGCTTTGAGCCGAGTAATCGCAAGGCCATTCTATGCTATGGGCACGAGAGCTCTTAAGGTCGATAGGGGCTTTCTCGAGAGAACGCTTCTGAACGTTGACTACGGCGAGGCCTGGCTTAGAGGCTTCGGTCTGATGATGAAGGGTATAAGGAAGTATGGTGTCCAGATTCCCTTCACACCGGCAGGTCCTTTCGAAATTGTGTGGAACTTCACCTACACGTGTAATCTACGTTGCAAGCACTGTTACGAAAACGCTGGAAAAATGCGACCAGAGCTTACCACCGATGAAGCGTTCGAAACATTAGACATCTTGTCGAAAACAGCGAACATCGGGCTTCCTGCTCTTTCTCTTTCTGGCGGAGAGCCCTTAATGAGAAAGGATTTCTTCGAGGTGGCGGCTTACGCCAAGAAGAAGGTCCCCTACATAAGTATAGCTACTAACGCCACTCTCTTAACGAAAGACACTGCTATGGCATTGAAGAACTTGGGAATTGGCTACATGGAGATCAGTCTCGATGGTGCGAGCAAGGAGGTTCATGAGGGTTTCAGAAGAGTGCCGGGTTGTTTTGAGAAGACGATGCAGGGAATACGAAATTCAGTTGATGTTGGTTTGGATACGTGCATAGCTACGACTGTTCAGAAAGAGAATCTGGACGAGATTGAAAAAATAGTCACAATTGCAGAAGACCTTGGCGTGCGGTTCATGCACTTTAATTACATTCCAACCGGCCGTGCAAAGGCATTTGTGGAATTGGATTTAACCCCTAAGGAGCGACTGGGGGTTCTGGAGTTGATGGGGCACAAGATACTGAACCTGTATTTGAAGTCTCAGGATGAGGAACAAAAGGTAGGCAAATCTGACGTGAAGGTTGACAGGTACTTTAGCACATGCCCGCAGTATGCAAGTGTGGTTAAGAGGCTTTCAAGCGAAAAAGGCGAGAAGTACACAGTTTCAGCCCATTACGGGGCCCAGAGAGGCGTGGAGAACGTTGCCAATTTCCTGGGAGGATGCGGTGCAGGAAGACTCTACATGTGCCTTGAACCAAACGGAGACATGAAACCTTGCGTCTTTTTTGGAACTAGCAAACGCACGGTGCTGGGGAACATTTTAAAGGACGATTTCGAGCGCGTTTGGGATACGCATCCATTTCTGTTGACGCTACGCTCGAGAGAAAGGTTGGAGGACTATAGCGTCAATGGGCAGGTCACTGGATGTGGTCAATGCCCCGACAGATACATATGTGGAGGTTGCAGGGCACGAGCTTTCAGTTATTTTGACGGTGACCTGAACGCACCCGACATTGGCTGCATCGACAATGAGCCGCTCTGGGAGAGAATAATGAAATCTTTAAAGTAAAGAAACCTCGCCGATTGTATGACTCGATAGGCTAAGCTTTGCCTCTTTCTTCTTTGCCGTAGTACTGTGTCCATGGCAGTTTTCTTGGATCTCGGCCAAGTTTTAGGCTGCTCTTGCGACATTTGCTGCTGCAGAACCAGAGGATCGTGCCGTCGTTCTTTACGTGCATCAAGCCGGTGCCCTGCTGGAAGTCGTTTCCGCAGAAGGAGCATCGTCTTTGTCTAGGCACCCATGATTCGCCTCATTTTCTAACGGATTTTTTTGGCTTCGCGTTCTGTTTCTCTCAGCATAAGCATGTCGTCTACACGTATAGGGCCTTTGACGTTGCGGGATATAATGCGTCCTCTGTCTCTACCTTCGAGCACGCGCACTCGAACCTGAGCGATTTCGCCTGTTACCCCTGCTTTGCCCATCACTTGGATAACCTGCGCTGGTATGAGGGCGCCTTCCTCTTCTTTGGCTGTGGTTTCTTTGGTCTCTTTTTCGGGCTTCTTGCTCATCGCTAGGCGCCCTTCTTGGCGGCTTCCAGTCTTGTGAGAATCTCTTTGAGGAGTCCTGCGGCGTCGCCTGCCTCTGTTATGCATGCAGAAGCAGCTGGCACGTCGATGCCTATGGCTGAGCCTATTTTTTCTTTGTCAGAGACGAAGACGTAGGGGATTTTTCTTTCTTCGCAGAGGATCGGCAGGTGCGCCACGACTTCTGGGGGTTCAACGTTCTCTGCGATTATCACGAGTTTGGCCTGAGATCTCTCGATGGCTTTTGTGGCTTCGTTGGTTCCTTTCTTAATCTTGCCTGTTTGATTTGAGATTCTTAGGGCTTCATAGGCTGCATCTTGCAATTCCTTCGGAGTTTCAGCCTTTACATAGAACGGTTTGGACACTTTAGCCTCACCCTTATATTCCGTATTGCAGAGTCTATTCGACTGTACATATTTATGAAGCTTACTATTCCGGCATGAAGGCTTCGATTATTTTCTCTTACGATACAATTTGAGGCCTTCTCTTTCGGTAACGTATTCAAAACCTGCTTCCAGGAGCTCTTTGTAGTGCGCGCTGATTTTACCCGATTAGTTTAGACCTCTTTCACATTCGCTGAAAGCTTCCCTGACACAGGCGCGCGAGATTTTGACTGCTTACTTAACGCTTTTCTTATGCTGGTACGCTGGCTCCTTGTGTACTGTGCTTTCTTGTTGGAAGTGCTTGCAGTTGTTGTGGGAGTACCAAGCGATGAACTACTGGAGGAAAAACCAATTTTTTCATATCCTTTGTACCTGTAGTAAGCCATAGCGATCGCCCACGCAATTAGGAAAGTCCCTACAATCGCGTAGCCCATCGTTTCAAAATCTAGGTTAGCGAGCCAGCCCCAGAAACCAGT
>DATHCB010000046.1:0-24192 GCA_035319765.1 Bathyarchaeia archaeon
AGAATAAAAAACATGATGTCTTGAAGTCCGCCAATAGCGAAAAGAACTATTGTCGTGAACAAGGCCAAAGAAAGTTTCATGTCCCTTCGCGTCTTATGCGACCCAAACCAGTAGGCGCAACTTACCGCCATTGCAAAAGCAATGAAAATTGCCGTATAAGTGATCCAATACTCATCTGCCCAGCCATAGGAGAAACGGAGACCGTAATCGTACAGGGTTGAATTTACGACATAATCCATACGCGACATCAAAAAGAAGAATAACAGCACTAACATCGCGAATGGAACTGCTGTCTTGTACCCTGCCGAGGCTTTATTGGACACTCAACACGCCTCTCTGACTCAGGAACCGACGTGGAAATTTGGGGATTTAAGCCACATTGCAGCCCTCGTAATATTACAGAAACAAGCCACTCAGTTCGACTACATGACATTTCGAGTTTCAATCATCAGCGGCAACACCTTTATGGATCACGATTTGAAAGGCTCCTCGCCCGAAAGCCTAAACGCGTCCATTCACGGAGTAGCGCTTGACCACACACGGACTAAGTTAGCAGGCTGCGTCGGTACTGATCTACCACTGCTGGAGACAAACGGAGTCAGCGCGTACGAGAATTTATCTCATATCAAATACGCATTAGCGCACACGCCTCCGGATTCGGGAAATGGAACGTGTGCCACTAGGCTCGAGGCGAAACTCAGGATTACTGAAATTGCTATCGGTGACATTTTCTTCGACGCGCGCGTCTGTCTCATCTTTTCACATATGAAATGTTTTATCCCTTGTTGGTCGATACGAGACGACGAGATAACCAATGAAGCCAGATCTGAGGAGTTAGGAGATATACTTCATGACCGCCATTGCCGTTGACGGGCAATTTTCATCCGTGCTTTCTAGAGCAGCACTTATGAGGTTAAAGTCGAAAGCCCTTAGGTCCGGGACTTGGTTCAAGATCTTAGGAAGTGCAGAGCGGGCTTTAGTTGATGTAACGATTAGGGTTGTTGACCAAGTGCGCAGTTCGGTGCTGACAAATGCGCTGCTTACAGTGGTGGGCAAGTTGCGGGATGCCCTAAAAAGTAGAGTCGAAGTCGCGGTGATGGAATTCGGTCTACCCTATGCTTGCAAACTTGGCTTGCTCGCTCGGAGTTGGGGCAACGAATCCGCCGAGCAGTGGATGTTTGATCTGTCCTTCGCAAAGTATATAGCTATCATGCATATCAATGGGCGGGACTCGTCCTTGCAGAGTTCCAGAAATAGAACCGAATGGCATGGTTAAGCGTGCTGAGTCCAGTTAGTATAGCAATGGTCTTGGTTTTCTTTTTCGTGAGCGCTTGGTCACTTTATAATGTGCCGATTCTGGTTGCGGGCATCCGAAATATGCGTCGTAGCCGGAAGATACGCAGATCTGCAGGAAGAAAAAGTCTACCTTCTTTTTCGATCGTCGTACCGGTGAAGAATGAACGGAATGTTGTTGGAAGATTGTTAACCGCGCTGTCAAATCTTGATTATCCTGAAGACAAGAAAGAAGTAATCCTAGTGGAAGATGGCTCAACCGACGAAACAATCAGCATTTGTCAAAAATACGCAAAAGGCTCTAAGATGGATATTAAAATTCTCCGAAAGCCATCATCTGACGGCAAGCCTTCAGCTTTGAATTATGGGATAGCCCAAGCGAAGGGCGAGATCGTTGGAATTTTCGACGCAGACAATGTGCCGGCGCGTGACGCTTTGTTGAACGTGTGTGGTTTTTTCGGAGATCCAGCTGTGGCTGCGGTGCAGGGTCGAACATCGTCCATTAACGCTGATCAAAACATGCTCACCAAGTTCATTTCGCACGAAGAAACGGTCTGGTGCGAGGTCTATTTGCGCGGTAAGGACGTCTTGAATCTATTTGTCTACCTCAAGGGCAGTTGCCAATTCATCAGGCGGAATGTTCTGGAGGAGTTGAATGGCTTTGATGAAAAGGCTTTATCTGAGGACATGGAGTTTTCCGCGCGACTCCAGGAAAATGGATACAAGATCAGATATGCACCGAACGTGCAGTCGTGGCAAGAAAGCCCATCTGATGCACGTTCATTCTTCTGGCAGCGTACACGTTGGTTCAGGGGAACGATGGAGATCGCGCTAAGGTATGGTAAGTTGATGTCGAAACCTAACGTGAGGAATCTTGACGCTGAACTCACTCTCCTTGGTCCCTTTGTCTTGATCGCGGGGCTAGTGTCCTATCTGGCATCGTTTTACACTTTTCTTGTGCCTTTATCGTTCGATCTTCTGCTGCGACTAGTTATGCAAGCGTCAGGTTTAGTTGCGACCTTCACCTTTCTTCTTTGTGGTTTGGCTCTAGTTTTCGCTTCGAATCCTAGAAAAGTCAAGAGTGTGTTGTGGATTCCCTTTATCTACTTCTACTGGAGCTTTCAAGCTTTCATTTCGTTCTACGCCGTCATGCTCATCATGCTCCGGAGACCACGAAATTGGAACAAGACCGAAAAGATCGGCGTTATGAACGAAAAGTCCAAGTTTTCCGTGTGCGCCTAAACCCTTGGTCTCAGCTCCTTGTGCACGGTGAATTGTGCGCTTTCGAAGGGTCATAATTGCTTAAGCGTTGTGTCCGATAGGAGCAAACGTTGCAAGCTCACTACTGAGGGGCAGAGCAATAGTATGGATGAAAGGGCTAGGGTTCTAGTCACAGGCGGAGCTGGTTTTATCGGAAGCCATTTAGTTGACAGGCTGACAAGCTACGGGTACCGTCTTACGATCATGGATAATTTGTCGGTGGGAAAATTAGGCAACATCGAAGGGCAATTGAGTGACGGTAGAGTGCGCTTCGTTAAGGGCGACATCAGGGATGTGGAATTAGTCAGAAGCTGCGTCCAAGACGCTGATGTGGTCGTTCATCTCGCGGCTGTGATTAGCGTTCCGTTTTCTTTTGAGAATCCATCGTTGACTTTTGATATTAATGTAAATGGAACTTTAAACCTGTTGAATGCCTGTGCTAGAGCCGGAGTAAAGAGGTTTGTTTTTGTCTCTTCATGCGCGGTTTATGGCGACCCTCGTTACTTACCCGTGGACGAGATACACCCGACTTCGCCGCTGTCACCCTACGCGACTTCGAAACTTGAAGGCGAAGAAGGATGTGTCAATCTTCTAGAACAGTATGGCTTGTCAATTGCGATCTTGCGTCTGTTTAACGTTTATGGTCCTCGTCAAGGATTGAACGCGTACAGTGGGGTTATAACACGGTTTCTCGATCAGGCCAGAAGACACACGCCCTTGGTCATTTTTGGAGATGGCAGTCAAACGAGGGATTTCGTTCACGTTTGGGACGTTGCCGAAGCCATTTTGAAGGCACTAGAGACAACAAGCGCAGAAGGTGAGGTTTTCAACATCGGTTTCGGAAGAGCAACGTCCGTTAACACCTTAGCCAAGTCTGTTATTGACTTGACCGGTGCCGACAAAGGCGTCATCTACGAGAAGGCCAGAATTGGAGACGTAAAGAGCAGTTTCGCCGACATTTCGAAGGCTGAAAAGCAGTTGAACTTCAAGCCGTCGGTGCCTCTGGACAAAGGGCTACGGAGTTTGGTTGAAGAGACTTGTTGAAATCTAGAGTTTCGAGTCTTCTTTCCCGCTTCAACGTATCTGGATGGAGATCAGTTGGCCTTGCTTTCCTCGTTGGGTTTGTGATCCGACTTGTTCCAGAATTGCTATCCTATCCTAATCCAATAGGGTTCGACACAATCTATTATGCCTGGACGATCAAGAACGGCGTAATCTGGAACAACTGGTCGCAGGTTTTCTCTACCACGTGGTTGTTTTCTGCGATCCTCGTGCCTGTTTACAGTTTGGTTCATGGAAATCCGTTTCTGTTGTTGAAGGCAGTAGCACCATTACTCTTCGGACTTAACGCTTTGGGCGTTTACTTTTTTGCCAGGAAGGCTCTAAGCTGGACCGATAAGAAGGCATTGCTCTGCTCTTTAGTTTTTTCTCTACAGATTGCCGCCTTGGCGATTTCATGGGGACTATACAGAAATCTCCTTGGTATGGCGGTTCTTCTTTTCACTTTGCCATTCTTGAAGGATGTCAGCAAGAGCTGGAAGGCTTTTTCGATTTTTGTCGGCCTGTCAATTCTAGTGGTTTTCAGTCATGAGTACGCGGAGATCGCGCTGTTCGCCGCAGCCTTTGCGGTGGCTTTGAGAAATCTCGCTAACCGAGTGATCACGAAGGCTTTGAGAGTCATGGGTGCGGTGGCTCCTGCGTTGGGGCTGTTTCTCGTTAGAGTCTTTTTGACGGTGTTTCCTGTTTCCTATTCTGTTTCGGGCTTGGACTACATCTGGACTTATCAACCAGTGGGACACTACACGGGAGTGTTCTTTTTCTTCACAAATTACTTGCAAGTTTCTGATAGCGTTCAATTCTATTCTTCATATTTGGCTTTGTTTTCGAATGTTGCTTCTCTGTTTGTGTTGCTGTTTCTCTTTCTTTTGCCAATAGTATTGATTGGATTCTTTAGAAACTCGATTTTGGACGGTTGGGTTGGCCTGCTGCTAGTCGGCGCTTTGGGCGCATTGATTCTGCCATGGTTCGCGCTCGATGAGTGGAGCAGATGGATGCTGATGCTTGTTTATCCCTTCACATTCTACGCAGTTAACGGAGTGACAAGAGTCGCGCATTCCGACATTGCGAGTGTCAGCTTACGCTGTAGAGGGCTGAAATGGCTCAACGGCTCTAAGATTGCCGTCGCAGGTCTTCTTATCGTTTCTTTCTGCCTCGGTTCGGTGTTCATGGCATGCCCGTTAGTCAACGGTCAGTCCGGCTTAGTTGGTTTGCCGACAACCTATGCATACGTGCCTTCATCGATGCAGTCCAACACTTTGCCTCTGATTGATGTCAACAATGCAGTGGACGCCTTACAATGGGTAAATACAAAGATGACTGGAAACTCTGCTTTTCTTGCTCAGAATAGTTTTCTATGGTGGAGTCTTCTATGCCTCAATGACACTCATGCGATATTCTACTTCGATAGTAATATTTCTGCAGCCATCAGTTCCGCCTCCACTCACGGATTCAACGAGATCTATTTCGTATGGTGGAACACAAACATAGGGTGGTATGGAATTACCGTCCCGTCCTACTTTGTGTCATTGAAGAATTTCGGTCGAATTTCAGTCTACGCTTATTCTGGCAACGCTTATGGAAATTGAAGAAAGCAGAATAATCTTCAGGGAAGAGATTTCTGCCGAAGCTAAACCCCTTATCATTGTTGGAATTCCAGCTTTCAATGAGGAGCGGAATATTGCTCGAGTGATTCTTGAGGCACAGCGTCATGCGGATCTCGTAATTGTTTGTGATGATGGATCGACAGATCTGACTGGTGAGATCGCAGATCGATTGGGTGCCGATGTTATTCGTCATGAGCAGAATTTGGGCTATGGAATGGCGATTCAGTCTTTGTTTAAACGCGCGCGGGAGCTGGGAGCCGATATTCTGGTCACCTTAGACGGAGATGGGCAACATGAGTCACGAGAGGTTCCCAACATCGTGCGACCTATTGTTGAGGGTCTGGCAGATATTGTGATTGGCAGTCGTTTTGCTGATCAAGCTTCGCTGGGAGCTATGCCCCGATACCGACGTGCTGGCGTAAAGCTAATCACGAAGCTGGTCAACGGTAGTGCCAAGAATCGCGTTAAAGATGCTCAAAGTGGTTTCCGGGCGTACAACCGTGAAGCTTTGACGGATTTGGCGACCTTCGAAGCCGGGATGGGTGTGAGTGTTGAGATCTTGCTTGAGGCAAGGCGACTTGGTTTGAAGATTCGCGAAGTTGCGTGTTCTTGCAAATATGGTACTGGAAGGACCTCCTCGCACAATGCAGTTAAGCATGGCTGGGGAGTTGTTATGTCTTTAGTCAAGCTCGTCGTGGAGGAAAAGCCGTTGACGATGCTCGGAATTCCTGGAATTGTCTGTCTGGCCATCGGCACGCTATTTGGTTCCTGGTTGCTTCAGATCTACGCATCGGCACATCATATAGTAACAAATATTGCCTTGGCAGCAACGGGGTTCCTAATGATAGGGTTCTTTGCCTTGTCAACATCGATAACACTGTACGCCATAAGACGATCCGTAGATAAGCTTCACAATAATGGTATCCATTGAAGATAGCCTTGGTTTTCTTACGTCCATTAACGCGCGCCTATGAACTCATCAAATTTAACCTGCGTACGGAGTGCTTTGACAGAGTTCTTCTGAGAGGAGAATATCGCAAGAGGGTCAGATGATCTGTGCATATTGCCCGAATTCGTCACTTGTTTTATCCAGATATGCCTTGTGATTACTTTTACGAGTTATCTGCGCAGCAGGTCAGACGAGGGCACCAAGTTGATGTGCTCACTTGGAAGAAGGACGGAGGGTTTACCAAAGAACGGATGGCTGAAGGCTTCTTTGTTCATAGACTTCCTGGCCTTAATTTCGGTGTCAAGGGTATTTTCCATGAATACCCTTATCTTCCTAGCTTACCTGCTGAGATTGATGCGCTTAAGCCTGAAGTCCTGCACGTTGAATCTCACTTGTTCTTGACCGCTTTCCAAGCTGTTAAGAAAGCCAACAGGGAACATTTGCCATGCGTAGTCACCGTACATGGCGTTCTTGCTGAAAGGGGCGCAATTGCTGATTTTGTTCAGGGTGCCTATCTTCGCAGCTTTGGATTAGAAGTTCTTCAAGGAGCTGATCGAGTTATTTGTTTGACGAAGAGCGATGCTGAAGAAATTGAAAAGTATGGTTGCCCCTTCGAAAAAATAAGATTAGTCCCCAACGCCGTTGATACCCAACTCTTTAAGCCTTGCAAAGAGCGCGAAGATAGTCTCGTTGTTTGGGTTGGCAGATTCGTCCCTGAGAAAGGCCTAGAGAATCTGATCAAGGCTGCAGAAATTGTTTCAAGGAGGGTCAGCAAGGCTAGATTTTTGCTTATTGGCTATGGCCCTCTGAAAGAGAAGATTACGAAAATGGCTAATGATCACGGACTGAGCAAATTTGTGACAATCGTCGGCCCAATGAACAGAGGAGAAATTGCTAAAATTCTAAGCAGGGCAACGGTTTTTGTTTTTCCTTCGTTGAAGGAAGGACTGCCGGTATCCGTTTTGGAGGCGATGGCCTCGGAGATACCCGTTGTGGGTACAAGTGTCAAGGGAATCAATGAGATAATCCTTGATCAACAAACGGGCCTTCTTGTGCCGCCAAGGAAGGCTGAAACATTGGCAAACTCGATTTTAACGCTGCTGAATAATGAAAAGCTTAGAAAAAAATTGGGTCGGAATGCTAGGCGATTAGTGATTGAAAAATATGGCTGGAATTTGATTATTCAACTGTTAGGAAAGGTTTATCGTGAAGCAATCACGGAAGCAGACTAAGAGCTCCGCCAAGTCTTAGGTGATTTCTTGGCTATTTTCTTGGTCTACGGAATTGACGTGAATATTCAAGGCGTCCTAACAAAAGGTAATTTTGATCAAATGCAAGCGGAAGTTAAGAACCTATCCAAGATATCGAAAGTGTACGTTTCGACAACGGATTCCCAATATTATTCGTCTCTCTTCGAAGGAAAAGCAGAACATTTGATTTCCCTACCATTTTCCCTGCCTGACTTTACTTTGGGTAAACTGATAATGTCCGTAATTTTCTTTCTAGTAGGTTTCGTTCAAATCGCAGATCGCTTAGGAGAGGTTGAAATTATTGTCTCGCAAGGGACAACAGCTCTTCAGGCTGCAGTTGCGAATTTTGTGTTCCACAAACCACACGTTATGTTTTTGCATTATTTCGCCTACAATGAGCAATTTGTCCTGAGAAGAGGACTCTTGGCAAATCTCTTTAGAATCGTTGAACTGTTCGTTGTGCGCAACTGCAACTTGGTAATTGCTCCCAACGAGAAGTTGAAAGCAGACGCCCTTGAGCAAGGAGCTAAATCAGTCCAAATTATCCCTAATTTTGTTGAAACAGGAAGAATTGATAAAGTAGATACCCGAGGTATCTTACGAAAGAGGTTCCACTTTACTGGACGCAAAGTAGTTCTTTTTGTGGGTCGTTTACACCCAGTTAAAAACGTTGATCTGCTGTTGAGATCATTCAATCATATAAATACACCGGACGACTGTATCTTAGTGATAATTGGGGATGGCCCTGAAAAGCAACGTTTAACTGATCTTGCAAGTTCTCTTGGCATCTCCAAAAGGATCTTCTTTGTGGGTTTCAAGAAAAAAGATGAGGTGCTGGAATACATGAAGGCAAGCGATGTTTTGGTTCTACCATCCCTCGTAGAGGGTCAGCCTCGCGTGGTCTTGGAAGCATGGGCTGCTAAGTTGCCAGTAGTGGCATCCAGGAGACCAGGATTAGAAGATCTAATAACAGACAGAATAAATGGTTGGCTCTTCTCCCCCGGTTCAGATATACGCCTTGCAGAAACGATCGCTCTTGGTTTAGATAACAATATCGCAAATAGGATTAGGTCCAATGCTAAGAGGTATGTTCAGCAATATGATGTGGATCGTGTGTTATCAGAACAACGGAGTATAGTGCTAAGCTTTCTCCAAAACAAGGAGAATTATCAGAAATTGAATTTCGACGACTTGAAAGAACCATGCATCACAATCGACAAGTCGTAGCTTTTGTCGAGGCTTTAATGAGAGACGTACGCGCTACAAATGGCGAAACAGCGAGAGCTTAAAGATCAATTTAGAATGCCGGATGCATTATGGGAGTAAGAAATAGCTTTCATGAAAGACAATCAGATTACGCGTAACAGTGTTCATCGTACTGATCAGCGACTAATGGTGTCAGCCTTTGGAGGCCTGCATCACGCCTAGAATAGCAATTTCTGTCATAGAAGACATATCCAGAACTAATGGGACAACAGTTCGTGCAAGAGGAATAATAAAAATTCTTAGGAAACAATATAAGATTCTTATTATTGAAAGAGCAGCGTCAACAGATAGTAGGTTCCTTGCTTCTTCGAAGATTAATAAAAATGAGATACTGTTCATTGGGCCAAGGGGAACGAAACTCTGGAGCTTGAAGCTGATAACAACTCTAGTGCGCAATAGGTTCAATTGCGTGTACTGTGTGGCAGACATGTTTGGATTTGTGACGTATTTTCTATTATCAAGATTGTTCAAATACAAAGTCATCTTTGAAGCGCATGCGCTTGCCTACAAGGAAATACGCCAAGTTTCTAAAGTGGGTGCCATTTTTTACCTCTTTTTGGAGACTTTTATTGGGAAAAATGCGGATGCTGTCATCGCTTTATCCGGCGTCGCGTTCCGTTTTTACAATAGGCTAAATGGAAACGTATTTTTCGTACCCGTATTTGTCGATGACCAACTGTTTAGGAGCGGTATTGTGAAGCAGAGGAAGAAAATGAAAAAAGTGGTAGGACTTGTGGGACCGTTTGACATCGTGCCAAACAAGTATCAGTTGGACTTCCTTTATTCGAATCTTGACAGGTTTGATGAACGTATCAGATTTAAGATTATCGGAAAATGTGATCGGAGACTATCCGACGGCAGAATAGAATATGCCGGTTATGTGGGATCCACTGAACTATACCTGAGAATTCTGCGGCAACTGGACGCGTTGATGGTACCAGCGAAAATTGCAACTTTTGGACCCAAGAACAAGATTCTCGAGGCTATGGCTTGCGGTGTGCCTACCTTTACTACTCCAGAGGGAATAGTTGGTCTGGATTTTGCTAGGCCGAATGAAAACATATTCGTTTTTGAAAACGACGATTTAGTCACTAAGGTCAATGAGAATCTCTTCAATGAAAATTCTTTGGAAAAAATTAGAGCAAACGCGCGAGAGACCGTGAAGCGTTCATATAGCAAAAGAACTTTGAAAGCGAAGATTCTGCAGGTGTTAAAAGGAACTCTTCGCGATGCTTAGCAATTATCTTTTGCCATCGTTAATATTTCTACCTGGTCCAGTCCTCTTTTACTTCCTTTCACGTAAATTCAGCCTTGGCCTTTCAAGGCTTGAAGCAATAGTATTGGGTTGTGCTTTTTGGAACTTCTTGCTTATCGCTTCTGGCTATATCGTTGGGATCTTCTCCTACTCTTTAGAAGAATTTTTCATAGTCTTCGCAGGGCTAAGCTTAGCGATCATAATATTCGGCAGTTGTTGGGGCTGTTACTACCTGATTAAACACCAAGGAAGACGATTAGCGATTTCTTCAGACTCTAGCATTCTCTGCTACTTCGCATTTATACCCTTCATAATCCTTATCTTTACGCTTTTAGTGACACATTCGACGTCAGTAGAATTCGATGCAATTTTCCTTTACTTGACGTCAGCGAAGTCCATGGTCGTGACCAATAGTCTGCACTACGGTTTCTTTCGTCAAACAGGTCTCACGACTACGGTATCTCCAGCCACTCCAATAACCTATGCGTGGCTAATGGTTCTTTGTCATAGTACCAGCGACTTCGAAGTCGCTGTTAGGATCATTCCTTTCGCCTTCATTCTTCTGACCAGTATACTCGTATACCTCATGGTGAAGGAAATCTCAGATGATCATATAATCCCAATTATCGGATCAGTTTTCTTCTTATCAATCCCGGTTGTGGCTGCTGTAGCCAGTAATTACAGCCTCTATTTGGATATTCCTTTCACGTTTCTTTTATTTTTGAATGTGTTTATTATGACGAGAATATTCTCGCGCGCACGCTCAAAGCAAGAGCCAAGCAACTTCTGGTGGTTCATGTTGGGCGTTGCACTGTCATTTATGCTACTTGAAAAGGATATGTCCTTCTTCATCCTACCTGCATTGCTAGCAATAATCCTTATTCCCACATTCCAGCGATTTAAGCAGAAATCTCAAGTTGTGCTCGCATTTGTCCTAGCACTTTTATTCACGGGAGGTTATGACTTTTTTTTTGTGTGGGATATCTACCACAGCTCCGCAGGGACCATGAGTAGCATCATCATAAAACAAATCCCTATTTTTGTCATAATCCCTGTAGTATCGCTCCTATTTTATCTCAACAGCGACAATTCCGCGGTCACAAAAAGATCTCTCACATACTTTTGCATCCCACTCGTGCCGGTCGTTCTTTACCTTGTGAGAAATATTCTTCTGTATGGAGCAATTTCGTACGACCTGCCCTTTTTCAATACAGACTGGAACAAGGCTCTAACAATAATGAACAATGCAGGAATTTCGAAGATACTGCCAACGAATCTTTTTGCCAATTTACGTTGGGATATCCTCTTGACGAGTTTCAATCTAGGTGCAGTTTTCGTGATACCCATTGTATTGGGACTATCTGTAACCGTTCGTAGCTTTCTTAGCAAACGCGTAGAGGGCAAAATAGGCTTCATCGTGTTGCTGTTCATAATAGCATTGGTCGGCGTTTGGTCATGGGCTCTTAACTGCGAGTACCAGGGTTCAGCATTGCGAGGATTATATTACTTTGCACCTTTTTTTGCCACTTTCGCTGCCATCGGCCTGCAAACAGTCGTCAACAAGACCCATGCTGGAAAATCGTTGGCTCCAAGATTCATAGTATTCATTTCACTCGTCTTTCTGTATCTATGGGCAGTCAGGTTTAACATAAATGGCTCAGATACTGATCAAATCGGAAATTGGCTAACATCGGTCAAAATTGCCGATCTTGAGACGTTTTTGGCCTCTGCATTTTTCTTCTTCTTATGTTTTTTTCCCTTCGGTCTCATAACTCAAAGAGCAAACTTTGAGCAACATACAAAAGTACTTCGCAATTTTCGATTGATCATTCCTGTTGCACTCCTTGCTCTTGCTATCTCCTTGACATTGCCGTTTTCAGCAAGTATGCTTTCAAATTATCAAGAAGAGATCAGCCATATTTCACCGTCTTGGGAAAACAATTTGAATGAGGTAATTTCCTACATTAATCAAAATCTGAAGAACAATTTTACCATTATAACTTGCTATGCCATGCCAATTGCTTACTTTACAAGTCATCCAATTATCGAAGCGACCACTTATGACGGAATAATAACGCTTCTCTCGCTAAACAGCACCCCGACTGTGAACGCGCTTAGGGAGCAAAATGTGCACTATTTGTTGTATCCAAGACCCGGAAACAACTATTACTCGTACTTCCAAAATCTAAGCAAAGAGATACCAATCTTGGGTAATGATTTTACTTATGGAAATCCCAATATAGTTCTTATCAAGGAATTTTCAAAATACACGTTATACAACGTGACAACAACAAACGAGATGAAGTATATTTATAGCTATCTTACAACATTCAATAACGATTCAAGCCCTTTAAATTATCAAAGTCAAATGTCGTATAACTCCAGGGGAGTAACATTAAACAGCACACAATACAATATTGAATATATTGCTGATAGTTACCAATCTACCTTTTGGAAGCCGGCGAAAGCCAATGATCAAGATCAGATAAATATCTCAGATGATTCACAAAACAAGATTCTAGGAAATGACTCCTTGAGAATCGATCTCAATGGAACTGGAAATATGGTCTTAGCCCACACTTATACGACCCCTCAAAACTGGAGTTCATATAATACCATAGCTCTCTATTTCTATGGTGCCAACACCACAAAAACGATTACTGTTACTTTTCACACTAAAAGTTGGCAAGACTACTTTTATGAGTACTTTGTTGATGATTTTACAGGATGGAAAAAGATCTCGATCCCAATATATTCATTTTCGACTTATGGAACCCCATCATGGACCAACATCACATACATTGAGATATTAATGGGAGACAGAAAGACTACCTATTACATGGGTCCCATTAGTTTGGAAGGGCTAAATGTTGGGTTCACGGGAAGTTTACCTTCGATTGCCACTAACTCTTCCGAGGCGGAGATTGTAGTCTCCACTCAAGGATACAACCTAAGCTGCCCGGCCAAAATTACACTGACTTCAGCCTCTGGAGAACTGACAAGCACACTGCAGGACGGAGTTAACTCCATAACGATACCCTCACAATTTCTAAGCGAAGGAACGACATTCGACATCTACTATGCACAAAGTAATGGTGAGGAAACTTTAGCTGTGTATTACCTAGGGATTCTATCTCACTGAGTCTCGTGCAGAGTCATTCAATAAATGTCCATTGTGTCTTAATTAGCAAAACGCATAGGAGCAATGTAGGTATTTGGAAACGATTCGTTTCGCAAGAGCGTTGCTGACGGGATCAGTTACAGAAGTGAAGTGATAAAAGGAATCTGTTGATCCCATTGAGCGCTTGCCAAGAAAAACTGCCCGAAGTTGACATCGTGATTCTAAACTGGAATGGTTGGCGAGACACCGTCGAATGCTTAGCGTCTCTAAATGAAATTGACTATTCAAACACCCGAATCATAATTGTAGACAACAATTCAACAGATGATTCCGTTAAAGAGATAATGAAGTACGCTGAGGAAAAACTGAAAGTTGGTTCTCCGTCCCTGATTGATCTTGAGAAAGATAGATCATTGGCAGTAGATTCCTCGAGAAGGGGAATTGAAAATTGTAGGAAGCACCAAATCCCAAATGAGAGCCCTGCTGAGAGGTTCTTAATTATAAGGAGTAAAGTAAACCTTGGCTTCGCTGAAGGAAACAATGTTGCTATTCGTTATGCGTTGAAGAAGCATTCTGCCGACTATGTTCTGATGTTGAATAATGACGTGGTCGTAGACAGAGACTTTCTCAAGGAACTAGTTAGGATTGCTGGAACCTCAGGTGAAATTGGGATCGTTGGGTCAACTATATACTACTATGACATGCCTGATGTTATAAACTTCGCTGGAGAAGACATAACATTATGGAAGGCCAAGGGCACTCGGTATACTAATCATGTTCCTTTCCCTCAACAGACCGACAAAGTTGATGGAGCCTGCATGCTGATCAAAAGAGATGTTTTTCAGAAGGTGGGCCTACTTGACAACAACTTTTTCATGTACTGGGAAGAAACTGATTTTTGCCAACGAGCGAAAAAGAAAGGATACAAAGTGGTTTACGTTCCCGCTTCAAGAATCTGGCACAAAATCGCTGCTTCAATCGGTGGGTTGAACAGTCACAATAGACTATTTTATCTCTCCAGAAACAGGTTTTTATTCGTGAAGAAAAATGTTAAAGGGCTCAAAAAGATTCTATTCCTAGGCTATTTTTTTAGCTGGGACATTTGGCTTAGTATGGGTGCATTCTTGAAATCGCATAATCCCAAGGCATTGGCCACATTTATTGTTGGATCGCTCGAAGGTCTGCGTTTACTAATGCGCGTCTAGCTATCAATGTCATTGTGGCTAATGATCGTCAGTCTTTGACCGATGTGTTTATATGACTAGTTTCCCGAAAAGCGGAAATAATGCGCGCTATAGTTCCGCGATGCGATGATTCTTACGAGTCTGAATAGGAAGCGGCGCGCGGTTATAGGGATTACTGGTGGGGCAGGCTATATCGGTTCTTCATTAGCAAGACATCTCGCCCGTTTTTTCGAGGTCGAAATTCTCGACATTAAAGCACCAAGCGATAGGTTCGAAGCCCATGTAAAGTTTCAAAAGTGCGATGCCAGAGATTGTGCAGAGGTGAAAAAAGCAATAGAGGATGTGGATGTGATCATTCACACTTCCATTGTGCAGATTCCTGCCATTAACGAAAAAAAGAAGCTAGGCTATGAAGTCAATCTTCTTGGGACTCAAAATGTGTGCAAGGCAGTTGATGAGAATAAACGGACGAAGGGTTTGATTCTAGCCGGTTCTTGGCATACGGTAGGCGAACGTGGGCTTGAAGGCTTTATCGATGAAGAGTTCGGGTTCAGGCCAGATAAGGTTGAGGAGAGAGCCAGGCTATACGCTTTGTCCAAGATCGCGCAAGAGTCTATCGTACGGTTCTATGATGAAATGTCTGAGAAGGTTTTCGGCATCATAAGGATGGGGACCGTATTGGGCGACGGCATGCCTAAGACTACTGCTGCAAACATCTTCATCGAGAATGGACTTGCAGGGAAACCCTTAACGCCCTACAGGCATAGTATGCATAGGCCGATGCTCTACGTCGATATTAATGACGCTTGCAGAGCATACGGAAATCTCGCAAGGAAGATTCTTAACGGAAAGATCCATAAAAAGAATAATAGTTTAGCTAATATTTACAACGTATTTTATCCAAAGCCCATCACAATTCTTGAACTAGCAGAATCGATCAAGAAAGCCATCACCGAATTCTCTGCTGGTAAATTATGTCCAGACATCCAGATTGTTGACACTGGCCAGCCAAATTTGTTCCGCGAAGATGACAAGGAACTAATTGTGGTCGATATAAGAAAGGCGTTGAACATACTAGATCTGCGATATCTCAGACCTCCAAGCGAGTCTATAGCTAGGATTATTAAATTGAGAATGAGACGCACTACTCATTCAATCGAATCCAAGCGCCACTGCAATAACCGGCCCAGTGGGAGGAGGTTAGTAGCAAAAAGTCCATAAACACGATAAGTGCAGTACGAAGCACTTGCTAAAAGTGCACTAAAAAAAGCGTAATCATCCATGGGGGCAAACTATGGAGAGTGGAGGCTTAGGAGTTTTTCAAGGGCATTCAGTATTTTGTCGGTCACACTGGTGAGGGGGCCTAGATCGCCGGTCATCAGTCTGAGGGCAGCGATGTCAGGTTTTTTGAGGGTCCTCGTAGCGATCACGGTCAAAAGAAATCCTGCTGCGAAGATCGTTAGGCCGAGTATTAGTTTTGGCCAGCTGCTCAGGCTCACGAGCGAAACGGCCAGATAGGCAAGTGCTCCTGCTACAGCAGATGAAACTAGTATTTTGGCTGAGGAACCCCAGTCTACGCTTGCGTTGTAGTGCTTGTTGATCCAGTACAAGGATATGATAAGCGCTGGAACTCCGTCAAATATGGTTGTTACGATCAAGCCTATGACGCCAAAGTGTGGGACAAGCAGGGCTGCTAAGGTGATTCCCGTGGCGGTGTTGACTATGGCCAGTTTCAGGAATAGTCCCGTTTCTCCTTGACCAGCGATCAGGTTACCCGTGCTTAAGACGCCGAGGACCGTTAACAGGTAGTTTACCACGAACAGGGCAAGAAACAACGGAGCAGACGTGTATCTCGCGCCGAACAAAGCAGAAACGGCAGGGCCAGCCAAAGCCATCACCGCCACAGTAGGAGGAACCACTAGCAGAGAGGCATACTTTATGGAACTCTGAAAAACAACCTTCAACGTCTCTTTATCTCTGATGGAATCCAGCTTCGAGAAGGCTGGAAAGAGCATGGTGGCTATAGGCGTTGTGAAAAAGCTGAGCAGAACAGCGAAATTGTTAGCCACAGCGTAGTTGCCTATAAGAAAGTTCGATGCATAAATCGCTATCAAGACATTGTAGAACTGAGCCAAGAAACTGTTGAATATGCTCGAAAAAGATAGTGGCAAAGCGTACCGGAACATGAACCTCAAGGTCCCCCAGACCTTCAAGGGTTCTGTGGAACCGTTCTTCTGCGTGAGGCTGTTGTAGATTTCAAACATCAAGAAAACGCCCACCAAGCCTCCGCCCAGCAGTCCCACCGTGTAGCCAACGACAGCACCTGAGGCACCAAAACCCAACACTACAAGCGCTGGACACAGGACCGCACGGAAAAAAGCCTGAAACACGAGCATCACGCTGTTCGGCTGCATATTCTCCTGACCAACAAAGGCTGCTTGAGCAGCCGTCGAAAAAGCACCCGCCAAAATAGTGAACGACGACACCTGAATCAATGCGGTTATGGGCCGCCTAAAAATGTTGGCAGCAAGGAACCCTGAAAGCAGGAGCGAGAGGAAAGAAAGCGCTAGACCCAAAATCACTTCGAAAACCAATCCAGCCAAAAGAATGCTCCGCACCCGCTGCGGCTTCCTTTCGGAACTATACTGCGCCGTGTATTTGGTCACGGCCGAGTTCATCCCCCAGTCCCGAAACGTCCCAATCAAACCAGGCGCAGCCAAAGCAATCGTGTACAGACCATACTCCTCAGGGGGCAGGACTCTAGCCAAAACAATCAAACCCACTGCCGAAACAACCGTCGAAACGACAAGACCCCAAAAAAGAGAAAACCCACCCTTAGCAGAAACCCTAGCAATCTCCGCAGCCTTACCAGCCAGCCTCACAACCTCCAGCTCAACACTTCAACTAAGTCAAGTCTCTCTAACTAGCAAGCCTCAACTCGCACCATGTATTTAACTCATTTTTCCCAAAACAACCAAACCCTAACACATGTGCTATTTGTAAGAAATTCGTTTGCCAGTAATCGCTGCTCTGGTTGTACCTTGTTCTCCGCACGCAATTCCTTTGGTGTGCGCGCGCTCTTTCTTGAAGTGAATCATCATTGTCCATAATCTTCCGCTATTCGTACAGTTCTTTCTGCTATTAGCCTTTTCAGAAAGAGAAAATAGACTTTCGAATTTCCTTCCAATTTTGACTCGTAGTCTTCATTCACTTATGCAATGATTTGCAGTTCAAACTCAAAAATATAGATTATATGATTCCCCTCCGCCTTTTCGAAGGGGGTTATGTTTTTGAGTTTAACGATTCCAGATATCCCTCCAGCGTGAAAGTCGTAAATCTCACTTATCTTGAGAATGCTAATCCGCTGCCTAAGCTCTTTACCAGACTCATCAAGTGCGGAGAGGTTTATCCCCACAGACCCACCAATTCCCTGAACAATCTTCCTAACGTATTTCGCGTCTATTCTCAAGTCACCGATATCAACGTCAACACCAGACAACGCCATTTTATCACACTATCCACAAGACTTTCCGGAAGAACTTATAAATATTTTTGGAGCGTGCGCGATATCAAAAGAATAAGAGATTTAGAGCACTTTTAGAATGTCATTCTTGTTCCATTAAGTATTGACCCAAATGTTTCTCGCGCCTATAAACACATGAACGTGGGTGATGCTGCCATGGCAAGTAACGACGTCGAGACCGCAATGAAAGAATACGATATGGCGATGAGGCTGGCTGGAGATAATCATGAGATGGCGTTCTGGAGTGCGCTGACATTGGCCACGAAAGGAAATGCGAGTCAAGCCTTGCCCATCTTTAAGAAAGTCTTCTCGGCCGACAAAAACTGGATAGAGCTGCTAAAGCGCCTACCGAAGACAGGAATGGTTCCAAACAACAAGAAGGGTCGCATCCTTCTGGAGCGAATTCTGAACGAGGCCACCAAACTATAACCACGGGGCGCACGTTCAGATCCCTGTGAAAAGAAGGAAACTATTTTCATAAGTTTATCGTCTGTGAAAGAACCGTGAGTGCTCATGAGTTTGGAAGGAAAAACTAGGGCGACTTTGGGTCACATTTGTATTGAAGTGTCGGACCTGCGGAACTCAGGAAAGTTCTATGAGGTTCTATTAGTCAAGCTTGACTTCAAGGTCATAATGGATACGAAAGAAAACACTGGATTCTCGAATGGGGTCTTCAACGTTTGGCTCGTCGAGTCGCGGGAACCAAGAGTTAAGCGTGAGCCTCTGACTGGGGAGGAGTCTGTCGTGGCTGATCACGTAGCCATCCT
This sequence comes from Bathyarchaeia archaeon, assembly GCA_035319765.1. Lineage (GTDB taxonomy): Archaea > Thermoproteota > Bathyarchaeia > Bathyarchaeales > SOJC01 > DATHCB01. The sequence continues at coordinate 18,532 of DATHCB010000046.1, forward strand.
TGTCAATAGTAAGCGAACAATTGATGTGGTTGCAAGTGAAATGAAGCGGAACGGCTTCGTAGCCCTATTTCCTCCTGAAGAATATTCAAAGTTTCAGTCGGGATATTATGCAGCTTCATTCTGTGACTCGGACAATTATGGGATAGAAATCTACACTAAACCCGTGCAGAAATAGTAGCACACTAAAAGTTCCCATTTAGATCCCATTTCGAGAGTCCTTCGGCTGAGTCTTGAATGGTCACAGGCTAATCAGAAATAGAACTTATATGAGAAGGATTGTTAAGGCCATGGAGGAGCTATCCATGGGAGTATTATTTTTTTCTGTTTGTCCATTTCTTTCCAGTACTCCCATTCTTCGTGAGTCATTCTTTCTATCTCGTTTACTTGGTCTTCAGTTAAGTGTTCGAATCTTTTCTGCATTCTTAGGTAGTCTTTGGCGTTCTTCCGCGGCTCGGGTCTGTAGTTCAGATTGAACTCTCCGTTTTCGTATTCCCAAAGGACCCAAAGCCCAGTCTCCACAGCGCGCTTGCTGAGTTCCACAGTGTATTTCGGGTCGAAGAACCAGCCTTTGGGACACGGTACTAGTAAGTGAATGAACGCTGGTCCGTTGACCTCTAAGGCTTTCTTTGTCTTGTTGAAGAAATCAAGCGGTGGGTACAACGAAGCGGTCGCAACGTACTTCACTCCAGGATGAGCTGCGATGGTCAATGCGACGTTTTTCTTCATTCTGGGGTTGCCTATTCGCTTAACCTTGCCTGAAGGTGTAAAAGTTGTTGAGGCACCCCAGGGTGTCGTGCTAGATGCTTGAATTCCAGTGTTTGCGTAGGATTCGTTATCGTACATCACATAAAGGAACCTTTTGTAGTCGTAGCTCATAGACATCGACAATGCTGAGAATCCTATATCACTCGTACCTCCGTCCCCGCCGTAGACGATGACGTTAATGTCCTCCCTCTTTCGTTTGCCTTTCATCATCAGCACTCTGAAGGCGGCGGCGGTTCCGATTCCTGCCGCTCCGCCTGCGCCGAGTTGAGTGTGATACCATGGTACGGCGTATGGGGACGACAAGAACTGGTGCCCGTTTGCAACATACATGCAACCCGTAGGCCCTAAAACCACGGTCTTCGGACCGGCTGCCTTTAGCAGTATGCGGTAACCCAAGGCCGCGCCGCAACCAGCACAGGTTCTGTGTCCGCTAGTGTAGAGATCTTCCGGTGGCGTACCTTTGATGCTCTTGATCAAACGAGTCTCGTTCATGAATCCTCACCCTTGAGCGTTGGCCACACTACCTGCTTTTCAGATGGCCCTCGATTCGCTCGCTTTTGCAGTAGCTTAAACGCTTGCTCAAAATGTTCAACTGATGGTTCTCTGCCGCCGACAAACATGAAATCCATCAGCGCCGGTCTGGAACCGCCTTCATAGAGTGTCGATCTGACATCATTGAATAGCACGCTTGACGAATTCGGGGAGCCATAGGCATAAGAGAAATCGACCGCGCCAACAGCTTTGGCGTTCTTCAAGGCTTCGGTCAACTCCTCATATGGAAAGGGACGAAAATACCTAAGCCGAACGACACCGGCCTTGACCCCTTGCCGTTTGAGCTTCCGAGCAACGTACATTACGTCTTTTGCATACGCACCCATCGTCACCAATGCTATCTCCGCGTCATCCATGCCTAGACATTCGATGAAGGCGGGGTATTCACTACCGCTCAGCTTCGAATAAGCTTTCCAGGCAAGTTTGATAACATCTCTAGACTTGGCGTTAGAGTTGTCGATTACTTTTCGGAGTTCGGGACCGATGAGAGATGGGGCAATATGCTGTGCTCTGGTCACCGGACCATACGCTGGATCAAGGGGATACTGTGGTCTGTAGGAAGGCAGGAACTTGTTGACTTCATCTTTGTCTGGAGGTTCGACGAGGGTTGATATGTGCGTTATGGCCGCCCCGTCGACCGACACGAAGTGGGGAAGAAGTACGCTATTGTCTTCCGAAACTCTGTATGCAACCAGGGTCATGTCTAAGGCTTCTTGGGGATCTTTCGCCCAGGACATCAGCCAACCGTGATCCCTGAACGTGAACACGTCGTTCCATTCCATCCCAAAGTTTCCAGGGTCATCTAAAGCTCTGCAGCCTGCTATGGCGACGACGGGCAGTTGTCCCAGAGCCGTGACAATTATCGGTTCCGCCGCGTAGGCCAGACCGACTCCAGAGCTCCCGACAAATGTCCTCGCTCCAACCGCAGAAGCATGCTTTGCTATTTCAAACTGTGAATGCTCAGAGTCTGCGAGAATCATTTCAGCCATGAATTCACCGTCAGCAAGCATCTTGGCTAAAGAATTCATCACGCCAGTGTAAGGTCGTATAGGATAGGCAGCTATCACATCGACATCCGCGAGCTTCACGGCCTCCGCAATAGCTCTTGTTCCCGTCCAGAGACGTTTCTTGGGCAATGCTTTCGTTAAGGCTCTTGAAACTGTCTTTGCGCCACTCACAAAGTATCACCGATTAGTAGCCATACTCGACAAGCGAATCTTCAATCGTCGTCACTTCTTTTTCGTCCAGTTTTTCCAAGGCGGAAAATTCGCTGGCCATTCTTATCGCTTTAGAAGGGCAGTTTTTAGCACAAATTCCGCAACCTTTGCAATAGTCTAGGTCCACTTCGATTTTATTGAAATCTATGGCGCCATCTGGGCAATGGAAAGAGCACACCTTGCAGTCGGTGCATTTGTCCTTGTCTATTATCGGTCTGAAACACCTGGCAAATGATGTTGTGAATCCGATGTTTTTTTCCTTGGGCATCGGACCAAATTCGATGAGTCCTGGAGCCAAAGTTTTCCATGATGGCATGGCGTTCACTCTTTGCGAATAAGAGGTCGCTTTTGCCGCGGCTTTCTGGTAAGTTCGATACGTGCTTATGTTCCACTGTCTTTTCTTGACCAAAGGTGATGATTTTGATTTGGAAGTCCGCGTCATCCCTCCTTCTTTCGCATTTACTTTAACCTCAAGTGGTTCAACGTCACAGTATACTTTTCTCATAATGTCGGCTTTGTAGCTTGCCCCTGAAAGATCGAGAGCGTCAAGCATGTAGTTAAAATTCACACTCGGCCAAGCTTTTGCCAAGGCTGCTAGAAGTGGAAAAGCGATATTGGCGTCGTATTTTCTTGCCCTTACGGCAACCAGCTTTCCATTCCAGTCCTGTGCAAGGCACCGTCTCTTGACTAGCTCCAGAATCTGTCTCGTTGATTGGGATGAATTCACGATTAGAACTGCGTTCTTCTTTGCTCCGTCGAATATCAAAGCCCTTTGAGAGGTCTGGCTGATCAGAAGCGTGGGCTCCATCACTACTATAGCGTCAAAAATCTCTCCCACGGGTTCCACTTCTTCATGTAACGTGATAGGTATGTGAGGATTACCTATGACCGTGTAGAACATCATTGGAATGTTATCCCTCTCAGGAGAATCATCATACCTCATGTAGAAACACGATTCTCTTCCAGAGAGCATCCCACCAGTTGCTAAAACCCGCGCAAAGGTCGTTGCATGACCTGTATTAAGCACACCTCTGCCATGGGTTACGACCCAGTTCAACCGGTCATACTCTGAAACCATTTCTTGGCACAAAGACCCAGTTAGGTCGCGCTTTAATAAGCCTAGCGTCATATCGGTCAAATTTTCATCGCATCCACCTATAAAGCAGAGTTTTGCGATGGAACCTTTGACAGCATTTACTCAATACAGCCCGATTTTCACTAAAAGAAACTAGGACAAAGAAAAACGGTGACTCTACTCAAAAGTAAGAAGTTTTGCTTTTTCCAAGTCTCGCAGAAATTTCAGTAAGGCTTCTGGATCGGTTTTGCCGTATTCAGCTGAAACAGCCTTCACGATGTCGTTGGCGTTTCGTTTTCCATCCATAAAGTTTATGAATTCTTCTGCTTTTGCACGGAATTGGTGGTCTCTTTCGAGGATTTCTTCATACCATTCATACTCTTCTTCGCCCAGAGTCTCCTTTAACACGTCAAAATTGAGTGTCCCTTTGAACAGGCGTTTGGGAAGATGCCTCCTCAATTCCGCTTCTGCTTCCGTTTCTTCAAGCTTCGTTGGGATGGTTAAGGTTGATGTCTTGGAAACGAAGTCGAGGGCTTCTTCAAATCTCGCAATTTTCTGTTGGCCGTGGCTCTCGATGTCTTCGCAGAGTTTGTTAACAAAAGCGTTTAGTTCCGGGCTTTGGTCGAGTTTTTTAACCGATCTTGTTGCTTCCTTCTCGCGCCACATGATGTGTTCTATTTTGCTCTTGTAACCGAGGGCTATTTTTGCCAGTTCTCTTGCCAGTTCGGCTGGCTTGTCTTTGAGTTTTGGGTCTTCCTTTTTCTTCAACAGTTCTTGGGCGGCTTCTCGGGTTGCGTCTTCTATTCTCGTGATGCCTTTTGATGCGGTTTGATTTGCTATGAAGAGTGCTGTTTCTGCCGTCGCGTTGGCTAGCGTCAGAGTGGCAACCGTGGCTATCCACCCGATTCTTTTGAGGCTGTCTTCGCTGACTTTATCAATGGTGTCCATGCTCGTGTGGTAGAACAGGTCGGGCCATTGTAGAAGCATGACGCATGGAACGCCTACGCTGGAGTCGTTGAACTGGGCGTGGTCGCTGCCACTGCTGAACGTTGTGGTGTTGTATCGGAACGTTGATGAGGAACCGAAACTTGTTTGTCTGTCGAATTCTTTGATGGATTGCTCTATAAGGCTGAAAACGAAATCGTTCAGAAAAGAGGGTAAGGAGTCGGGGGTGCGGTCTAGGTTCAGCGTGGATTTGCACAGTTCTTGGTTTTGGCCCACCATGTCCAAGTTTATGCCTGCCACAAATCGGTCGAACATGTCTTCGTGTTGAGATAAGTACGCTATCGTGCCCGTGGTTTCTGGCACCCAGAAGAATCGTATGGTCCTTTCTGGAAGCGGAATCTTGCCAGAAACCACGAGCGCCGTGATCGTTCGGGCGATCTCTAGGAGCAGGCCGCTGCCTGAGGCGTTGTCATTGGCGCTTGGTTTTGGGTGGCATAGGTGCGCGATTAGGAGGATTTCTTGGTTTGGTCTTGTTTTTCCATGTATTGTGGCGGTTATGACGTCTGCATTGCCGGGAAAGAGTTGAGCGTCTACTTTAGCTCTGAGTTTCACTGTTTTGCCGCTTTTGAGTAAAGCTCGTAGTTGGTTGCCCTGACGTTTAGAGAGTGAGAAGCCGAATGCTAATTTGTCGAGTTCTTTGGCTTTTGGCCAGATACTTTGGTATGCGTGAGCGTCGGGGATGTCTAGGCTTTCGCGGACGCCGGGCATTTCGTAGACTGAATCTGTGATTACACCTAAAGCGCCGCGCTTGTAGACGGCTTCTTCGTGCACATACATAGCTCTGCCTGTGGCTAGGACTAGTTTGCCTTTGACATCTTTTCCTTCGAAGTCTTTGGGTTTGGTTCCAGCGCCAATGTCGACGAGTTCGGTCGTCAAGCCCTCTAGCGGCGTGGCTTTGCTGAAAGCGTGCAAACAAGTAGGCACGTCTTCATATCTTACGATTAGTCTTTCTTTAGGTTCTACGAGAGAGAGTTCAGCGCCTTTCAGCGTCCATCCTATTGGGGAAGTGTAGGTCCAGTATTTGGTTTTGCCATCTGCTGGAAACTG
>DATHCB010000047.1:0-11039 GCA_035319765.1 Bathyarchaeia archaeon
ATCCAAAAACCTGGCCATAGGCGTCACGACGAACTCTCACGTTCACAGGATCAAGCGGCTTCAGCCACCACTCATCCGGATCCTGGCCTTCCTCATGGCAGATCTCGATGAAGGCGCCGCCGAAAACGAGCATGTCGGTAGCCGCGATGCGCAGAGTCTGCAGAATATTGTGCTCGTCACACCAGTCTTGGAGCCATTCTAAGACGGCGTCATCGCTCCCCTCGAGAGTGAAGCCTGGAGCGACAGACAAGTTTACCGTAACGTCGATGCACGCCTTAATGTACGGAGAGAACGCATAAAGTTCTTTATATTTTGCCAAATCTTCAACTGGCGTAGCTCCCCAAATCCGCTCCCAGTAAGCAGCATAGGGCGGAACCACGAAGCCGGCGCCCGAACCCTTAAGGTAATATTTGGTCACGTAGCCCCATAAGAGACTATCACTACGCCAGCTAAGCGGGATCTCTTCCGCAATCTGTTTCTCAGCTATCGCCTCAGGATACTGCCGCTGCGCCACTAGGCCAGGCTTGTCTCGTTGGCTTGTCCAAGGCACTGGCTATCACTTCTGAGACGTTACCGCAATCGCTGTAGTTTGCTGGTCTCGAGTGATGACAACTCGAACTTCCTCAAGGACCACGTTCTTCGTTATGTCCACGCCGTTAACGTAGATGTGCAAATCCGTAGGTGCGCAGCTGACTTTCATGCCTAGGGCTTTGACTTCGCCTTTACTACTCGCTACAAGAAGCTCTTCTTCCAAAAGTGTTTCACTTCTGTTTCACGGGTTTCTTCTTCTTTCTGCGAATGTGAAACCTCTGCTCATAAGTCAAAAGTTATCAACTCTCTAGAATTAAGAGGCAAAAGGAGATGACTTCTATATCAACACTGAATTCAGGTTGAACTAGGTCGAGTCATTGCGCTGATGTCGACTTACCTATACCGAGACAATCTGTCTGCCTTATTCTTCCCATAGGTTCGGGTAGACACTTGCTGTCTGAGTTCGTGTCCTGGCATATTCGAACGCGTTCCTCATGCTAATGCCGTCCACGATGTAGCGCTTGTAAAACATCATCGAGAACATTGCTGCATCAATCCATTCTATATCCGTTCTTGGCGCCAAGAAGAATTCAGAATTGAAAGCGTCTGCCATTTCCTTGTACGAAGACTGACATGCACTTACATGAACCAGTTTGGTTCTAGCAGAATGAACGCTCTTGATTTCGTCTGGGCTCACTTCCCAGGCTTTCCCGCATCCTATTCCCGTTGAGGATCCGTGAGCGGAAATATGGATTATGTCATATCGTTTCTTCGTTCCAAGCTTCTTAAGAAATTTCGTCTTGGAAGTCACAGGATAGTACAGGGATGCTGCTTGCCTTGGCTTGAACACTTTACATATCGCGAAGAAACTCTTGAGCAACTGCCCCTCTCTTGGCTCTTTTTTGGGCGTACAGTCAAGAACTAGAATACGCCTGTCTTCCATAGTATTTCCGACCTAAGGTTCGTCGGCAATTATATCTTTCAATCTTCTAATAACATTTGCTCACACAGAAAAAGCCTGTTTTTAATGAGAGGACTCTGAACCGCAGCTCTTAGCATTTATTCAGTGAGGTAGCATTACGGCGCCTGCTCCTGGTAGTGGTGCTTTTACAGCGGCGTACACTGCTAGTGCCATGCTCCAGAAAACATCGTCGTGCCCGCCTTCAGGATGGCTAAACCGCAGGTGACCTGTTTTCATGAGCTCGTACTTTTCAACGTTAAGCTCAGCGGTCAGGTCAACGTCTTCGCGTTTAGTGGCTGGAATGTAGAACAGCTTGACTTCGCCGTTCCGCATCTTTTCCCGCATGATCGTTGCCATCTCTTCCTTCGACTGCACGGTGAAAGTGATGCCGTTCACGTTCTGGATGCCGCTGCGGAACATGTCTTCAACGATATAATTGCCTACGCCAGTGATATCCGCATAAACAGCCCTGATTTCGTGCCACCGGTCTAGGAGGCTTTTGACGTAGCCTATGACGCTGGCATACTCGGTTTTCAGCGGAAAACGATGAACATGCACGACTTGTAGCATGTCGCCGATCTTTTGGGCAGCCAGTACGACGCTGAAGTCCATTTCTTTGCCGAAATCTACTCCCACGTAGAATTCGCCTTTAGGCTGGTCCTGAAAATCGTAAGGCTGCAGGCGGCTGTCGATGCAATTGACGATGAGGCTCTGGGTGAGCCAGGCGTCGACGTCTTCGACGAATTCGGCCATGAACTCGCGCTGAAACCTTTCGAACGGAAGCTGAGCCCGCATTTCGTCCATGAAGCTCTGCTTGACGAGGCCGCTTTCGACGACTTGTTCGCAGGTGCAGACGTGCTGCTTGAACTCGCTGTTCTGGCACATCTGGTAGAAGACGCTGTCCTTGTTCCAGGGCGTGCTGGACGCGATGAGAGTGCCGTCGGTTGTGCTCAGCATGGGGTAGAGCACGTTGTAGAAGACGAGTTGATCTTCTTTGAAGAAATTGGCCTCATCCGCTATGACCTGATTTGCCGTGTAGCCCCTGAGAAGTTGTGGACTGTTGGGCAACGCCACGATCCGGCTGCCATTCCAGAAACGCACCGTGGTTCTCTGCAGCTTCGTGACGATGTACTTGTACTTTTCAGGCAGGCCGCCCAGAAAGTCGCCGATGCGATCGCTCATGATCATGCTCTGCCTGAGCGAGGGCGCCACGATTAATGTAAGCGTCTTGTCATGCGTCAGCGCGAATCTGATGGCCCTTAACGCTATGCAGGTTGTCTTGCCAGCCTGGCGGCTCCAACGCACAACGATGCGCTTAGCGTCTTCTTCGAGAAGCTTAGTTTGATAGTCTTTGGGCGTAAAGTTAAAGAGGTCTTTCAGGAATGGGAGAATTTTTTCGGGAATTCTAGCCTTGCCCGATTGCGATTGTTCAAACTCTTCCTGGTACATTTGCTGGATTGTTTTCTTCAGTTGCTTTTCTGTGACGTCGGACTTCATTCACCATCTGCTCCAGCTTTTTCAAGTCGGTCTGAAGTTGCTTCTCATCATAGCCCAGGGCTAAGCCGCCCATCACCTGACCCGTGTAAGCTGCGATACGCGCCCACTTCTCGCGCACTTTAAGCGTGATCTTATACTCATTCCCATCCTCGTCGCTGAGGTGTCTCACTTTGCCTTTCGATATCGCGATAGCCAAATCAAACAGGCCCTCAAGCTGCCGGAGCAGTTTAGTACGAATCGCCTGAGTGTCAACAAACGTAATCTTGCGAATTTTAACCAGGTATAGGGAGGCCTGATCTATTGCCTTGACCTTCACGTCATTAGACACCTCCCCCTCCCACCTACCATTTTCCAAGTCAACGCTGAAAACTTCCCTGACCGCGGCTGTCGACGAGAACCTCGCCACGTTCAACGTCTGGAACATCGCAAACTTGCACTATTGGTCCGGCTAAGCCGATGAGCTCAACACGCGTCAAGAGACAAACGGTCTCGCAACGCTCGACATCGTGAAAGCCCCTTTCTAGCGCTATGCTGCGCAGAATTCTTTTTGCCAAACGTTTCTTGATTGCCTCTTCTGTTCGCTTATGTTTAGACATAAAAGGGAACCCCTCACGGCCACGTGGTCTCTTTTTGGGTAGAGCGCGCGGCAAAGACACGAAACGACGGACGCTACGATTAATAGGCGGAATCAACATAAATGATGAACGGTACCCTAGAGAGGACCGCAGAAGGGGCCGTCAGAGGGCCGCAGCAGTGCAGAAAAGAAGTCACAAAGTATTTCTCAGCAAACAGCAGCAAGAAATGCTCACAAGAATAGCCGACAAACTAGGTCAAAGCGAAAGCGAAGTCCTACGCATGGCTTTCATGGAATACGCCAGAAGCATAAGCCTCATAACAGAAAAAGTCCACAGCTAAAGCTGTGACATTCTCACAATATGACCAGGTTTTTCCCTCAAAGACCCCAATCTCAGGCGCACTTTCCACCACCATCTTGGCTAGAGTTGCGCAAATTCTGTTTCGGAGATATCTTGTTTCTCGTTATGCCTTGCCCTCCATTCGTCTACTTTCTGGTTCAATCTCTCGTATTCCGTTTTTCCCAAGTGCTTACGCAATGCTCTGCGCACTTTATCTATGAAATATATGGAAGATCCGCTCAGGGACCACATCCAAAGAAGCCCGCCATAGCTCCGCATGAAAGCTAGACCGCTCATTTCAAGGTTCCCGAGATTGAACCCTTTCCATCCAAGATCCTTGCAGTAGTCTTCCCAGAGATTATTCGTGGAGAAATATCTGTTGACACTTGTGGCAAGAGATGCTCCATACAGGAGTCCTAGTCCCCTCCAATCAGACCCGCGAAGGGGTAACGGTGATAATTCATCTTTTTCCTGTTCATGGTAAGATCGATCTGAGGAGACCCAGAAGCAGCCATCTCTCAACACCGTCTCTGGAAGACGATCTATCTGCTCTACGGTCCATTTCTCTGGCGGTAGACTTAGATAGTCTTTATCATCAAGAAGCATGTCTTTCCAAATTTGATCGCTTTGTCGTTCACGTTGCTTGGCTCTTCTAATTACGTGCGAACGGTAAAGAGTCAACGAAATCAGACCAACGTCTGGATACTCCTCTTCTTTCATCTCGCTAATGTAAACCGCTTGACCAACCCAGTCAGAAGGGTATGCAAGGAACACGCCGTTCAAAGCGCTCAGGTATTTCTCTGCTTGTTCAAAATGCCTGAAGCTCGGGAAATCTTTCTTAACCTCGATGCCATAAACCTTGTCTCTGTATTTCACGATATAGTCAATCTTTTTTCCTTTGCCAAAGGAAACCTGGGAATACCAGCCGTCATGGCATTGAAAGATCGCCTCTCTATCAAGATCTCTCTCAAGAATGTAGTAGAGCGACTCCTCATCCCTTCGTTTTTCACTAAGAATCTTCTTCCTGACTCCTCTTTTCCTGACCAAGGTTCGACCTCAAACAACCACTTTGATTAGTTCAAATATTTGGTTATCGGTGACCTAAGACCTCATGAATTGACGATGCGTCAAAGGGAGCTCACAATTGAAAAGACAGTTAGTTAACAAACGTTAGAATCGTCATTTCACAATGTCGAGTCTTTATTCTCTGTTCTGAACTCTATGTCAAATTTCATAATGAACTCTCTTTCCTTCTGAGTAAAGCCAAATTGCTCAGCAAAAATACCATCAATTTCATCAATTATGGCCTTTGATTTTGAGGGAATTATCTCCTTTATCTTGATTGCATAGCCGCCCATTCTCACATTGATTTTCACATTAGAGCTCTTATCGTAGCTATTCATCAGTTCTTCAACAAGCTTCCTCGATTTGTCTTTTGCAGCTTGACTAAAAGCTTCAACGTCAATTGGGAAGCTCTTAATGTGATCTGCCAAAAGGTCTCTTCCATCAGACCAAACCACAAACCACCAATAGAACAGAGAACTATTCAACAAACCATTGAAAATGTAAGCATCGTCTTTCTCAACAGTAATTGGTTTGTAGTGAGAGGATACTTTTGTTTCCTTCAACTCGTAGGGTAGTTTCTCTCCAGTCACCTTGTTCTCCCTGATCTTGGCAAAATACTCAACTTTTGGAAGGTATTCCTCTGTATGGGCATGTGTCCAGTATTGTGGCGCATTGTGATACCATATCCTTGTTCCGGAGTCTTTCAAGTAGTTTTGGACACTCTTTCCACTAGATTTCTGCTTCAGCTTCTGAAGGATGTCCTCCTCTATCTTTGTCCCTATTTTTGGTATGATATCTGTTGGATTAACGATTCTCCATTTATGAGTTTTCAGATTCTTCAGAAGCTTTGACCTATCTTCACTGTACCATCTGTGATACTTGCTTGTGAGCACAAAACCCTGTCCCTTTCCTTTCTCGGTGAGAACTATTGTTTCCCTGCAGTGCTCAATACCACCAAATATCTTTCCAGGTCTATCATCAAAATTGTAGTATTCTACTTCTGATGAATTGACGTGAATAAACTCCCTGATGCAGTCCATCCTCTCAGTCGATACAAGGGCAATTGGAACTATGAAACCAAATCTGCCTCGATTCTTCAGCAGTTTGATTGACCTTTCAATGAAGTAGGCATGTGTGTTCCCACAGTCTTTGGAGATATAGAAAAATGGCTCTCCTGGCTTCTCTTCCTTCCAATGCTGTCGAGGCTTCTGCTCTGGAGTCTTCATGGCTTGAATGATTTTGAGGTCCAATGCGTTGTTGTTTCTATCTTCTACGTATGGCGGGTTTCCAGTAATCACATCAAAGCCCCCATCAAAGAAGACATTAGCAAAGTCGACTCTCCAATGGAAAGGAGTTCTTTCTGTCAAGTGCTTATTCAATTCACCAAAATCATTGTCAGGCACCTTCCCTTTCAGCAAAGCAAGATAGGAGCTGTTAATCACTTCGTAGAGCTTTTGCCTTATGTTCTCAAGTGTCTCTCTGAGTCTGATAGCATTCTCTCCAGATTCTTGAGAGTATATTTCAACTAATGCTTCATATGCCTTGATTGTGTCCTCTATTCTCATCTTCTGCATAAGGTCTCTAATTTTGTCAACCCTTTCTTTGTACGATATGCGCAGATTGTCTAGAGTTTCCTTTATGTACAAATCATCCAGCAAGTTAGTGAAAGGATGTGTGTTTAGTTTCTCATCCATCCAACCAACAAGCGAGTTGCCAGCAATAATGTTGAAGTCTATGTTGGGCAACGTTTCTATATGCTCTGGATCAACAACCTCCTCTATTAATGAGAGCCACAGCCTCAACCTTGCTATCTCAACAGCATTATGGTCGATATCAATCCCAAACAGATTATGAGATATGATACCTCTCTTTAGCTTGTATCTATCAACTTTTTCTCCTATTGCATTCATCAAGCTCTCTTTGACTCTGAGTATTAAAGATAGCATAGCCGTGAGGAAGTGCCCAGAACCGCAGGCAGGATCTAATACTCTCATAGAATCTAGTGAATCAATCATTCTGTGAACATGAGCTGGGTTTCTTGGCATGTTCTTTGGAATCAATATATCTTCGATTGAATCATACCCTTTGAGGTCTTTTTCAGACCAATCGGATTCTTTTAACCCTTCGATCATCTTTCCTAAGATGACCGGAGTCAAGGCTTTCTCTACAATAAACTCAACCACGTCATCTGGAGTGTAGTATGCTCCTTCCATCTTCTGTTGGTTTGTTCCAGTTCCAGAGATGAAGTTGATCGTTCTCTCAAAAATATAACCAAGGATGTCTGGGTTGATTCCAGCTTCCATACCATAGCTATACGTTTTCTTTTCCAATAGATTCTCTAGAACCAGTTGTATGCCCTCATCCTTCAGATTGTAGTTCTTTTCATTCTTGATGACTTCTCTGAACAAGCCACCATTAAGATAAGGTATTTGACTGTAAAGGGGGTTGGTTCTCACACTCGAGATTCTGTTATTCTTGCTCTTGTTGAAGACCTCATAAAACAGAGGTTTCAAATATGTCTCGTAGAAAGTTCCAGGTGTAGGGGAGTCTTTGTATCTTCCAAGTAGCTTCTTAAGCAAATCCTTTGGAACTATTTCCTTCTCTTCAAGAAATTTGATGAAAATCAGTCTGTTCATAAGCACAACGGAAAATAGATTTGCTTCAGTGCTGACTTGCTCAGTGGGAGTTATAATGTTGCTGAGCAAGTATGTGCCCTTAACAATGTTTCCCTTTTCATCATATCCAAAAACAAGCTTGACATAATCGCCATAGAATTTCTTTGTAATCTCCTCTTTTTCTTCCTCAATTCGCTCAAGATAACTGGTCAAAAATGTTGAGACGGAATCTTTGTCAAGCTGAAGGAAGTCTTCCTCTGTCTTCTCTACCAATGTCCTTTCCACAAAACTGCCAGGGTTTAGTATCTTGAGGAATATTGGTCTCAGGTCAACTTTGAAGAATTCCTTGCTTTTCAAGGAAGAAGTGTCAAATTTCAAAAGTATCCATTGAAAGCCATCGGTGGCAATTCCATAATCAGTCTTTGAGCCTCTGGATAGGAGCCAGCTTCTTACTTGTGAAAGACCACTTCCATCAGCATAGAGGTCCTTATTGATTGGTTCTGCTTCAACATAGAAGATAGGTTCATTTCGATTCATGGGTCTGATCGTATAGTCTGGTTTCTTTCTGCCACTTGGAACAGGAAGGACAGTTTCAGGAACAATTTCATAACCCAAGATTTCAAAGAGTGGCTCAACAAGATGCTGTTTGATAAAGGGTTCTGGTTCCTGTTCATCCTTCAAATCTGCTGAGGAATAGCTTGACTTTGGATTGGTCAATAGCTCTTGGAATTTCGGGAATTTCTTGAACCTACTCGCTACTTTGTCATAAATCTCGGAAAGTTTCTGGTCTAGCTTTTCTCTCTTTACCGGTGAGGGTTTTTGAAAGCTGAATCTTGTCTGAGACACAAAAGAGAGTTATTTTGCGATTGTATAAGATTTGTTATAATTACGCTTTGCAGAGACTGTCAGTGAATCTTGTAGGCCCGTTTTGCATCAGTTTCATTCGGCTCTGTAATCTTAGCGTGTTCGATTCGTCTCAATCTTCATAAACTTTCACCAAGAGAGCTATGTCATGAGGCTTCTGGTTTGGGTAAGACTGTTCCGTCGTATCGTGTGGCGTTGGAGTATGAGATATCTAGTTGGCGTGGGTTCCGGGAAGCTCTGAATTCTCAGGATCAAGAGGCTTTTGAGCGGTTGATGGATGCTGCACGAAATAACTGTGTGGCAGCCAGTAACGCTTGTAGGCCGCTTGTTTTTGAGGCGATGATCATGTCTATAATGCTAGGTCAACAGAAACAACTGACCAAGCTGGAGAAGAAACTGAGTCCATCAGTCAAGGAAGACCCCATCGGCGCTTGCCCGCAAAATCAGTTTTAACCTTCGCCTCCACCTAGCGTGCGCCGCGGAGGTTAATGAGATAGTTCATAAAAAGAAAGAAGATAATACCGCTGCTTTGCCATCTGCATCTCTGCCCAGTATTTCAACCGACGTTAGGATTTGGAGCTGGTTGATTCTCTAACATCTCGTTGAAAATCTTTAACATTGCTATTCTCTTATGATCTCTTGCATGGTCTTCCTCAAATTTCAAATGAGATGCTTCCTCTATATATTTGGTCAAAAGTTCCCTTTCAAAAACACTCGGGAATAATAGGATAGCCAATTCGTACGCTTTTTGAGTTTTAACTTTTCTCACTGCTTCTTTCTGTAGCCTCACTGTCTCAAGCTGTCGCTCCGTAGGCTCTTCGCCTGAAAAAGAGTAAACCGCTGCGCCGAAGTCGTAGCCAAAACTCCAAGGCTGTTCAATAACTGACCTTACCCTATTGTTTGGGTCAAAAGCTAGAGTGCAAAAGATAAGGATTACCGCCCATACCCTCGGATCCACGTCTGGAAATAGGTTGACAGACAAATCATTTAGTTCTGGGTCAAAATCCCTGCCCATTTGAATCCGAGTGCTTGCCCAATCAAGAAATTTGTATAGCGAAATTCTGGCAAAAAGGTTTCTTTTGTCCTCAAGATTGTCTTTTGTAATTTTCCATTCAGCAGGAAAATTGCTCCACATAAATTCTTTCTCATTAAGGTTATCTACCTCTACGAATTCAGCTAGCAATTTGAACAGAAAGTCGAACATATACTCCACGTAGTATCGCCTTTCTTTTTCGATCTGAATACTTTCTTCTTTATGGGCTTCCACGTGCTTTTGAAAATTCTTCAGAAAGAATAGTGTAAATAGGTATTGACCTTCCTTTATCGCACGTTCTCCGATCTTTAGAATTGTTGATTCAGAAGTTTTCGAAAGCTCAAACCAATTTACTAGGTCGCCTGATTTTCTAAGAGAGCTTTGTAGCGTGTTCTTCCATATTACAAGATTCCACTCCAAGAATTTGGGAAGCACCTTTTCATTGCTAACTAAGAAAAATGTAGTCCGATTATCCATTAAAACTAAGAAATCGTTTAGAAGGGTCTTTGTGGTCTCAAGGTCATTTGTCATGAGGCTTTACTCTTTCATCAATTTTCGACGAGAATATATCAAAAAGGTCTAATTCATTTCTATAACCAATTTCGCTGCTTCGCCATACAGACCGCCAAGCTATACCCAAGCCTGTCGGATCTTCTAAAGCCTTCAGATAAGAGACCCTATAGGTGGAGACATTGCCTTTAGTCCAATTATAGACATTCAAGATGATCTTCACCATGAATGTAACTCCAATCAGTGATAGAACAGCTTCAAGCAGCCGAGTAAATCCATAAGAGATATCCCAAAAAGCATAAGGCAAGAATATTAGAATGCTATAAATCACTATTCTTTTAACTTGAAAAACCGTATCCAAAATCACACGTAAATCCAGTTCTGAAAAGCTTTTGTCTTCTTTTCCTTTCTTCTGATAAAAATCCGTCAAGATAACAATTGCCAGAGGAATGAGAATGCTCAAAAGAGCTATTCCCAGGTTCGGAATGATTGAGGGCAAATTGCCACTCAAACCTCTTTGAAGCATATTATTTATGTTTCTGAGCCAAGAAGCAGTATCCCGAAAGATTTGTTCGTAAACCTCAAGTAGTTGAGACAGTCCAACCAATATTAGTCATTTTCAATTACTTCTTTACAACTGCAATAAATATTTAACTCGGGTTACAGCGCAAGCTAATCCTATCTCATTGAATCTCAATCTCGCTGGAACACTTTGGATGCCTTATTCTCTCAAATTAGCTTGATATACTCTGTGATTTCCTGTTTTGAAGGTCTTTTGATTGCTATGAGCAGTTTCTCGCCGTGCTTTAGTCTCATGGCAGCCCTTACTGGAATTGGAATCGTGATCCCTAAACCGTAATGACCGCTGTAGCCGCCGATGTGAATTAATGCTCTGATGAAGCTTTGCCACTCTTCCGGGTTTGCTTCCTTGATGCCATCAACCTGTAACGTTGCCATCTGTCTAGCCGAGACGACAAAGCTGTTGCCATCTCCGGATCTCTCATTAGTAATTCTATGCAACAACCATCTAATTCTGTGCGACAAATACT
>DATHCB010000048.1:0-16230 GCA_035319765.1 Bathyarchaeia archaeon
GACTTACGGGTTATCGAAAGATGGCAGTGTTTCCGTGCTCAACGAGTGCCTGAGAGATGGCAGGCTGAAACAGGCAAAGGGCAAGGCAAAAGTGGTTGACAAGAGTACCGGGGCAAAACTAAAAGTGACGTTCTTCTGGCCATTCTCCGCTGATTATTGGATTATAGCCTTAGGAAAAGACTACGACTACGCCGTCGTAGGAACACCAAATCGCAAGTACCTTTGGATATTGAGCAGAACATCGCAGATGGATGATAAACTATTTTCCCAATTAGTAGAATCAGCAAAGTCAAAAGGTTTCGACATGAGCAACCTCACCAAAACCAGCCATAAAGAAAGCTGAATTCATAGTGCGCCCTAAACTTCTTTCAGTATTTCTGACTGGTCTAGAAATGATAAGTCAGCACTTTCGTGAGTAATCTCGCACCCTTCCTTGTTTTGAATAGTTCCTGATGTCAATATTGTGGGCACTTTCGAGGTTTCCTGATGTAACGACCCATCCGCAAGTTTCTGTATCTTTTGAAAATCATATATTTGACTCGTCAGAGATTTATGACTGCTTTGATACATAGAGCAATCAATATTGCATACAATATTCGATTGCGAGTGGAGCCTTGCGAGTAAGATTTAACCATTTTGTATCATAAAGAGAACCTTGGATGTGTGCACTCGCTTTCATAATTCTGTCTCTCCTCTCCTCAAGAACCTGTTCGCGCGTGCGCACACTTTCTCATTAGCATCAGAAGAGCAGTCATGGGCTTCCTGAGCGCGCGCTTCGTATTGGTCAGAATGCCTCTTCCTAAATCGTTCAATAGAAAACAATCCTAAAAACACGAAAGCTATGACAAACAAGGTTGCGGAGTACGTTTCCAAAGGGTATAACTCACCAACACTCGTCGCCCATACCACAACTCCCAAGCCCACAATTATGAGCACAATGGCTATAATCAGAAAGTCATTTGCTCCCAAAGTAGTTGATTTCATATTCAAGAGAGATGATAAGTTTTCGGGTTAAATACGTTTTGTGGGCGAATGAATCCTGTAGGAGTAATGGTGAGGTTTTTAAATGAATAGTTATGTTTGAATGGTTTGAGTGAAAAAGATGGCTTATTTACGCAAGGAGAAGGAGACCGTAGAGATGGATTACTCCTTGGATAAGGTTTGGATCGCCGTTCAGAATGTGCTCAAACATTTGGAGTTGAATATAGAGCAAATTGATGAAAAGACGCATCGTGTTAAAGCAAAGACGAAAACAGCCCTAATGGCATGGGGTTCAGTGCTCCTGATCGATGTGGTGCCCGTAAATGAGAACACGACAAGAGTCTCAGTTACGGCAGAAACGCCTGTTACTACGATAACGTCAGTGATTGATTTTGGACTAACTAAGCGCCGAATTTATGTGTTCTTGGGGGAACTATCGCATGAGCTGGCAAATTGATTACTTGTGACAGGTGTTGTGCGTCGATTGATGGTGCATTTAACGAGATAAGACGACCAAATCGCATGGTTATTGACCTTGACTTAAAGCGTGCTAGATTTCTCTCCAGCGTGCCTTGCTCCGTGCTATCGCAAAGAGCGTCACGGTCACAGCTATCAGAACGACCCAGTCGAGAACTATCATCGTAAGTGATGGCGACACGTATCCTCCAGCGTTCTGGGCCAACTGTGCAGCGTATGTAGTAGGAGAGAGATAGGCCAGGTATCTGAAAGGAAGCGGGATGTAAGTTATCGGATAGTAGACGGGAGGAATCGTCGAGAAAAGCGTCGAAAGGAGCCGAGTGAACGCGAAGCTCTGAACAATGTCGCTTGAGAACGTTGAAAGCGTATAGCCAACGGCCATCGAAGCAAAAAACATTAGAAGAAGTACAACCAGGAACTCCAAGACACCTGAAGCACTCAGAACAGAAAAGTAACTCGCCAGTATGGCAAGCACAGTTAACGCTGGAATTGAATAAACGATCTCTGATAATGCGACCCCGAACATGTAGGTCAGCCATGTTGTGGGGGAGCTGACGACCATGTCCTGAAGCTTGAAATCATTCTTCAGATGCGAGAGATCTGACTGGAGTGACATGCCGCTGGAGAACATGCTCATGATAAACGCGCCCTCCACGGCTATTTTTATGAGGCTACCGCGACTTACAAAAGTAATCAGGACTAGGAAAGAGAGGGGGGAGAGGACTGTGTTGATAAGAACTACGGGATAGTTTCTCATTTCATACAAGGAATTGACGAGTATGGCGGCCAGAATCTCGCTGGACCTACTCCTCTTCTGTCTCAAGCTCTTCTGGGACGCCGATTCCTTTGCCTCCTTCTTGATTGACAAGGTAGAAGAATATGTCGTCTAGTGATATCGGATTGATAGTGAACTTAAACCCGGTTCTGGAGAGATCTCTGGAAATTGCAAAAGCTTCTTCTTCTGATGTCAATATTCTAACGTTGCCATCTCTTCCAGTTAGGACCTCGCCCTTCAAACGTGTGAGAAAATCAGACGACGGTTTAGAGAGCAGCTTCATACTGTAGTTGTAATTGACACTCTGTCTCAGCTCATCGAGAGTTCCGACCCGGATTAATCTGCCCCTATTCAGTACTCCGATCTCGTTAGCTAGTTGCTCGGCCTCTTCGAGGTAATGCGTCGTAAGAAACGTGAAGCGATCCTTTCCGATCTCCTTTAGAATTTCCCAAAATTCCCTCCTCGAGATGGGGTCAAGCCCTGTTGTGGGCTCATCCAAGAAGATTATTTCAGCCTCGGATGAGATGACAGTAGCGACGAGGACCTTTCTCTTCATCCCTCCAGAAAGCCTGCGGTTCAACGTTTTGCTATAAGCGCTGAGTCCGAGCCTCTCGAGGGAGTCAAGGGCCCTCCTTTTGGCCTCGGAGTAGTCAAGTCCCCTCCAAAGAAGGTATGATAACACTGTCTGCATTGGCGTCATCCAAGGTATTGTTCGAGCCTCCTGAGGGACGATGGCGATTTTTTCTCTCAAGTCGCGAGGCTCCTTCACGACATCTATACCGTTGATTCTAGCCGTCCCAGAAGTCGGCTCAAGCTCAGTCGCGAGGATACGCACGAGAGTCGTCTTTCCGGACCCGTTTCGACCTATAAGCACGAATACGCCGCTGGAGGGAATGGAGAAGGTTACTGAATCAAGGGCCTTGGTTTCGCTTTTGCCGTAGATCTTGGTCAGATGATCACATACAATTAATTGAGGGCTCTCTTCCATTGTGTCTACCGACACGGCTGTTGAATCTTTCCGGATATTGTTAACTGTTTCGGTACGTGCACAATTAGGCAAAGCTTGATTGTCGATGCTTCAAGTGCCTAGATTTGAAATCGTACGTGTTTTTTCGCGCGCAGTTTTCCTCGAAGATTCTTTAACGAGTTGTTGCTGTCTTGCTCTTTTTCGGATGTCTCTGCACATATCACAAACATTATAGTATCCTTTTGGATCAGCCTTGACGCCTTTTGTTTTTGCCCAGCGCATTAATCCACCTAAACCATCTTCGACTATTGCCCTTGCTTCAGGAATCGAGAAGGGGTCGTAGTTTTCAATTATATCGATAATGTCTCTCTCATAGGCGCTTCCGATGCGAAAATCCTTGCAAACTGCAACCCGGCCATCTGGCTCCACGCTAATCGTTTTGACACGATTCAGCCGTTCGGTGTAAGGCATATCGCCACATTTCTCCTCTGGAATTCTAACTTTCTTAGGAAGGAAATCCTGCAGCCAAAACAATGCCCTGCCTTCGGGTTGTGCGACATTCCCGTTGCTTTCGGCTATTTGCAACTCAGTTTCTAGTTCCTTCAATACGGCTCTTGTTTTCTTATTATATGGGTTATCATTATCCTTGGAGATTACCCAGCATGGATTCCACGATACATGCGCTATCCCTGCTTTTAGCAGCGATTCTGCTACTTTCTTAACAATCTTAAGAGGAACAAATTCTTGATGAAAAGCATCGACAGAGATAGAGACTTCAGTGACGCCAGATTTTGCGAGATTATAAGCTGTTTCTTCAATCTCTCCTGCTCTCCTTGACCAGAAGCCATTAGTTATGACGTCTCGAACTGGAATTCTCATCCGAGTTGCTTCTTTGTGAATGGCGTAAACAACTTCGGGATATAGCAGAGGCTCGCCTCCGAAAGTCATGATAGACTCTGGCTTGTACTTCCTGCCGACTTTTCTCACGATTTCAACCGCAATGTCTTTATCAATGTGGCTCGGGAAACCTTGTCTTTCCGTTTCTTCGCCCAGTTGGCAATGCCTGCATTTTGAGTTACACAAGTATGTAATGACGAATTCAATGCGCCTTACTGTCAGGTATTTGTTCATAACTTGCATTCCGATTCTTAGCGCTTGCCAAACATGTAGTCGTAAAGCGACACTTGTTCGAACCTGCACAATAATGTTTGGTTTCTTCTCATCTTATGAGACAGGTAAATTTCACGAAGCACGCAAATTTCGCTTGATTCGTCAACTTTATGTGCTGTTTTCACAGTTCGTTGACTAAGCCTGGTATTTTTGGAAACATCTGTGTCTCTCCTATGTGTTTGGCTCCAGCTATCCAGCTGACTACCCTCTCTACGCCAATTCCTGCCCCCGCCGAAGGCTTTAGTTTTCCCTCTCTGGCCAGTGTTAGTAGTAATCTGTAGTTTTCTTTCATCACGCCGTCTCTCTCCATCTTCCCGATCATTTTGTTGTATTCCCACTCCCTTCTAGCGCCAGATAACACCTCTCCGTAGCCTGGCAGTAGTAAATCATAATTATCCCACGTACCCTTTGCGAAATCCTCGAAATCATAGAATTCTCTAGGAATGTTAACAACCCATATCGGATCATCGCCCTGGTAGACTGTCTTGGCTCCCCAATCTTTCCCATGCTCCTCTTCAAGTGCCAGTCTGTCACAAACCCTGAACGGAATTCCGGGTACTCTTAAGCTGTCGTATCTTCCCAGATGGACCAGTTCTTCTCGCATGTTTCTCTTAACCGCACTTATTAGTCCTCGCAGAACCACTTCAACGAGACTCCGGATCTCCTCAGAAGTCGCATCTCTGACTTCGAAGTCTAACTGCGTGAATTCATAAGCATGCACTCCACTATTTGCTCTGTCCCTTCTTTCAATCCTCACGTTTGGAGACAGTATGAACAGTTTAGGGTGAGCTAATGAGCAAGCAATCATCTTGTGAACTATCATGCTCAACGTCGGCCTCACGGTACATCCATAAATCTCCACTTCAATCCTTTTCTCGATAGATGCTCCTGGATCTGGCCACAGTGGATCGGTTGACTTTGAGAATATGACCGGAAGTAGCCATTCAAACCACCTGTTCACAAAGTTGGAGGTCAGATGCTTCAGCACACAGGTCATCACTCTGCTGATACAGCGTCTCCTCTCAATTTCACTATTAGACAATTGTTCCAAGGACTTCGGTAGCTCAACCGAACTCTCTAATGCAACCTCTAGATTTTTTTGACGTGACATCTGCTTCTTACTCATTCAATCACGCTCAAATCCAACCAAATAATCCGATCAAATGTTCAATAACACAATATGGCACCGAAATTTATAAATTTTTCACAAAAACTTTCGTGAAATATTCGAAAAAAAGCTAGATTTATATTTATAGGATGTAATTATTACAATCATGCAGCCCAGACTAAATGAGAAGGACCTGGCTATATTAGATTTGCTTCAGAAAAACTGCAGAATGACTGCTAAGGAAATAGCACAGACCATAGATTCTCCGGTCACCACAGTTTTTGCTAAGATAAAGAGAATGGAGGACTTGGAGATCATCAAAGACTACAAAGCAGTGTTAAGTGCCCAAAAACTAAGAAGAGGGACGACGGCTTTCATTCTCGCTTCCTTTTCTTACACCTTGAAAGAAGGGGCCTCATTATCTCAAAGGAAAATCGCAAAAGAAATCGCGACGCTCCCCGAGGTTCAAGAAGTTCACATCATCACAGGTGACTGGGACATACTAGTAAAAGTCAAGGAAAAAGACGTCGAGTCAATCGGGAAATTCGTCATAGACAAACTGCGATTTATAAAGGGAATCGAAAAAACATTGACATGCATGGTATTTGAGACGGGAAAGGAGACAACCGATATAGTTTTAAAGGAATGAAGTAGAGACCCCGTTGAAACTCACCAATAGTTTGGCGACAACAATAGTAGTCCTATTAGTTAGAACCCTGGATATTTGGAAGGGTATGCCTTTATGAGTGCGAGATTGACTTTTAACACGTTCACATATGGGCTTCCAAAAATCCATAACGTGCCTTCCTCATTCTCGTTGACGATAGTCTTTAACGAATCTTGCGAAATGCCGGTTGCATTAGATATTCTGGGAATTTGCGAGTACGCGTCTTGTAGAGTAATATCCGGATCTACTCCTGAAGCTGAGTCGTTCCTTTCTTGAAAGAAGATTAGCCTATCCGGCGAAGTAAGATTGAAATTCTGCGCGATGAGGTTTGATCCAATCGACTTTCCGTTAAGCTGGACTATTTCGCCCCCCGCCTGATAGGGAAAGAACACCTGCGCTAGAGCAGTGATCAAAAGCGGGAAGAACAATCCACACATCAACAGGGAGAGTACCGCCAGTCCCACGATCGGTCTCCAATTCGATATTTTTCTGTTCTTTGAAGTCATGGTCATTTCAATCCTAGACGTGAATTACTGAAATAAGAATGTCTATCAGCTTGATTCCCACGAAGGGCACGATCACGCCTCCAACTCCGTAGATCAACGTGTTCCTCAGGAAAAGGGTCATAGTGTCAGAAGGCTTGAAGGTTATTCCTCGCATGGCAAGCGGAATTAGAAGAGGTATAATGATTGCGTTGAAAATGAGCGCAGACAAAACGGCACTGCTGAGACTGAGATGCAATATATTCAGAGCTTGCAGCTGCACTATCGTAGCACCGAACATGACAGGCATGATTGCAAAATACTTAGCAACGTCGTTCGCTATGCTGAAAGCAGTGACGGCTCCCCTTGTCATAAGTAACTGTTTTCCCAACATGACCACGTCGATTATCTTTGCGGGATTCGATTCCAAGTCAACCATATTCGCAGCCTCCTTCGCAGCCTCAGTGCCAGAGTTCATCGCTAGCCCCACGTCCGCAGCTGAGAGCGC
Source organism: Bathyarchaeia archaeon (assembly GCA_035319765.1). Classification (GTDB taxonomy): domain Archaea; phylum Thermoproteota; class Bathyarchaeia; order Bathyarchaeales; family SOJC01; genus DATHCB01. The sequence goes on from DATHCB010000048.1 coordinate 7,136, forward strand.
AGGCGCGTCATTAGTTCCATCACCTATCATCGCGACGATTCTGGTCTGAGCTTGCTCTTGCTTGACGATGCCATACTTGTCCTCGGGCCTAGCTTGGGCCACGTATTCCTTGATTCCAACCTCCGAGGCGATGCTCTTCGCCGTGAGCGGCTGATCACCAGTGATCATAACGGGTCTTATTCCCATCGCCTTAACTGCCTGCACCTTCTCTTTAATCCCAGCTTTGAGAACGTCCCTCAACCTTATCATCCCCACAACCTTCCCATTTCTTTCAATGGCCATCGGGGTTTCCCCAGCCGCAGAAATGCCTTCGGCAGTCTTCTCGAAGTTTGAGGGAACTAAAGTCACTATCTCCTTGATTGACCCGGGAGCGCCCTTAATTATTTCTAGCTCAGGTTCAATGGAAGCTGCCTCCTTACCCATCACGATCGAGGACTTCTTCCTCAGTCTCCAAGCGCTGCGCCCAGATTTGTCTATCTTCCGAGGCCCAAAACCCGAAAGTGGAACTATCTTCACGCCGCTCGTACGCGTACTGGCTGAAAATGGGTAGACATCACAGAGCGTGAGCGAGTTCAACTCCTTCGGCACAAACCCTTTCTCGTAAGCAAGTCGGAGTATGCTACGTCCCTCCGGCGTGTCATCGTGCCACGAAGACAGAAACGCTGCTTCTCCCACGTCTCTTTCAGAATAGCCCTCAAACGGCACGAAGCTGATCGCCTGCCTATTTCCCACCGTGATAGTACCGGTTTTGTCCAAGAGGACGACGTCAGTATCTCCAGCTGTTTCGATCGCCCTACCCGATTTGGCAATTATTTTCCTCTGATACAGCCGCGACATTCCTGAGAGTCCGATGGCTGGTAAGAGGGCACCTATGGTCGTGGGAAGAAGACAAACGTACAACGCGATGAGCACTGAGAGATCAGCCTTAAGTCCCAGCGTAATCGAGAGCCCAAGAAGAGAGATGATTATTATACTGAAGATAGCCGTCAGACCGATTAAGACGATGGTTACCGCCTGCTCGTTAGGCGTCTTTGGCCTCTTCGCCGACTCGACCATTTTTATCATCTGGTCAATGTAGGTCTCCCCAGGGTTTGTAGTGACCCGAACCGTAAGGGAATCACTCACTATTCGTGACCCGCCGATGAGCGAGTCTCCCGGCGCCCTCCTAGCAGGCTTCGATTCTCCGGTGAGAAGCGATTCGTCAACCATCGCGATCCCCTCGAGCACTTCAGCATCCAAAGGAACGGTGTCATCTTTCTCCAAGAAGACAAGATCGCCCTTACGAAGTTCAGCTGACGGCACGGAAACAGTCTTTCGTATCCATTCTTCAGTCAATATTTTCTTACTTGTCACGGAGGTCTCTAACTTTCTCAAGCTTTTGGCTGTATTCTTTGCTTGTTGCTCCGCAAGTGAGTCAGACAGCGTACTGAACCAGACGGTGATAAGAAGTATGATTGAAACCTCGACGTAGAAAACCCTCATATTGGAACTCGCAACTGGAACAAAAGCCTGTGGGATTATCGCCATCGCTGCCACGACGAAGAACATAACTTCAACGATCAACATGACAGGGTTCTGGACCATTGAAACCGGATTCAGGCGTACGACTGAGTCGACCAAGACCTTTCGAGAGAATAGCAATCGCCTCTGCCTAGTGGCAGGCTCCCCGACTCTTTCTTCCAATTTCTTATCACTGCCCAAAGCCATTCATCTTCCCCCTGAAGAATGACAGAAGCGGCCCGAGCGCCAGGAACGGAAAGAACGTAAGCACAACAAGTATGATAATGCTCCCGACCAAAACCACAGAGAACAGAACACTGTCCGTCTTCAGACCAGCTGTCGTCACTCTATTTCTACCGATCATAGATCCGGCAAGCGCTAACAAGATTCCAATCGGACCATAGCGACCAATGAAGATAACGATCGCAGTCGATATATTGAAGAACGGCGTATTCGCCGCAGCCCCCAGAAAATCAGAACCATTGTTCGCCGCAGCACTTGTAAATTCATAGAGAACCTTCGTGAACCCCACAGAGCCAGTACCCACTCCTATAGCCGCAGCGGCTCCCGTCGCGTATGCGAGAACCGTTGGTATGAGTATGATGAGCGGATGTATCAGGAAGGCGACCATCACAAGCTTGACGTCGCGTCCTGTTATCTTAATCCCCAGGTATTCGGGCGTTCTACCCGACATAAGCCCTACGATAAAGACAGTTATCACGATGTACATTATCATGTACATCAGCCCCACGCCCTTTCCGCCCGGGGTTGACTGAATCATCATCCCCACAAGGGCCGAGACTATGGCTAGAGGATGCATGGCAGAAAGCGATGTGTTCACTGACCCGGTTGTCACGGCAGTTGTCACTACTGTCCAGAAAGTTGAGAAGAAGCCTCCGATCCTCGTTTCGATTCCTGCACCTGACGGGATCAAAGGAACGAACGCTATCGCGAGATCGATTCCGAAGAGAGCGTACGCGCCTATAAGTATTGGACGAGCCTCACGCTTTTTTCCCAGCAGTTCGCCGAACACGAAGATCAACGTGGTCGGCAAGAGAAGCATCAGGCACATCTCGAGGATGTTCGAATATGGGCTGGGGTTTTGGAATGGGTAGGCGGAGTTCGCTCCGTAATAGCCGCCTCCATTCGTGCCCAGCTGCATTATCGACACTAGTGAAGCGACCGGGCCGACTAGGATTGATTGGGTTGCTCCTTCCACTGTCGTCACAGCGGTGACTCCATTGAGGGTTTGGGGTACGCCCATCCAGACCAGAACAAGTGCGGCGATCAGGCACATCGGTATTAAGATCCTAGTTAAGGATCTGACGAAGTCGACGTAGAAGTTTCCCAGACCCTTTGAGCCGACGATGAGCCCTCGCACCATGGCTACGCCCATGCATATTCCAGTTGCCGCTGAGGTAAATTGAAGGAACTGGATCGCCGTCATCTGGCTGAAGACTGATAGTGTAGTCTCGCCGTTGTAGTGTTGGAGATTCGTGTTTGTCGCGAACGAGATTACAGTGTTAAAAGCCAGATCCCAGCGCAGGCCTGGAAAGCCTTGAGGGTTGAGAGGCAGACTGCCTTGAAAGGTGAGTATCAGATAGGCTATGGCCATCTGAGCTATGTTGAGCAGTAGGCCGGCGAGGAAGTACTGCTTCCAGCCCATAGATTGTTCTGGGTCCACGCCGCCTAGTTTGTAGATAGAGTTCTCTAAGGGGTTCAGGACTCTGTCGAGGCGGCTACGGGCACGGGTAAACACGCCAGTAATGTAGGGGGCAATTAGTCGAGCTATGATTATTATGACTAAGAGAATTAGGACTACAGAAAGCGCCTGAATCGCGTCTATCATCTACTCCAGAGCCCCCCAAGCTGTTAGCATGCCTCACCACGGACCACTTTTCACTCCTGAAGTTCCAAACTCGGACATTTCAGTTTTTTCTTCAAATGAACTCTCTGCGTAGTTCCAGCATCCATGCGCAGATTCGATCAATTTTAGCAAAACATCGCCTCAATAAGGCGTATCTATCCAAAAAACCTCGTTAAAGTCGACTTATTGACTTGATAGAGGTATTGATTGCAGGGGCTTTCCGTGTTTTGGCCCTTTGTGGGCTTTGAGGACGATTGAACTGACGGTGCTCCTTACGCCTTTGATTTTCATTATCTTGTTCTTAAGAATGTCTCGAAACTCCTCTATATCAGCGGCCAGAAATAGAGTGACGAGATCATATTCACCAGTTACCTCATAAAGATCAACAAGACTATCGAGCTTAGAAAGAGCCGTGATTACATTATCCATTTCAGCGGACTCCACGAAAATGTCCACGAAGGCCAACAATTTGGGCATATTTGGTCATCTTGCTTTAGTGAACACACATTGGACGTATTTATACGTTTTAGCACGACAATCAGAATTTCAGTAGGATAACGGATGAATGCGAGCTTTATACCAATGAAGTCACTCAAGTTCTGAAATTCTAATATAGAGATTAACGGCAATGTCTATGTGGATGTCTCGGGCACTATGGTGACGCTAATCGAATGGACTGCTGTCGTTTCTTCAGCTGCAGGCATTCTGGCTGTTTTGTTCATCGTTCTTCAGCTCAGGCATATGGATAAGCATAGGAACCTTGAGATCTCGATGAGGCTATTCGAGTGGGCGGAAACGGATAGGCTCCGCAAAGCCCTAAGGTGGGTGGAGAACGAGTTTCAATTCAAGGATTACGAAGAATACAAGCAGCAATTTGAAGGAAAATCGGACGTGAGCGATTATCCGTATCAGGTCGAAGCCTTCTTCGAACAAGTCGGTTTCTTGGTGAACAAGGGCTTCGTCGATGTCGATGTTATAGTCGATCGCCTAGGGGCGTACATAATCTCTAACTGGAAGAAACTCGAACCTTGGATACTTATCATGCGAAAAGAAAGAAGCGACGACACCTTCGGCGAACACTTCCAAAAACTGTATCTGAAAACCATCGTGTACATGGGAAAAGCCGAATAGAAAAAGACCTATCGAAGCACCTGCGCAGCGTCCGGCAAAGTCGTTAAGATTTGCATTAAGGCAAGTGTGAATGCTTTCCTTGAAACATTCTTCCTATTTGCGATAGGTGTACGCTTTCTTCACAGCAGGTCCGACACAGTTTCAAATGATTTCTTGCAGCCATGACTCGAAATCTGCTTTTCCAGCGTGCTCAATCAGTTCCTCGACTGAGACTTTCTTGATCAGATAACGAAACAGGATCCCGTACTTTCTGTAACTTGTTCTCGTTGATGCTGAAATTATACTCTGGATTTCGGCTGATTCAAGAGGGGACTCGTCTTGTGAGAATTGGTCAGCAGCGTAGATGGCGAAACCTTCGAAGAACCATATAGGCCCCATTGCATCTTCGTTTCCTTTCAAAATTCGGATGTGCAGCCTGTGAGCTATTTCGTGAGCCAGTAGCTTTTCATATGAGTTTTTCTCAATCCCTTCTGGGTAATTTTCAGAATACAGAACCGGCGACACCGCCATCAATACTCTATTTTCCAGGGCAGCGCTATAGGTCTTGGGAAACTCGATTTGTACCGAAGCCCCTGCGACTTTAGCTAATGCTCTGTCGAACGCCTCTTTTCTGTCATAGATTTCGGCAAGATCAAAGAAACTCTCCCGCGTCAAATCCTTCCAGCCGTGTAGCTCGGAGAAATTGGCTATCCTCTTCTGAGCTCCCAGGAGGAAAAGTTCAAGTTCTCTTCTTTCGTTCTCAAGCGACTCAGGCAAGACAAGCTGGACCCTATACACGCCTTCTTCGATGCGCCTTGGTTTTTCCATCGAGGTTTATCCTTCAGATCGGTAACGAAAACTCACTCTTTAAGCGTTGCTCAATTCGAACTTGAAGTGTTTGCGAACTTCTCCGAATGCAACTGCCACCCATCGCCCAGTTGGTTTTCGGGGCTTCATAAATAATGATGATGACCGCATCTCTAGGAATGCCAAGGTCCTCAGGCACTCGCGTTATCCCTTCAACGACTTTTCTCTTGTTTTTCTTTACTCATTCCAGCCCACACAGAGACTTCGACTACGGGCAAATCAGCTACCCCATACTAGCAGTGCATTTTTCATCCTATTAAGACAACGGCGTCACGAGGAAAAAATCGATGGTTCTGCTCGGCTTAAAGGCGCGATCTCCGCTAGATTAGAACAGAAAATTTAGTCTATCGCTTTTGTCTATGTTTTGGTTTTGGCCTCTTGGCTAGAACTCTAACAGAATTCTGCCGTCTCTTTCCTTTGAGAAAAGTAGTCGTATCGCGTCGACTACTTTTTCGAGCGTGAATTTCTTCCAGACTTTCATTCTGAGTATTCTTGCGGTGTTGATGAGTTCTTGCATCTCTCTTTTGGTGCCTCCTGTCGTGCCGATGATTCTTGCTTGTCTGTTGTAAATCCTGTCTAAGTCTAGTTCGACTTTTCCGCCAGTTAGTGTGCCAAAGAAGATTAGCCTGCCTCGGGATCCAAGAACGCTAACCGCTGTTGACCAGGTTTCAGATCCCAGCGAATTGAGTACGATATCTGCCATCTTTTCGCCCGTGATTTCCTTGATCTGTTGGCTTGCGTTTTCATAAGTGACGGTGTAGTCCGCTCCGAAGTCCTTGAGCCATTCTCTCCTTGTGATTGCTATTACGGTTGCTCCAAGCTTCTTGCCTAGTTGAACTGCAAACATACCCGTGTTTCCTGAGGCGCCGAAGACTACTAGATACTCGCCGATCCTAATTTGCGCCTCATTTAACGCATGGTAAGAAGTAAGCGCGGCGACTGGCAAACTCGCTGCAAGTTCCCAGCTTAGGTTATCTGGTATTTTGAAGAGGTTTTTTTCGGGAACCGCTACGTATTCGGCATATCCGCCGTTGACCGCGAGGCCGAATATGCCGCCGTTCCTGCATAACATTTCGTTCCCTGAAGTGCACATGTCGCAGAAGCTGTCGAAGATCCGACTGTAGATAGTCACTCTATCTCCCTTCTTGATAGAAACAACGTGCTGTCCAACATCTTCCGCGGTGCCTGCAAATTCAGAACCGGGCGTGTGGGGCATAGGAGTGACCGGTCTTCTGCCACTGATGGCAAAGCTATCTACAGGGTTGACTCCAGCCATTTCGACCCGAACGAGAACATCGTGAGATCCCACCTCAGGCATCGCAACATCCTTAATCCCTAAGTTCTCGATGCCTGCTTTTTCAAAAATCACTGCTTTCATAAAGTCACGCTAAAGCCTTGGCGTCATAGGTAAATTAAGCCTTGCCCCGCTTGTTCATTTGATCGCTTGTCACACAAGCCTTCAAGGTGCGCGCAGTTACTAGAAATAATCTGCATACGAAAATAAGGGATGGTGCTGTTCAGGGGCTCACTATAAACAGCATGCTGGAGATCGTAGGGATAATCTTTAATGAAGTTGTTCTCTTACAGGGCTTTATGCGAGCACTTATTCTTGGTTGCGGGAACATTGGCTCAGTAGCCGCAGCAGATCTCGCCAGTAAAACTGATTACAAGATTGTTGTTGCTGACAACGAATTGAAAAGAGCTGAGACCCTTGCTGAAAGACTGGGGAAGAGTCATGCTTCGGCGATGAAGCTCGATGTTACGGACCGGCACGGTTTGATGCGACAGCTCAAGGGTTTTGATGCAGTTCTGGGATTTTTGCCAGGAAAACTTGCTTACAAGTTAGCTGAAAGCTGCATTGAAGCTGGCAGGAATCTAGTCGACGTTTCCTTCATGGGCGAAAATCCCTTGACTTTAGACAGCAGAGCTTCAGGGGCTGGCGTAGCACTTATACCAGATTGCGGCTTGGCTCCAGGAATAAGTAATATTCTCGTAGGGCACGCAATCAAGGGCTTCGATCGGGTCGATTCAGTCCACATTTTGGTAGGAGGCATCCCCGAGAAGCCGATTCCTCCCCTCGAATACGTGATAACATGGTCTACTGAAAGCCTTATTGACGAATACACTCGCAAAGCTAGAATTATTAGAGATGGCCAAAGAGTGGATGCCGAAGTTCTGAGCGAGCTGGAAACGATTGACTTTCCTGGCGTAGGCAGGCTTGAAGCTTTCTTGACCGACGGCTTAAGAACGTTGCTAGAAACGTTGAAAAACGTGCCAGACATGTGGGAAAAAACCCTCCGGTACCCTGGCCACGCCTCGAAGATAAGTGCACTTAAGGATCTTGGATTCTTTGGAGAAGAAAAGGTCACGGTTGAAAATGTGGAGGTCTCTCCGAGAAGACTGGCAGTCAAGCTTCTAACAGATAAGCTGGCCAGACCAGACATTTGTGACATTGTCGCTATGAGAGTTGACGTCTCTGGCATTAAGGACGGCAAGCTATCATCCCGCGTTTATCATCTGCTTGACCGGTGCGATGCTGAATATGGAATAACAGCTATGGCAAGGACAACGGCTTATCCAGCCTCGATCGTTGCACAGTTGCTGGCTGAAAAGGTAATCAAGACAAAAGGCGTGGTTCCTCCCGAAAAGCTAGGCATGGACGATGAGGTTTTCAAACGATTCCGCAACGAGCTTACGGCAAGAGGAATAACGATCAGAGAGGAAACTACTAAATTGTCCGATGAGAAAGACATGTGAAGAAACTCGGAGCATCCTCAGAGCAGTCGAATCAAGTCGGTCAACGGGGGCTATCACAATCTGTAGGAACCAAGCTCGATCAGAGTTATTGGTACGACCTGTCGCTAAAGAGGGGAATTTTTCCGAGTTGCCAAAAATGATATAGACGACGCGCACAATACAAAAACTTGGCACCTTTGGCCGAAGTTTCGACAAATGGAAGAAATGCTATGTCAACGATGATTGATGAAAGCACGAAGGTTCAGCTTAGTGAGATTTTGGATAAGTTAGAATCGCCGGTGAAACTAATATTCTTCACGCAGGAGAACGCTTGTCCCTCATGCGCCCAGCAGCGCGAGCTCCTAGACGAACTAGCTTCTCTATCCGACAAGCTGGAGCTGAAGGTCTACGATTTTGTACTGCACGGCGATGAAGCAATGAGCTACAAGATCGACAAGATACCGGCGACAGTCGTGGCCGGAAAAAAAGACTATGGAATCCGTTTCTACGGTGTTACAACTGGCTACGAATTTAGCTCGCTCCTAGAAGACATAATTATGGTCTCAACAGGACATTCCGGCCTGGATCCTCAGCTTGAAGAGCTTGTCCGGGAGGTCAAAGAGCCAGTTCATCTTCAAGTTTTAGTGACGCTCACTTGTCCCTACTGTCCAAGAATGGTGCACGTTGCGCATCAGTTCGCATTCGTAAACGAAAACATACGAGCTGATATGGTAGAGGCCCAAGAGTTTCCCTATCTTGCGCAGAGGTACAACCTGTACAGCGTACCGAAGACAATAATCAACGAGACGCAATCCTTCGAAGGAGCCATACCGGCCGAAGCCGCATACTTGCAGATACTGAAAGCCACCAGCCCCGAAACGTACGCGCAATTAGAAGCCGTGCACGAAGTGCAAGGCGCAAGAAAGGCGACCAAACCGGAAGCAGCACACGAATACGAGATAGCCATCGTCGGAGGCGGACCAGCCGCGATGTCAGCGGCCATCTACGCAGTACG
>DATHCB010000049.1:0-6546 GCA_035319765.1 Bathyarchaeia archaeon
AACGTGATGCTTCCCTCTGAGTTTAATGAGTTGAGATTCACTCCAATGTCTAATGGGATTTGCGGATAAGCTACCCACTGAGCGAAAGGTTCTGTCCCATTCAAGCCTGTCAGGACAAGAACTGTGATGCTCTGGTCTAGAAAGCACGGAAAAGAGTATTCTGCCGTCTGCGCCGTGTTGGAAAGCATAGTTAGGTTTGCCCAGTAACTGTACGAGAGGGCGTACGCGCCCAATGTCTGTTCGTTGGGATAGTTGAAAGAAGCGTTTAATCGATTATCGAGTGGATTAAGCGTGGCGAAAGTGTCACTTGACTCGGGAACCGCAGAGTCGTTTTCAAGCGAGAAGACGCCGAAACTAGCTATGCTTGGATTTGACTGCGCCTTCGCGAAGACAATCAATAAGCCGCTGACATTCACACTATTGGGGACGGCAAATGATACGATTGATTCCCCAGTCGAATTTGTGAAAGAGGTCGAACTGGCCACAAAGTCGCCAACGATTAGGTAACAATTCACGTCGGAAACCACGATCAATCCAGAATTTTGCGTTGCGATCTCGAAAATATACGTCGTGCTATTACCGTAATCAGTGCTTGAGATCAAGTTTATGGATGTGTTGAAGACAGGCTGAATATTAATATTTAAGGCTATATCGCTGACTTTCAATACGTTTAACAGTTGCGCGTAAGTTATGTAGTAAGTATTTTGGCTGTTTAATCTCGTGACCTTGTCCGCATCTAATGCATATAGCGTTGAGGTGTTACTTGAGGCTAATCCGAAGTCTGTTGGAGAAACTTGAGGATTGGATCCCCAATCTGCTGGGCTACCTGTGCTGAGCACGATGTATTGTGCAAGTTGTTGTAGGCGTTCAGCGTCGTTTTTGTCAGCTAATCCGTCTAGGAGGGGACTCATGACTTTGGGCATCGCTGCCATCGCTGAGATGACTAGGATAACTAATAAAGAGCATGCGAAAAAAGTGTCGATTGAAGTTGCTGGCATAACAAGAACCTTCTAAAGCTTATACATACCGATCATTAGGTTCTGAGACACTAAGAGCGAAACGTACGCAGTTACTGCTAACACCGCTGAGTACTTGAATCCAGCCGCCAATGATCCTTCGCTTATTTTGCCGATGAAGAATCCTGATAGCCAGCATTGAAGAATGATACCTAATGATAAGATGAGCAACTGGCCTTGCACATTTCCGATTGGTGTGGCTCCGCTCATGCCTGGCATCTGTATATTGGAAATAATGTAAATGGTCATGGCGACGATCGTTGTGGTCAGGGCGATTAGGACACTCCAAATAAAGGCTAAAAGAACATAAGGCCTTAGCGTTGCCCTCTTGTTAGATTCGATGTCTTTGCTTTTCTCGCTGTATTCGGACAAGATTTCGAGTGCTGTTGTGGAACCGCCACCAATTTCTATTGTCTCAACCAGTATAAAGAAGTGGACGAGTACCGACCAGCTTCTGATCTTTTTCTTTATGTTTTCAAATATTTTCTTAAGTGAGACGCCCCACTCTATTTGGCTACGCACTAGGCCTAAAAGATCAGAGAAACTTCCGTACGCGCCTCTTTTACTTGCATGTATTATGCTTTTTTCGGGCGAAAGACCGATTTTTCTCGCCTCGCAGACATCCCTGAGAAAACTGGGCAGGACATCTTCTGCTGTAAAGTTGACCCCTGCGATTTTCCTGTAACTAAGCCACGGGGGCACTGATATGATTAGGAAGCAAATTGTCACGATGCCGGTCATTCCTATGGCTGAGGTTGCTGTTTGAAGCGAAGGAACCAGTGCGAAAGCAGACAGTAAACCTATTGCTGGTACAGAACTGAATAAGGCCCTTCGGTAGCACTCTTTTAGCGAGATCAAACTGCTTTTTCTTGCCGTTTGAGCGATTAGAATGAAGAATACCGAAAGCATTGGCATGGCTAGGAAGACCAAGAGGTAAAGCAGAATGTTTGAACTACTCGGTATTCCCGCGGCGGAAGTTAGCTGGGATAAGCTGCTCGAGGAAACTACTACGTACAAGATATAAGTGCATAAAGTGACGATGAGCATGACTGCATAAGCCTCAATAAGCGTCCCCAACCTTTCAATCGCACGGTTAGAAGCTGCACTTTCGGCTTCGAACATTGAACGCATTTTGTTCTTCAAGAAGCTGACTACGTTTATACCGCTCTGGACTGAGGAAACGTAACCAGCCAAAAAGTCGCGGTATACTCTCGATCTTGTGTTTTCGGCTCTTTTAGACATGACTGTTAGTGGGTCGTACCCCAAGACTTCTACTTGTCGGACTACCTCATCTGCTTCTCTCTGAAATTTCGGCAGCAAACTGATTGAACGCATCTTCTTCCATCCATCGTAAATTGTAACTCCGCTTGCCGCCATCAGAGTAAACAGCATGACGGCAAAGGGAAGCTCGCGCTCAACTTCGCCTGTATCCTGTCCTCCTTTTAATGGTCCCAGAAAACGGCCAAACACTTTTCCAAGCAAAAACGAGAATGACAAAGCTTTGCCTCACGGGTTGGGTTTATTCGCCAATTCTTCGGGCGTCGTGCGCGGGTTGTGATAGTACTTGTTAAGGACCTTGTTCACGTCAATATAGTTTCGAATGTTGTGTTCTAGCATTTCGACGAGGACTCTTTTACGGTGGTCAAGTTCGGCGAGTAATCTTTCGACAGTGATGCCAAGATCCTTAGCGATTTTTTGCAGTAGATAGCTTTTGGAAACGTTATCTTGGAAAATATCGGAGGTTGGATTCCAACTGAAAACTTCGTTGATTGAATCGGCAGTTTTTATTTCTTTTATGCTGATGAACTTGCGACTTGACAGGCGTTTTCCTGTTTCGAGGAAGATAGGTGTTCTGACGTGTTTGACTACGATGGCGCAGTTCATCAGTGGGATAATTGAGGGCGGAATATTCATTGGAGGCTGTGTGAGTCTTTTAATCGCTGTTTCTACGTCTTCGGCGTGCATTGTGCACAATCCGCCGTGTCCCGTAGCGAGTGCTTGGAATAGAACGTAGGCTTCCTCTCCCCTAACTTCGCCTACGATCACTAGGTCTGGACGATGCCTCACTGCAGATTTGATGAGGTCGTAAAGTTTGATTTCACCCTCGCTTTCTGTGCCGAATCCAGTACGGGCTATCGTGGACGTCCAGTTTTCGTGAGGCAGGTTTATTTCTGCAACTTCTTCAACGGATATTATCTTGTAGTTTGGTCGGATCAAGCAGGCGATCGCGTTTAAGGCGGTAGTTTTGCCTGCTCCTGTGGCACCTAGTATCATTACTGACATCTTGTTTTCCATGAGAAGCCACAGGTAGGCGCCTATGTTTTCGTCGATTGTTTCGTTCTCGATCAGGTCGATTACTGTGAACGGATCTTTGCGGAATTTTCGTATCGTATAGCTTGTTCCCGAAGGCGTCGTTTCCCTTCCGTATGAAACGGCTAAGCGGTGTTTTCCTGGAAGGGTGACATCGACGATAGGGAAGGCAAGGCTGACATGTTTTCCAGCTTTATGCACAACTCGCATGACGAAGTCGTCAAGTTCTTCTTCCTCCTTGAAGATTACGTTGGTCTTTATGTTTTCGTATTTTCTGTGCCAGAGAAAGATGGATTTGTTGACCCCGCTGCAGCTTATGTCTTCTACACCCTCGTCGAACATGACAGGGTCTATTTTCCCGTAGCCGACTATGTCTCTCTCGAGATAGTAAAGGATTTTCCTTATTCCGATTGAAGTGGTTATTTCCAAGGCTTTTTTGTGGCTTTCTATGATTTCTGGCATTTGTCGATGGAACGATTCGGCCAGCGTCTCGTCTGCTTCTGGGGCTTTGAGTTCGTATTCAATGATATTTCGCATTCGGGCGCATGCTTCTCTTTCGTCCCTGTTTAGCGGCAGTTCATCTACGATGTAGAGATAGTCAGCGGTTTCTTCGTGCTGGACGATAGTCGCGTAAGAGAATGGCGGCTTTAGCGGGTATGTTTCAACTTCCAAGAATCCTTCTGGCGGGCTCCACTTTTTGAGGTCAAGAAAACCTGCTAACGCTTCTTCAGAAAGTCCCTCAAGCTCTGCCCCGGATTTCCCGTTCTTCTTTGCGTCTTTCCCTTTCAATTAAGGTTCCTCAAGCTTATTAGAAAAAGTTGACGAACTGAGCCGTCAACCCAGCTTTTTAGAACTACGGGCTCGTAGACGCTGAGAAGGTAACCCGTAGCTATCGAGTTTCCTGGAAGAGAGACTTCGTAGGAACTGGTGATGTTCCAGTCTGTGCCGAAGCCGCCCATTACCCAAGATTGGTCTGTGTTGTTTTGCAGGCGTATCCAGTATTGTTGATTGCCTATTCCCGTGGGCAGATCCAGGTAGAATTGGGTCACCGTGCCTGTTTGGGTCGAGGCTATGAGTTCGGTGGCTTTTGCGGCCACATAGTTGAGCAGGTTGTCTAGCTGTTCTGTTTCAGGTATGAACCGCAGTGTTGCGGCGTACGAGTTGAATGAGAAAATAAGTAGTGTGCCCACGGCTATCATGGCGACGAACATTTGTATGTAACTGGGAATTGTGGATGGCACGGTGTCACACCTCAACAGTTTGCAGTTTAACGTTGCAGACAAGAACTTCCACGTTTATCATGGCACCAAAAGAACTGCTGGAAATAGGAAGGGAAACCGCCCCCTCTGTGCCGTCGAGAAGCGCGTTCACCTGTAACGCGGATGCCTGATAGGAGATATTGTAACTTCTGGTGCTTGAAACAACACTTAAGCATTGAGCCTTCAAATAGAAGGCGCCTGATAAAGTGAGACTTTGCGAGAGATTCATGCTTACAACGTAAACTTGCACTGTGTTGACTGGTTTGTCAACGCTTGAACCCGTGATCGTGGAGGAAGCTAGGGGGCGATACGAAAGCATGATTTCTTGGAAGGTTTCGCCCGTGGCTATTCCAAGTTGGGTCATCGTGGAAGCGCTGCTGTTGACTATGGTTCTTGCATCGCCTTCTAGGTAAAGTCCATTTGCGCCCGGTTCTCCATTTGCCATTTCGTAAACTGCTTCTCCTGTGGGGCTGCTAAAGATCGTGTCCGTAAGGACCCCATCTGTGATGTTTATTAGCAATGTCTTGGCCGTTGGTATCGTCTCAAAGTTTCCCCCAAAGTCATTCATAAGATAAACTTCGGAGGCACCGGGTGACCAAAGCACGTTGCTTACTGTGTTTTCTAGTCCGATCATCGATTGCTTTGCTTCGGAAAAGTTTAGCGTTTGTCCTTGGGCAGAAATATTTGTCATCGCCAAATAGTATGTGGCTGTGATTATGAGCAGCAAGGAAACGAAAAGCAGTAGGAAAGTTATTGGAATAGCCATTGCTCTCCTAGAGCAGCATATCCGTGGATACCGTTTTTTTGTTGTCTTTCGGTTTTGCATGCGCGTACACCCAAGACGACTCAGGTGAAAATAGGGAGGGGACTCCAGGAGTGCTTCCTATGGAGCAGGAGTTCCAGCCTCCCATAGCTTTCTACGCACACAGACTCTTCAAGAACAGAATATGTTGATTTGTGCGTAACCGTGTACTACGCATTAAGAATCTGAATCTAAAATAAAATACGATTTAGGCAAGCTCGTTGAAAATCAAGATAAAAAAATCGGGAAAAGAAAAAAGGAGTACGGGCTATTTTGTGCTTTTACTGTGTGGCTTGCACGTTGGTCTCTTGCGTCCATTGGGCGTTTGCCGTGAAGACTGTGACATCGACAGGTGTGCCAACATCGTTCTGTCCAATGCTGCCAGGGTGCATTATGTAGACGACAAGCGTGTACCCTGCCTTCAAAGTTATGACTCCAGTAGAACCGTTAGCGTAAGTGGCGTTAGTCAACTTCACACTAGATGCCGTGCCAGAAATAGTCGCTACTCCATTCGGTCCGCTGAGAGGAGCGGTCGGGGAAATACTTGAGATTGTCAAAGTGTTGCTCGCATTATAGTAGACGTTGCTCCAAGTGCTTGCTTGACTTCGCGTCGTAATGGATTGAAGGACAACGTCTTTACCACCAGTATTTATCAATGTGAAGGCGGCTTCAGCCCATCCGGTCCCACCCAATGTTGGTGCGGTCGTGTTATACCAAACGTGCAGGTTCGACATCTGTAGCGATTCTTGTGCCATTCTGTTAGTGGTTATGTTGATGGCGTAGTAAGTAACGACTGTCGCTAATAGCACTGAGACAACGAGGATGATCAGCGTAGTGACTACCGTGCTAAGCCCTTTTTTGCTTTTCAGTATGTTCTTCATTTTACTTTTTTCTCCGTGCCAAAGGCTTTGCAGCTCAGAAAATATGATAATTTGTGCGTAGAACTGTACTACACATAAACAAGACAAACTAAGTTATGATATTCAAGACAACTTAAACTGGATTTGTGTCAAGCCTAAAAAGGAAAGGAAGAGAGGCTCACTGCGAGGCTTGCACGTTGGTCTCTTGTGTCCATTGGGCGTTTGCAGTGAAGACTGTGACAGCGCAAGGCGTGCCAACATCGTTCTGTCCAATACTGTCTGGGTGCATAACGTATACG
>DATHCB010000050.1:0-6005 GCA_035319765.1 Bathyarchaeia archaeon
GTTCAAGGTTGCCATCGTGGTTTCCTAGGATTATTCGTATATCGGCGACTTTTTTAGTTAAGGTTTCAAAGAAGTCTGGAATGTCGCGCCACTCTTCTGTGGCCGTTTTGGTGATCGTATGCTTGATGTCACCTAGCAATAGTAGCATGTGTGGCCTTGTTTGCTCAATGACTGAAATAAGCCTTTGAAGTAGTTTCGGCATTTGCGAGGGCACATGTATGCCCTTTTCCGCGAGAGCGACCTCCCATCCTAAGTGAAGGTCTGCAATGATCAGCGTCCGTTGCCTGTTACTTTGCAATAGCAGTGCCGGGTAGGGTTCAACAAAGGTTAACAAAGATTATTTGTTGCTCCCTTGTTGAGTAGTGCTTGAATCTTTTCATGTAATGTTTTGTTCGCAATAGCCATGAAGGATACTCTTTGTGTAGGTTTTAGTGGAATGTTGAGTCTTTTCATGCCTAGCGTTGTGATTATTCCTCCTGCTTCTTTTAGTATGAGCTGAGCTGCCGCCATGTCAGTGATGCGAAGTTTTCCTCTTATGTCTACGAAGCCATCGATAGTGCCGTCTGCGACATAGCATATTTCCAATGCGTCAGCACCGAAGTGCCTCGGGTGCTTTGTATTTTGCAGCAGTTTCGCCATTACCTCGATGTGTCGAGAGGTTTTACTCGCGAATTCTATGCCAAGGACGAGGTTTTCAAGAGTAGTTTTTCGTGATGGTACGATTTTCTTGTCATTCTTGCATGCGCCCTGGTCTTTTTGAGCCGTGTACGTTAGATTGTGATGCAAATCGGCCACTATCGCGTATTCGACGTCTTGAAGTTGTGGTTTCCGCGAAACAGCTATCGACGTTGCAACGAAGGGCATTCCTCTGAGGGCGTTTGTCGTGCCATCGATTGGGTCTATCGTGACGTAGTGCTGAGGGTCTCTGCCAATTCTCTTGATGCCAGCTTCTTCGCTGATGAGAACAAAGTCAATGCTATAATCTGTTATCGTGTTTACGATAACCTCTTCTGCAACGCGGTCGATGCGATAAGTTGTGTCTCCACCAGCGCCTATTCCGTAGCGGGTTTGACGTTGAGGCTGCTTAAGCAAGTGAAGAACATTTTTTTGGACATTCTCGCTACACTTTAGTAAGATTTCAGGCCACTCTGTCATCTCATTTTACCCTTGGGATTATTTGCGAGGGGGTAGTTTTTAAGAACTAAGGTCTTCCTCGTGATTACGACTTGCAAAATTCTTTCCAGTCTCAGGAGATTTGAGGAACCACGAGGAAATGTGGGTCGCAATTTGCCATGGAAAATAATTTTAAGCAAGGCGAAATCTATTTTTTGTGGTGATATTGTGGCGAAAAAAAAGCGGAAAATGCCCCATGTAGATACTGACGAGGTGGAACGAAAAGAGAAGCCAGAGATCGATACAATGGACATTTACAAGGAGAAAGAAAGAGAACAAATGCTAGAAGACGACGAAATTACAGCGACTGAAGGCGCTTTCATGGCTGGAAGAGAAATGAAAGTCGGAAAGAAGAAGAAAGACCTAATGCTTGAAGAGAGAGACACAGAGTCGGTTGAGCTCGCCGAAGAGGATTACAGAGACGACTAGCATCGTTCTAGTCCAAGCAACTACGATTGAGTGTAATTCATTCCTCTTTCAAACGCTTTGATGTTTACATCCAGGAATTGTGCTTTACCGCCAAACAGCGCTTTGAACCCGTCGGCAATATCATTCTTGGATATTATCCCTGTTCTTGCTACATAAGCGCCTAGCATAACCATGTTCGCCGCCCGTTTTTCACCTATTTCCATAGCTATGTCGTCTGCAGGCATAGCAAGCACTTCGATGTCTGTCCGCCTTATTTTGCGCGTCACCAAAGTGCTATCCATAACCAACAGTCCGTGATCCTTCAGTTTAGGCTCAAACGTCTCCAAGGAAGGATTGTTCATAACGATCAAAGCCTCGGGCGCATTAATCACAGGTGACCCGATAGGTTCATCGCTAATAACTACAGTACAATTTGCCGTTCCACCACGCATTTCAGGACCGTATGAGGGTATCCAAGTTACGTTCAGCTCGTGCTTCATTGCGCAATAAGCTAAGAGTTTTCCTATGAACATTAGTCCTTGTCCGCCGAATCCTGCCATAATCACGTTAGTGTAAACATGCCGCTTTTGTTCCATGATCAGACAGCTCCCCTCGGAACTTTGAACTCACCCAAGGGATAATAACTCATCATATTCTCTTCAAGCCATTTCGTAGCTTCCAATGGCGCCATGTGCCAATCAGTTGGGCATTGCGACAACACCTCGACCAGAGAATAACCCAAACCCTTCAACTGCACCACAAATGCTTTCTTAATCGCCCGTTTGGCTTGAACAACGTACCTTGCGCTAGAGACAGCGACGCGCGCAATGTATGCCGAACCATCCAAAGTGGCAAGCAATTCGGACATTCTAATCGGATACCCTGCTCGTTCAGCCAGCCGCCCAGCCTGTGTGGTCGTGGTTTTCTGTCCCACGAGAGAAGTGGGTGCCATTTGGCCGCCTGTCATCCCATAAATGACATTATTGATAAAAATCGTCGTAATTTTTTCACCACGTGCAGCGGCATGCACGGTCTCAGCAGTCCCAATTGCCGCCAAGTCGCCGTCGCCTTGGTAAGTAAACACAACCAATTCTGGATGCACTCGCTTACAGCCAGTCGCAATTGCTGGCGCACGTCCATGTGCAGCTTCGTACATGTCAATATCCAAGTAATTGTACAAATACACTGAGCACCCAACGGGAGCCACGCCTACAGTCCGTTCACGAATCCCCAATTCATCGATCACCTCTGCAACTAAACGATGCGCAATCCCATGCCCGCAGCCCGGACAGTAGTGTGTTACCACCGGACGTAGTGTTCGTGGCCTTTCGAAGGTTCGTTCCATTTCGCTCGTTTCCATTTTCATTCAGCCTTCTTTGCGAGTTTCTCTGTTTCGGCGATAATCTCCTCGTAACTCGGCACCATGCCGCCGACTCGTCCATAGAAACTCACCTCAGCCCTGCCACAAACGCCAAGTTTGACGTCCTCAACCATCTGACCCAAGCTCATCTCTACGACTAAAATCTTGTCAACGCGCCTCGTAATGTCCTCGAATGCCCTGTAAGGAAATGGATAAAGCGTAATCGGTCGAATCAGACCAACTTTAACCCCTTCCTTCCGCAAAACCTGGATGGCCGTTTTCGCAATTCTCGCAACTGTACCATAGGCTGCAATGATAATTTCAGCATCATCAGTCAAATGCTGTTCCGCTCGAACTTCCTTTTTTGTCATCTCTTGGAGCTTGCTGTATATCTTCAAGTTACGCTGCTCTAAAGTAACTGGGTTCAAGTCAAGTGTTTTAATCAAATTAGAGGGACGCCCTCTTGCGCCCGTAAGTGCCCACTCTTTCTCGGGAAGATCTGACACGGGCTTCTTTTCGAATACTACGGGCTCCATCATCTGCCCAATATAGCCGTCGCCCAAGATCATTACTGGGTTCCGGTATTTGTCCGCAAGATCAAATGCATCCATCGTGAGAGAAACGGCCTCTTGCACAGTAGATGGCGCAAGCACCAACAGATGATAATCGCCATGACCGCCGCCTTTAGTCGCCTGGAAGTAGTCAGATTGCGAAGGCTGAATCCCACCAAGTCCCGGTCCTCCGCGCATAATATTGGCAATCACGCAGGGAAGCTCAGCGGCTGCAATGTATGAAATGCCCTCTTGTTTCAAGCTGATTCCCGGACTTGAAGAAGAAGTCATAGCTCTTGCACCAGCGCCAGCAGCACCGAAGACCATGTAAATCGCGGCGATCTCGCTTTCAGCCTGCAGAAAAGTACCACCAACCTCTGGAAGTCGTCGGGACATATATTCTGGAATCTCGTTCTGGGGAGTTATTGGATAACCAAAATAGTATCTGCAACCCGCCTGAATCGCAGCCTCGGCAATCGCCTCATTTCCAGTCATGAAAAGCTTTTCCACTACATGGTACCTCCAGCTTTCTTCTTTGTCCTAAAAACGTCAATGGCTACATCCGGGCACATAGTGGCACAAAGGGCGCAACCTGTGCACTTTTCATCTGGATCGATGCATTCAGCAGGAAAATAGCCGCGGGGACTCACACGATTAGCCAGCCTGATGAGATGCAACGGGCAAGTGTTCACACAAAGCCCACATCCTTTGCAAAAATACTCATTAATCTCTATCTTCGCTTGCCTTTCTTTCTTTTCTGTCTTCGCCACGCTGGTCATGTAAACGCTTGCCTCCACCAAGATTCATGGTGAAGAATGTAACAGATAACACTGCTAAAGGAAAAGCGTTTCGCAAAGACACCAATGTTCAGGGAAACATGTATATCGGAGAAAAAATGATGTAATTTGCTTCCAATAAAAAGGTGAGCCTAATAGAATGCCATACTTACAAGAGATACGTTGGCACGGCAGAGGTGGCCAAGGCGCATGGACAGCGAGCGAACTGCTTGCGAGAGCAGCGATTTACGAGGGCATGTTTGTCCAGTCTTTTCCAGAGTTCGGTCCTGAACGCATGGGTGCACCTTTGGCTGCTTACACGCGAATAAGCGATCAGCCCATCAACCTCCACTGTGCCATTTACGATCCAAGCGTTGTTGTCGTTCTTGACCCAACGCTTTTAAAGACAGTAAAAGTTGACGAAGGACTAGTCGACGATGGAACGTTAGTCGTAAACTCCAGAGAGAGCCCAGAAGAATTACGCAAGAGATTGAATATTGAAAAACATCAAGTCTGGACAGTTCCCGCAACAGAAATCGCAATAAGAACTTTGAATGCACCGATAACAAACACCGTCATGCTTGGCGCCACAACCCGCGCAACGAAACTTGTAGGCCTCGATAGCATCGGGCAAGCTATCAAGGAACGCTTCAAAGAGAGGCCAGATTTGGCTGAGAAGAACATAGCCGTAATCAAAGAGGCATATGAGAAGGCGAGACAGGGATGACTGCACAACAAAAGAGTTGGAAAGAAATCTCACCCGCAGGGGTCTGCTGGAAACCTGCTGCAGACTATCAAACCGGCGACTGGAGAACATTCAGACCAGTCCGCGACCCCAAGAAATGCACTAAATGCTTACTCTGCCACATGGTTTGTCCGGACGCGGCCATTAAATGGAGCAGGGAAAACCAGGAAATAGAATTTGACTACAACTATTGCAAGGGCTGCGGTATTTGCGCGAACGAATGCGCATTGAAAGCCATAAAGATGGTGGTTGAAGGAGGAGAATAAGATGGCCAAGATTGAGCAGAAAGTTCTTCCACTGAACGGAGACGAAGCAGTCGCTCTGGCGGCTAAACAGTCAGACGTAGATGTCGTAGCTGCCTACCCTATTACCCCCCAAACGATAATCGTAGAAAAATTCAGCGAGTACGTGGCCAACGGCGAAGTTGACACGGAATTTGTCTGTACAGAATCAGAGCACAGTGCTCTAACCGCATCTCTGACAGCCTCGCTAACGGGCGCCAGAGCCTTCACGGCCACAGCATCAGCCGGACTCGCGCTAATGCACGAAATGGTCTACGTAACAGCCGGCTGCAGAGCGCCCGTTGTGATGGCAGTTACCAATAGAGCCTTATCTGCACCGATAAATATTCACTGCGACCATTCCGATGCCATGGCTGAACGCGACAGCGGCTGGATTCAAATCTGGGCAGAGAATGCCCAAGAGACTTATGACTCAGTCATACAAGCGTTCCGAATAGCCGAACACCCTGCCTTGCTGACGCCTGTGATGATCAATTTAGACGGATTTTTCTTAAGTCACACGTTGGAGAAAATTCAAGTGCTGCCCGACGAGGAAGTTAGGAAATTCGTGGGCACTAGACAATTTCCCCTCGTGACAGATACCGAAGGCAACGCAGTTCCCTTCAAGCTCGACCCAGCTCGCCCACTAACAGTCGGTCCATTAGACCTGCCAGACTATTACTTTGAACATAAGCGCCAACAAGAAGACGC
>DATHCB010000051.1:0-6827 GCA_035319765.1 Bathyarchaeia archaeon
TTGCGAATTTTAGCTAGGAATAAGAAGGCCCAGTCTAATGACTTGGACTTCATCGCATTAGACACCTCCCCCCTATACCTACTGTTTTTTCAGTCGTTGTAATCTCTCTTGACGTGGCTGTCTGGTCTCAAGTTCGCCTCCTGTGTCTTTGAGTGTGCTCTTCTGCCTGGGTGCCCATCTTTTGTGAACGCGCACGTCATAAATAGCGGTACCACAAAATGTTACTGAGCGTGGTAATCAGCCATGCAGTTAGAAACATCGTGTGGAGCTGTGGTGTTTACAAGAAATTTGGAGACCAAGTATCTTCTCTTACATTATGAAGGGGGTCACTGGGACTTTGTTAAAGGTAATGTCGAACCGAACGAGACTGAAGAGGAAACTGTCATGCGAGAACTGAAGGAAGAAACAGGCATTTCGCAAGCCAACTTCATAAGAGGCTTCAGGGAAACGATCAATTATTTCTACAGAGCGAGGGGCAAAACAATCTCAAAGCGAGTCACGCTCTACCTTGTCGAAACCAAGGAAACTCGAGTCACTCTGTCTTTTGAACACATCGGCTACGAATGGCTGAACTACCAACAAGCAATGGACAGACTAACATTCAAAAGCGCCAAACAAGTACTAAGCAAGGCACAAAATCTCCTCAAGAACACTTAGACCCCCGCGAGGATGAATGATAAGCTCTATAAACGGTTTGTCATGTGATCTACGAAGAGTAGAGCGAGAGCTTTGATAGGAGCATGAGATTACAATATGGACTTTGAGGTTAATGGAGTAGCAGTTGAGGATACTTTCTGCGAGACTTTTACTGTGCGAATTGCCAGGCTGCTCGTAACTTCGGTGAACAGAAAGTGGGCTTTAGAGGCAGCTCTTGAAGCCAAAGGTCTTGGTAGATCAGCCACTATTCCCCCTTGTGAAGCCTCCATAGAAGCTGAGGTTAATCCTGAGCAGACCCCAGACGAGAGGCCGGGTTTCGTGATTCAATTTCTCGACAGGAAGATCGAACCGCTGAAAGAGTGGTTCATAATAAGAATAAGAAAAGGCATAATGCCATACGCTAAGACTAACGTTTTTGATCTGATGCCTTCCGAAATGGTTCAGGAATTTGTGGACATCAAGGGTACGATCATACAAACCTTCGGAGATGGTTTCGAAGAGGAAACGAAGGCTTTCGGAAAGGAGGTTTTCAGGATTCCCCGGATGGACGGGTACTTTCACGTTGAGAAGAGGTTCGGCATAACGAAGGGAGTAGCTGGCGGAATGTTTCTGATTCTAGCGAAATCGGACGAAGCTGCGCTTGAAGCTGCCGAGCTGGCTGTTGAGGGCGTGAAGACGGTGCCTTATGTTGTGGGCAAGTTTGCGGCTTCAGGAACAAAGGTTGGAGGAAAAAACTACAAAGACGCCGTAGCCACGACGAACGATGCATACTGTCCAAGCTTGGTGCGAAATGAGGGTAGCAAGATCTCCGCTGACGTAAAATGCGTTTACGAAGTCATCGTAAGCGGACTAACGTTAGAGAACGTGAGCAGAGCGATGAGAGCTAGCATAGAAAACGCCACGAAAGTCAGCGGAGTATCGAAGATAACGACCACAAATTACGGAGGAACCTTAGGAAAAGGAAAGATCTTCCTTCGCAGCCTTTTTCAACCCTAAAAGTGCGTGCGTGAGAACGTGATTCGAAGCTTAGCCGAATTCAACGTGTACGTTGCGATCTCGGGCTTTAAGAATGCCAAGATTGGCGACGTAAACAATTTCTTCATTTCAGTGCGCAAGGAGTTAAGCAATGTAGTTGCCGTCCAGTTCTTCGACGCACAACTGATCGCTACTTGGCAGCATCTTTATTTTGCAGCATTAAACGCGCTTACCGCTTTGGAGAATAAGACGAACATATCGAACAACCCAGCCATGGAGACTCTTCTGTACGCCTCTGCCCAACGACAAATAACAAAAGCAACAGAGACGATGGGAATTAAATCGACAACAAAAGACATCGCTGCGCTCATTATCACCAAGAGTCAAAGATCTGCTGAGAATGCCATAAAAATCGTTCAAAAGCTAATCTCTGGAGAGCCTGACGATGGCATCATAGAGATTGATCAAGAGAAATTCGATAAGATAAGAAGGTTTTTCCACATTTCCGACAAGGAACTTGGGGCCAAACTTCAAAAGAAAGGACTCGAAAAAGAAGCTCTCGTAGATTTAGTTATTGAACATGGCGCCCTCCTAGTAACTCAGCGTTGATTATCCCTAGATTTTCTCCCTTGACGTCACCAGAATTTCTTCTGGCTTTATTATCGAGATGCCTGTGAGACCGCCCACGACTTCTATTAGTACAACCTTGTTCGGATTGTTGAGGTCCACCTTTCTCTCTATGTTCGTTGCGGCAGCATCGATCAAGTCTCTGGTCGAGGTTTCGGTGTGCCGTTTTTCAACCGTTACACGGAAAGTCTCGTTTTCCTTGATTCTCGCCGCGAGTTCTGTAACAACTCTCTGAATCTCAGCAGCATCCGTGCGAACGACTTTCTCCACTGGGATTATACGGAAGGAGTACCTGAATTCATACGGACGCTCTTTCAGTAACCCACGAAGCTTTTCGATGACTTCTAACGGATCAAAAGCTGTCTTCGCTGCTATTATGCCGGAAATACCCGTTTTGTCAACCTTAGCAGCCATGTCGCCTATCTCGCCTAATAGGTACCAGATTTCCGCTGAGGCGTCTTCCTCATTTCCACGAGCCGTCGTTACGAGGAGATTAAAATTCCTGAGCAATACAGCTCTCCTCAAGCTATATTGAACCGAAAGGTTTTAAGAGGTTTTCGCAAGCTCAGGCACTTGGCAATTCGTCCGATTTTATTGGTCCCTCGCGCAGAATTTTAGGTCTATCTCCCGTCAAATCAACTATTGTAGACGATGCACCTATCGGCGCCGTTCCGCCGTCCAGTATGAGGTCGACTTCTTCGCCTATCTGTCTGGCAGCCTCCAGAGCGGTTCGTGGAGGTTTCTTTCCTGTTTTGTTGGCGCTCGTCCCTATGAGTAAACCTCCACATTGACGAATAAGTTCAAGCGCAATATCATGGTTTGGAATACGAACCGCGACCGAGCTCAGACGAGCCGTAACAATATTTGGAAGAGAAGGTTTCTTGTGCAGAACCATCATCAGTGGGCCTGGCCAGAACTTCTTCTCAAGTTTCAAAGCTTCATCTGTGATTTGGGCGATTTTTTCAACATCTTCGATTCCAAAAGCTAAAATTGGGAATGGATTGGTTCTTTCCCCTTTAATCTTGAATAGTCTTTTCACACAGTCTTCGTTGAACGGATCGCAGCCCACCGCGTATACAGTGTCGGTTGGGTAAACTATCACTCCGCCGCTTCTCACTAGTCGGGCCGCGCTCTGAACTGCAACTCTTGTGGCCTTTGCTGTCTTCATGTTTCCCAATCTGGACACTAGACCGCCGATCATAAATAAAACTCATTGCGAACATAAAATGGAAGTGCCAAAAATCTGCCGTAAGATGTGTGGTCAGTGACGTTTGTAGCGTTTTTCATTGCAATTGGCTCTACGCCGTCGCCTCACATCATCCCAAAATGTTTGAAACGCAGTCTCACTTTTATTAGTTATGCCGCTGGCGTGTGCTAGCTTGCTTTCTGAATGCAACCCCTTGTTATTTCCCTCACGCGGAGTCTTAGGAGCCTTGCTGTTTTTCAGTTACCTTCTCTTTAGTTGCTTCTTCTTCAAGATCCGTTTCTTGGGTAGTTTGGGTTTCTTAACACGTTGAGCCGGCGCTGTCAATTCTTATTCACTTCATCTACAGTTGTAACGAAGGATTATTTAGAGTTGACTATCAACCGATTTCAAGCCTTACTAACCGGAGGCTTTTATTGAAGCTGCTCTCGTTTTTGCACACTACTCTTGCCGATGTCTAAAGTGTTAAGAGGCTAATAGAAGCAAAAGATAGTTTGGTGGGTCCCACGAGAGTAAAAAAAGTGACCTTAGATGACATAGAATCAAGCTATTGCTGTATGAAAGAAACTCCGCCTGGCGTTTCTTGGGCAAGTGCTTTGCCTGAATCGAAGAAATGGCTCAGAGACAACCTCGGCAAACACATTGAAGGATACCACATCCTTGACGGGGACAAAGTAGTCGGTCATATCTACTGGGAGAGCTCGGAAAAGGCGTTAATTCCCTACAAGATTGAGCCCAAAGTGGCTTACATTTACTGCACCGAGATGCTACTTGACTATCAGCACAAAGGACATGGGAGAACGATGTTTGACCACATGAAGGATGACCTCAGGAAGCAAGGGTATAAGGGCATATTAGTAGATGCAACAAGCTTCAAGGAATTCATGCACCATGAACTATTCGCGAAGCAAGGATTCACAGTGATCAAGGAACATGAGCCCTTCAAACTCATGTACTTCCCCTTACTGAAGCAGAAAGTCGAAGCAGAACCCATGAAACCGAACTACAAACCTTCGAAAGATAAGGTGGAAGTAACCTTATTCAACAATTTCTTCTGTCCAGTTGGAGTTTACATGTACAGCTTGGTCAAGAAAGTGGCGAAAGGCTTCGGCGACAAGGTGAAGATAGTAGAGATCAAGATAACACCTGAGACGATAAAGAAGTTCGGAACCACTGAACTCATGATAAACGGCAAAATCAAACTCCTCGGCCCGGCGTCCGAGAAGGACGTTCAAAAAGCGATACAAGAAGAAGTCGACCAGTTCAAGACCTAGGTTTGTCCTAGGCCCGATCTCGGTCTTATGGCTGTTAGTTTGTGCTTGGCGCGCGCTATGATCTGCTCTGTCGAGTTTGCACTCTTTTCATAAATACTCGTAAACTGCGGAATTCACGTAGTATCCTTCGATGAAGTAATAGTCTTTCATCGCTCCTGTTTTCTTGAACCCTTGACTCTCAATGGCTGTTATGATTGGCTTGCTTGTCTCTGGTACAAAAGCAGTAATCCCGTGGTACCAGTATCTTTCTTTGAAACCTTTGATCGCCGAGACAAGAGCGGTCGCGGTCTCGTATGGCTCTTGGTTTGCGTCCACTATGATTTCCTCGAACTTTAAGCGAGGAAAAGGCAACATAAGAGCCCTGAACTGAAGGTACCCTGCGAGCCTGTTACCGTTAAAGCATGTGAGACAGTATTTATTCTCTTGAGCCTTGATTCCTTCGTACCACTGTTTAGTTTGCTCCTTAGTTATAGGCGGAACCCGAAAGCTAGACTTTGTGGAATCAGGACAGTTTTGTAGCCTATTAACCTCATCCAAATCGTTGTCCTCAAGCTGCCTAGTCGTTATGGTGGCCTTGCGCGCCATGTGTCGCCTTTTTGCGTTCGGCTCAATTTGGCTGGTTTTGAGTCTAAGTTTGCATTGGGCAAGCTCTAGGCCCATCATGAAGCCTTTTCTCCACGAACCGCCAATCCAGACTTCATCCGTCTCATAAGCCTCATTCTTGAACCCGAATTTCTCGTAGAGACACATTGCTCTCTCATTTCCGTCGAATACACCGAGCACCAATTTGGGGAATCCCAACTCCTTCGCAACTCTGATAGCCTCTTGCATTAGCCCGCTGCCTACCCCCTTGCCCCAATGTTCACTTCTTACGCTTATCCCGAGCCATGCAACGTGTCTGTCTCTTCCAGTAGATCGCCACCAAAGACTCACCCAGCCGACTGGTTCACCGTTCAACTCTGCCGCGATAAGCTTGCCTTCGTTGCTCTCTAAGTCTTTCTTTAGAAATTCCGCAACTTCGTGCTGAGTGATAGGGTAAACGCTGAGCATATATTTTGCCGCCTGTGGATCGTTAGCCAGCTCCGTTAACCATTTCGAATCGCTCAGCAAAAGAGTTCGGAAATGCAATTTCATGTCAGGTCCTCTCGCAAATGCAATACAACCCTTGCCAAGAATAACTCTTTCCAGAAGCAGATCTAGGCGGCCCTTTTCCTATGCAAGGATTGAAAATGGCTACTAACATTCGAACTACCACTTGAAACAATTGTGCGAAGTTGCCAGAGTACTAAAACGATTGTTCAGCTTGCGACTTTCATTCGAGAGCAGTGATGTTTCTTTTTTGGCCCATTTCTTTGAGTATCTTTGGCCATACTGTGACGCTGACTTCGCCTAGGTGGGCTTTCTTGAGTATTGCCATCTGAGTGCGTGATTGTCCTATGCCGCCTCCGATGCTTAGTGGAATCTCACCCTTGAGTATAGCTTGGTGGTATGGATACTTGAGGAAATCCATTTGACCAGTTAACTCGAGTTGCTTTTTGAGAGTTCCTGCGTTGACGCGTATGCCCATTGAAGTCAGTTCGTGGCGTCTTTTTGTCACTGGGTTCCAGACGAGTATATCGCCATTGAGACCATGCATTAGTCTACCGTCTTTTGATTTGGTCTCTGTGACCCAGTCGTCGTAGTCTGCTGCTCTCATTTCGTGTGGGTAGCCGTCTTTGAGGGTCCAGCCTATTCCGTAGATGAAGATTCCAGGATACTCCTGTAGGGTCTTTGTCTCGCGTTGTTTGCGCGGAAGGTCTGGGTACTTGTCGAGTATGTCCTCGGCGTGGAGGAACGTGAGTTTGTCTGGAAGATCTGGATATTTGTCAGTGCTCAGCTGTGGGAAGAGTTTGTGAGCTTGCTTCTCGGCGCCTTTGATGATTTTCCAGATTTTTTCCACGGTTTCCGTTAGGTACTTGAGGTTGCGCTCCTTCTCTGTTATGGCTTTTTCCCAGTCCCACTGATCCACATAAGCGCTGTGATCGTGGTCCAGAAAGTAGTCCTTGCGCACCGCGCGCATGTCCGTGCATAGGCCTTCTCCGGGTTTCATG